>DASZPP010000130.1:0-9441 GCA_035549975.1 Opitutus sp.
ATTTCAGGCGTGTTGCTGGTGGTCGCGGCCCTGCTCGGTTTGCGGCTCGCGGGGGAACTCGTTCTCGGGGCGTTGAATCGGGCCGAGGTGCGGCGGCGGAGGGCCGCGCCGCCGCCGGCGGTGGCGGCGATCATGGAGCCGGCGACTTACGCAAAATCGGCGGCCTACACGCTGGCGCGGTCGCGGTTCGGGGTGATGACGGAGATTTTCGACACGCTGGTGCTGGCGCTCTTCGTGTTCGGCGGCGTGCTGCCGTGGCTGTTTGCGATCACGACCACGTGGGGCGCGCCGGACGCGGGGTGGACGCGGACGCTGTTCATCCTGTTTGCCGGAGTGCTGCTGTCGATTCCTTCGCTGCCGTTCGATTGGTGGGAGCACTTCCGGGTCGAGGCGAAATACGGATTCAACCAGACTACGCCGCGGCTGTGGCTCACCGACCGGCTGAAGGGGCTGGTGCTGGTGTTCGCGATCGGCTTCCCGCTGCTGTGGGTGCTGCTGTCGCTCGTTCGCTGGGTGGGCGACGCGTGGTGGCTGTGGGGCTTCGCGATCACGTTCGGTTTTCAACTCCTGATGCTCGTGCTCTACCCGAAGTTGATCCTGCCGCTGTTCAACAAGCTCGCGCCGCTGCCCGAGGGCGAACTGCGTGGGCGGCTGCTCGCGCTCGGCGAGCGGACGGGCTTCCGCGCGAAGACGATCGAGGTGATGGACGGCAGCAAGCGCTCGGCGCACTCGAATGCGTTTTTCACCGGCTTCGGGCGGTTCCGCCGGATCGTGCTGTTCGACACGCTGATCGCGCAGCTCGGGGCGGAGGAGCTGGAGGCGGTGCTCGCGCACGAGATCGGCCACTACCGGCGCGGGCACGTGCCGAAGATGCTGGCCCTGTCGGCGGCGATGATGTTCGCGGGTTTCGCGGTGGTGGCGTGGCTGGCGCGGAGCCCGTGGTTCAACGCGGCCTTTGGCTTTCCGCCGGGGGAGCTGGCGCCGGCGTTTCTGCTCTTCGGGTTGTTGAGCGGAGCGGTGACATTCTGGTTTTCGCCGGTCCTGAACCTGCTTTCGCGCCGGCACGAATACGAGGCGGATGCGTTCGCGCGCGAGGCGGTGGGCGGCGCGGGGCCGATGGTCGGCGCGCTGCGCAAGCTGGCGCAGAAAAACCTGAGCAACCTGACGCCGCATCCGTGGTTCAGCGCGTTTTTCTACTCGCACCCGACGCTGGTCGAGCGCGAGGCGGCGCTGGTGAAGACCTGACCTCGCCGGAGACGCGGAGGAAACGGAGATGACAACCGGGCAAACAGGGCGCCGTTTCCTCTGTGCGCTCCTGCTGAATTTTCTCTGCCAATCCGGTCTTCGCGCCGAGACGCTCACGATCGCGACCTACAACGTGGAAAATTACGATGCGACGAACCGCATGACGGAACAGGGCTTTCGGAAGGAATATCCGAAGCCGGAGGCGCAGAAGACGGCGCTGCGGCGGGTGCTCCATGGCCTGAATGCGGACGTGCTCGTGCTGCAGGAAATGGGGACGGCGCCGTATCTCGAGGAACTGCGACGGGATTTGAAGGCGGAGGGGCTGGATTATCCGCATGCGATGCTGCTCGAGGGGCCGGACGAGGTGAGGCACGTCGCGATCCTGTCGCGACGGCCGTTCACGAGCGTCGTGCAGCACACGATGCTGCAATTTCCGTATCTCGGCGGACGCGAGAAGGTGAAACGCGGTCTGCTGGAGGTGCGCACCGCCACGGCGCAGGGCGAGCTGACGATCTTCGCGCTGCATTTGAAAAGCCGGTTCACCGACCGGCCGGATGATCCGCAGTCGGCGCTGCGGCGGTTGGGCGAGGCGGTGGCGATCCGTGATGCGGTGCTGCAGGAATTTCCGGACCCGGCGCGGGCGCGATTCGTGATCGCGGGGGACTTCAACGACGACAAGGCGAGCAAGCCGCTGCAGCGGATCCTGGAGCGCGGGAAGACGGTGATCGCCGCGCTGGTGCCGGCGACGGATGCCCGCGGCGAGACGTGGACACACAACTATCGCCGGCAGGACAACTACACGCGAGTCGACCACATCCTGGTGTCGCCGGGGCTCGTGAACTCCGTGCGCGGGAGCGCGGCGAAGATTTACGATGGGGCGGGCGTGGCCGAGGCGAGCGATCACCGGCCGGTGGTGGTGACGCTGGAGTTTGGCGGCGCGAAATAAAAAGGACGGGGCGGAGACCCGCCCTGCCGGAGGAGCGCGCGCAGGGCGCGGGATTATTTCGTGACGCTGACCGGGATCGTGGCTTCGCCGGAGTCGTAGCCCTTGAGGAAGAGGCTGCCGTTGCCGGGCTGGCCGCCCTCGACCGTGATCGTGACCGATGTCTGCCCGTCCGGCACGATGACCTCGGGCATGATGACGCTCTCGGGGACATCCGTCGTGACATCGAGGAGCAGGCCGCCGGGAGGCGCGGCGTTGGGGACGGTGAAGGTGAGCTGCTGGCGTTCGCCGGTGTGCAGCGTGAGCGATTCGGGCGAGATGGTGACGTTGCTGGAATCGATGTGGAAGGTGCCGACGGGGGAATTGCCCGCCGCGCCGCCGAGCATGACCTTGTAGTTGCGGCCGGGTGCGAGCGCGGGGACGTAGAAACTCAGCGCGTTCGGCGATTCGTAGGTCGTGCGCGCGGGATTGTCGTCGAGATAAATCTTGTCCTGCGGCGTGAAACCGCGGCCGACGACGCCGATGCGCGCACCGACCGGGCCGCGGCTGTCGAGCAGCGAGAGCACGTCGCGGGTGACGATGTGGGCATGCGTGACCTCCGTGTAGGTCTCGCCGGGTTCGCTGCCGTTGCTGGTTTCGATGTGGTATTGGACCAGAAAATAGTAGGCGAAATCGTCGCGGCCGGGGGGAAGCTGGTAGTCGAATTCGAACAGCGTGTCGCTGATGCTGCTGCGCGTCATCGGATAGTCGTGGCCGTCGACCACGATGTGCGCGGAGACGCCGCTGGCCGGGATGTTCTGGATTTTCGGGGTCACGCGCAGCGTGATGGTGTAGATCTGCGACGGATTCTCCGGCAGCGACACGGGCGTGAGATTGGTCAGGACGATGCTCCGGCAACCCGCGAAGAACAGCAGGGCGAGCGCGACGCCGAGCCCGGCAAGGAATTTTCTCGCAGCGAAAATACGGTTGGTATGCATTGGGTTTTTGAGCCCGACAAGCGGGGCGTTCAAAGTGCGTTAGTAATGAGCGACATCACGACAGAGCAAGCCAAAGCTGCGGGCGACACGCCGCTCGGCCTGTATGTGCACGTGCCGTTCTGCGCTTCGACCTGCGATTTCTGCGCGTTCTATCAGATTGCGCCGACCGCGGGTGACGTGGAAAGGTTCCTGCGCGGGATCGAGGTCGAAGCGGAATTGGTGCGCTGGACGCGACCGGTGACGACGATTTTCTGGGGCGGGGGCACGCCGGGATTGCTGGCACCGCGGGATTTGGCGCGGCTTGCGGGGCTCGTGCTCGTCCGGCTGGGTAAATCTGGAGCCGCGGCGTCCTCGCCGCGGAGCGAACGCGATCGGCGCGGCGGGGGCGCCGCGGCTCCCCCAGCGGACTCGTTGTTCGAATGGACGGTGGAGCTGGCACCGGGCTCGGTGACGGCGGACAGGCTGGCGGTGCTCCGCGAGGCGGGCGTCACGCGAATCTCGATGGGCGCGCAGAGTTTCCAGCCGGCGTGGCTCGAGGCGCTGGGGCGGCGGCATTCGCGGGAGCAGGTTTACCGTGCGTATGACCGGGTGCGGGCGGCGGGTTTTGCGAGCGTCAACCTGGACCTGATGTTTGCGCTGCCCGGCCAGACGGCGGCGGAGTGGGAGGCGGACGTGCGCGAGGCGGTGGCGCTCGCGCCGGATCATTTGTCGACCTATTGCCTGACGTTCGAGGAGGACACGGCGCTCTGGGTGAAACTTTCGCAGGGCCGCGTGAAGCTTGACCCGGAGCACGAGGCGCGACTTTACGAAGCGACTTGGGCGCAGCTCGGCGCGGCGGGCTACGCGCAATACGAGGTTTCGAACTTTGCGCGGCCGGGCCATGCATGCCGGCACAACCTGAACACATGGCGGATGCACGAGTGGATCGGACTCGGGCCGGCGGCGGCTTCGCAACAGGCGGGCGTGCGCGGCGCCAACGTCGCGGACCTGGGCCGGTGGCTCGACCACGTCGCGCGCGGGACGCGGGTGACGGAGGATCGCACCGGCCTGACGATGGCCGGACTCGCGGAGGACGCGCTGATTTTCGGATTGCGGATGAATGAAGGGGTGGACGTCGCCGCCTGGCGCGAGCGCGCGCCCGAGGCGCCGTGGGGCGCGGTGGAGGAATTGCTGGCGCGACTCGCGGGCGAAGGGCTGGCCGCGCGAACCGGCGCGCAGGTGCGGCTGACGAATCGCGGGCGATTGGTCGCGGACGCGATCGGCGCGGAGTTGATGGAGGCGTTTTCGCGGGAGGCGGCGGCGGTGTGAACCACGCAAACGCCGCAAACGTGACCGGAGGGGGATGAAATCGTGAGACTCGCACTGGCGTCATTTTCGCTCCTGCTTGCCGCCGGCTGCGCAAGCCACGCGCGGCGCGACGGCCCGCCGGCGATCGCACGATTCTTTCTCGAGTCGCCGGCGAGCGACCGGGCGGCGGCCACGTTGCCGATCAGCGGCGTGCGGATCGCGATCGCGCCGAAACCGGTGATCACCGAGTTCGACATCGTCAATGTCGAGATCGCGCAGGTCGAGCTGGGGAAATGCCTCGTGTTTCAGCTCGCGCCGGCGGCGGCGCGCGACCTTTACCGCCTGACGGCCTCGAACCAGGGCCGGCGGCTGGTGCTGGTGTTGGACGGCGCGGCGATCGGTGCGCGGATGATCGAGCGGCCGCTCGAGGACGGCGCGATCTTCACGTTCGTCGAACTGCCGGATGAGAAACTGCCGGCGCTGGTGGCCGGGTTGAAGCGGACCAGCGTGGAGCTGCAACGCGCGGCGGCGGGAAAGACATGAGCGGCGCACGCGTGGTGGGAATGCTGCTGGTGGCGTCGTTGGCGGCGCGCGCGGGGGAACGGGCGGAGATCGTGTGGCCGACACCGAACCGCGCGTGGGCCGAGGGGCGGCCGTTGCGGGAGATCCTGCAGCCGACGGTTTCGGGCGAGCCGGAGTCGGGCGGATTCGGCGGCGTGCGGAGCAACGGCGCGCAGTTTCACGAAGGCATCGACATCAAGTGCGTGCATCGCGACCGGCGCGGCGAGCCGGAGGATGCGGTCTTTGCCGCGATGGCGGGCGTCGTGCGGCACGTCAGCCTGCGGGCGGGCGACAGCTCCTACGGCCGCTACATCGTGATCGAGCATCCGGAGGAGACGCCGGCGGTCTACACGCTCTACGCGCATCTCGCCGCCGTCGCGCCGGGCGTGCGGCCGGGCGTGCCGGTGGCGCGCGGGCAGGTGCTCGGCACGATGGGGCACACCTCGGGCGGCTACACGATTCCGCGGGAGCGGGCGCACCTGCACTTCGAAATCGGGTTGGTGGCGACGCGAAACTTCCAGGCGTGGTATGACTCGCGAAAATTCGGCAGCCGCAACGAGCACGGGCCATGGAACGGGTTCAACCTGATGGGCATCGACCCGCTGGACTTCCTGAACGACTGGCGCGCGCACCGCGTGAACACGTTCCTGGATTATTTCCACCGGATGCGGCCGGCGGCGCGGGTGCGGATCGCGACGCGACGGATGCCGGATTTCATCGAGCGTTATCCGTCGCTGCTGACGCGTCCGCTGCCCGCGACGATTGGCGGCTGGGAGATCGAGGTGAACTGGACGGGATTGCCGTTCGCGTGGACGCCGCTCGAGCCGACGGCGGTCATGGGAATGCCGGCGAACCGGCCGGTGATCGTCGCCGCCGACGCGGAGATCGAGCGGAGGGAGCGGAGCAAGTCCGTCGCGGTGCGGCGGCGCGGCCGGTGGGTTGTCGGCGCCGATTTGGAAACGGTGCTGCAGCAGATGTTCGGAGCGAGGTAGGGCGCGGCCCTGGTCGTGTTCGAAAGCGCGATTGAAAAAGAGGGCGGGCTGAAGCCCGCCCCGCCTTTACTGCGGCTTGAGCTGGTCGAGCAGGGCGACGAAGCCGGGAAAATTTTTCAGGCCTTCGAGGTCGGGATCCTGCTGCATCCAGTCGTAGTCGCGATAGCCGAGGTCGACGGCGTGGCGCAACGAGAGCAGCGCGGCGGCGGGGCGCTTCACGAGCGCGAGGCTGCAGGCGAGGTTGTAGTGAGCGGTGGGATTGTCGGGCTGCAGGCGCACGAGCTTGCGGTCCATGCGCAGGCCGTCGGCGATGCGGCCGTGCTTCGTGTAAAGTCCGCCGAGCAGCTCGACGACGGCGGCGTAGGATGGGTCGCGCTTGAGGACCGACTCGAAGAACGCGATTTCGAATTCGTGGTCGCGAGCCGTGGCCATGGGTGATCAGGTGCGGCGCGGGCAGGTGCCGGTCAGGCGCAGCGTGTCGCAGCGGGCGCTGACCTGCAGGCGTTGCGAGACGGGCGAGAGGCCGAGCTTCGAGGAGACGGTGTTGCCATACCAGCTCATGAACGGCGCATTGATCTCGAAAATCTTGTCGCAATCGAGGCACACGACCTGCGCCACCTGCGTGCTCGTGCCCTCCTGGTTCGGATGGTAATACATCTCGCCGGTGCCGACGTCGACCTCGCGCAGGAGCGCGCTCTCGACCATGATCGGCAGCGTGCGATAGACGGTGGCGCGCGAGACGGAGTCGTCGATCGCGCGGGCGTAGTCGAGGAGCCGCTCGGCGGTGAAATGCTCGGTCTGGGCGAGCGCGGCGTCGAAGATGGCGAGCCGCTGGTTGGTGACGCGCAGGCCTTTTTGCGTGAGAAATTTCCTGAACTTGTCGCGCGCAGCGGGGATGTTCACGCCGCGAACTTCCGGTGCGCGCGGCGGGGTGTCAATGCGTTCGTCACCGGCGCGCGCGAGCACCCCGGCCTGCTGGAAAAGTCCGTGATCCGGACTTTGACCTGGCGGAAAAGACGGATCACGGGAGGCGAGTCGGAGGTTGCGAGCGGGGCAGCGGAGCGCCCAAATCGCGGCGATGTTCGTCGGGGTTCATCCACTCGCGGGGTTCGACAAGTTGCTGCACTATCGCGTGCCGGAATTGCTGCGCGGGGAGGTGGCGGTCGGGTCGCTCGTGCGCGTGCCCGTGAACCGGGCGATGAAGCTCGGCATCGTGGGCGAGATCGGGGCGCCGAAGGATTTTCCGGTCGAGAAGTTGAAGGCCGTCGTGCAGGTGCTGCATCCGTTTCCGGCGCTGCCGGCGGATCTCCTCGAGCTGGCGCGGTGGATGTCGGCCTATTACGCGTGCGGCCTGGACAGCGTGATCGAGACGATGCTGCCGGCGGCGGTGCGGCACGGTGCGACCGTGAAGCACGAGAAGTCGCTGGCGGTGGCGCGAAAGCTGGCGGACGAGGAAATCGCCGTGCTGGAGAAACGCGCGCCACAGCAGGCGCGGCTTTACCGGTTCCTGGCGCAGCAGTTTCGTCCGCAGAAAAAATCGCTCGTGCTGGCGCGGCTGGGCCAGACGGCGGCGACGGCGGCGGCGCTGGTGAAACGCGGCGTCGTGCGCGAGGAACTGCAGCGGGTGGAGCGGGTGGCGTATGCGGACGATTTCGCGCACGGCGAACTGGTGGCGGCCCAGCCGCACAAGTTGAACGACGAGCAAATGGCCGCGGTACGGGCGCTGGCCGCGAGCGTGGCGGCGGAAAAATTCGCCGTGTCCCTGCTGCACGGCGTGACCGGCTCGGGGAAGACGGAGGTTTATCTGCAGGCGATCGATGCGGTGCTGAAGGCGGGCGGCGGCGTGATTTTCCTGGTGCCGGAGGTCGCGCTGACGCCGCAGACGGTGGCGCGGCTGCGGTCGCGGCTCGAGGCGATCGCGCCGGGCCATCGCTGCGTGGTGTGGCATAGTTTCCTCAGCGACGGCGAACGGTTCGACGGCTGGCTGGCGCTGGCGACGGGCGAGGCGCGGGTGGTGGTGGGCGCGCGGTCGGCGATCTTCGCGCCGGTGCAGAACCTGCGGCTGATCGTCGTCGATGAGGAGCACGAGCCGGCCTACAAGCAGGACGAGACGCCGCGCTATCACGGGCGCGACGTGGCGGTGATGCGGGCGAAGTTGAACGGCGCGGTCTGCGTGCTCGGGACGGCGACGCCGTCGCTGGAGAGCTTTCAAAACGCGCAGGCGGGAAAATACGGACTGCTGCAGCTCACGCAGCGCGTCGACGCGCGGCAGATGCCGGCGATCGAGATCGTGGACCTGCGCATCGAGGCGATGCGGCAGCGGGGATTCACGACGCTGTCGCGGAAACTCGTCGACGCGATGCAGGCGCGCTTCGAGCGGAAGGAGCAGGCGATTTTGTTCATCAACCGGCGCGGCTATTCGTCGTCGATGTTGTGCACGAAATGCGGGCACGTGGAGGAATGCCCCCACTGCAGCATCGCGATGACCTACCACCGCGCGGACGAGACGCTGAAGTGCCACCTCTGCGGCGAGCAGCGCGCGGCGCCGGCGCGCTGTCCGCAGTGCGGCGCGCCGGACATCCGCTGGCGCGGGCTCGGGACGCAACGCGTCGAGGAGGCGGTGCGGCGCGTGCTGCCGCGGGCGCGCGTCGAGCGGATGGACACGGACGCGATGGCGCGGAAGAACCGGTTTCGCGAAGTGCTCGCGCAGTTTCGCGCGGGGAAGATCGACGTGCTCGTCGGCACGCAGATGATCGGGAAGGGACTGGATTTTCCGAATGTGACGCTGGTCGGGCTGATCGACGCGGACATCTCGATGCACGTGCCGGACTTTCGGGCGAACGAGCGGACGTTTCAGCTGCTGGTGCAGGTGGCGGGCCGCGCGGGCCGCGGCGACCGGCGGGCGAAGTGATCGTGCAGACCTTCACGCCGCAGGCGGAGGCGATCCAGTTTTCGCGGCGGGCGGATTTCGCGGGGTTCGCGGCGGAGGAACTGAAGGTGCGGCAGCAGTATCATTATCCGCCGTTTCGCCACCTGATTCATCATTTGTTCCGCGGGCCGAATCCGGAGAAATTGAAGTTTTTCGCGGAGCAGTGGGCGCGGCTGGTGGAGAAGGAGCTCGGCGAGCGCGTGGAGCTGCGCGGGCCGGCGAGCTCGCCGATCGAGAAGATCAAGGACGAGTATCGCTGGCAGCTCTGGTATTTCACCAACGGCGTGACGAAGGTCGTGCCGGAGCTGGCGCGGCTGCGGCTGAAATTTCCCTGGCCGGAGGACATCACGCAGGTGCTGGACGTCGACCCGGTGAACCTGATGTGAAGCCGTCCGCGCGGGAAACAGGCTCGACAGGCCGGTGCAAATTCATTGGGTAAAACCGCCCGTGCCAGCGGGGCGGTTCATGGAGCATCGTCATTTGCATTTTCAGGGAACGCTGGACGCA
>DASZPP010000131.1:0-12789 GCA_035549975.1 Opitutus sp.
TCACGACGCGCATGCGCGGATCGCGGAAGACCGAGCGGAACTCCTTGCGGAGCATGGTGAGGATGCGTTCCCACATGGTCAGGTGAGCTTCTTTTTGAACCGTGCGACGGCTAGGCCGCCGACGATTACGGCGAAGGCGACGAGGAAGACGGCGTCCTGCCAGAGCGTGTGCAGACCGACGCCGCGGAGGTAGATGCCCTTGACGAGCGCGACGAAGTAGCGCGCGGGCACGATGTAGGTGATGATCTGCACCGGCACGGGCATGTTCGCGATCGCGAACATGAAGCCGGAGAGCAGGAAGGCCGGCAGGAACGTCGACACCATCGCCATCTGGCTGGCGAGCAGTTGCTGGCGTGCGATGGTGCTGATCAGGATGCCCTGCGCGAGCGTGCCGACGATGAAGATCGCGGCCGTCGCGAAGAGCAGCAGGACGCTGCCGCGCAGCGGCACGTGAAACATGAACACCGCCATGACGACGGCGATGAGCACGTCCACCATGCCGATGACGAAATAGGGCACGAGCTTGCCGATGATCAGCTCGGCGGGGCGGACGGGCGTCGAGATGAGCTGTTCCATCGTGCCACGCTCCCACTCGCGCGCGATCGTCAGCGACGTCAGCAGCGCGGCGATCAGGCCCATGATCACGGCGATGAGCCCCGGAATGATGAAGTTCCTGGATTCGAGATCGGCGTTGAACCAGACGCGGGGCCGCAGATCGAGGAGCGCGGTGGGCGCGGCGCCGGTGGCGCGGCGGATTTCGTCGAGCGCGAGCCGCTGGTTGAAGCCGAGCGTGATCGCCTGCGCGTAGCCGAGGACGATCGCGGCGGTGTTCGAGTCGGAGCCGTCGATGATCGCCTGCACGGATGCGGGCCGGCGGCCGTCGAGTTGTTGTTCGAAGTCGGGCGGAATCACGAGCGCGAGATAGGCGTCGCGGCGGTCGATCGCGCGTTCGGCCCCGTGGTAGTTCGTCACGCCGCCGACGTAGTCGAAATAGCGCGAGGCGGTGAATTGCGCGAGGTAGTCGCGACTCGCCTTCGTGTGGCTCTGGTCCCACGCGACGAGCGGCACGTGATCGACGTCCAGCGTGAGCGCGTAACCGAACAGGACGATCATCAGCATCGGGATGCCGACCGCGAGGATGAGGCTGCGCGGATCGCGCCGGATGTGCAGGGTTTCCTTGCGGGCGATGGCCCAGAGCCGGCGGAAGTTCATGGGCGGGGTAGCGCCGGCGTCGCGCCGGCACGGTTTGGGAATGCAGGCGGGACGCCTGCGCTACGATGATCGGCGATCATTGTTTCACCTCCGCTTGGGGCTGGTTGGCGGAGTCGCGCGCCTCGATCAGCGAGACGAACACGTCCTCGAGCGTCGGCGTGATGCGTTCCACGTTGCGCAATGAAAAGTTGCCGCCGGCGAGTTTTTCCCGGATCGCGCGCTCGGCGGCGGCGGGATCGGCGGCGACGGCGTGGAGGCCGTTGCCGAACAGCGCGACCTCCTTCACCTCGGGGACGCGGTCGAGCGCGGCCATCGCGTCCGCGGGACGGGTGCAGTCGATCTCGAGCACGGCTGCGGGCATGTATTTCGTCTTCAGCTCACGCGGCGTGCCGAGCGCGATGAGCTCGCCGCGATAGATGATGCCGAGCCGGTCGCAGTATTCGGATTCCTCCATGTAATGCGTCGTGACGAAGACCGTGACGCCGCCGGACGTCAGCGCGTAGATCAGGTCCCAGAACTGCCGGCGGCTGATGGGATCGACGCCCGACGTGGGCTCGTCGAGGAAAAGGATCGGCGGTTCGTGGAGCACGGCGCAGCCGAGCGCGAGCCGCTGTTTCCAGCCGCCGGAGAGCTCGGACGTGCGCGAGCGGCGGTGCTCGCGCAGGCCGGCCATCTCGAGCACCCAGTCCTTGCGCGCCGACTTTTTGTCGCGCGGCAGCCGGTAGATGCCGCTGTAGAAATCGATGTTCTCCTCGACGGTCAGCTCGTCGTAGAGGGAGAACTTCTGACTCATGTAGCCGATGCGGGTCTTGATTTTTTCGGTATCGCGCACGACGTCGAAGCCGGCGACGGTGCCCTCGCCGCCGCTCGGCGCGAGCAGGCCGCAGAGCATGCGGATGGTGGTCGACTTGCCGGCGCCGTTGGGGCCGAGGAACCCGAAGATTTCGCCGCGGCGCACGGCGAACGAAATGCCGGCGACCGCGCGGAACGAGCCGAAGCGCTTCTCGAGGTGGCGGACCTCGACGACGTTTTCGACGGACTGGGCGGGTTCGTGATGCACGGGTGGCAGATCAAAGTGTCACGTATTACGTGACACTTGGCCTTTCGGGGCCGAGGGGTTGGCGAGCACCGAGACGAACACGTCCTCGAGCGACGGCTGGATCGGTCGGAGCTGTGTGATCTCGAAGCCGGCGGCGGAGACGAGCTCGCGCACGCGCTCCTCGAAATGGTCGGGTTTCAGCGCGGCGATGTGGACGCGGTCGCCGAAGAGACCGACGACGGCGCCCGTGAGTTTTTCACGGAGGAGCGCGGCGGTGCGGCGCGGGGCGGAGGTGCGCAGCTCGAAGAGTTTGCCCGGCATGCGGGCCTTCACCTCGTCGGGCGTGCCGACGCCGAGCAGTTTGCCGTGGTGGAGGAGCGCGAGGCGGTTGCAGCGTTCGGCTTCGTCGAGATACGCGGTCGAGACGAAGATGGTGACGCGTTCGCGGACGAGCTGGTAGAGGATGCGCCAGAAATCACGACGCGAGACGGGATCGACGCCGTTGGTCGGCTCATCGAGAAAAAGCACGCGCGGCGTGTGGATGAGCGCGCAGGCGAGGCCGAGTTTTTGCTTCATGCCGCCGGAGAGGTTGCCGGCGTGGCGCTGCTTGAAGGGCGTGAGATTACTGAAGCCGAGGAGCTGCGCGATCCGGTCGGAACGGCCGCGCGTGGGGACGCCGTAGATGTCGGCGTAGAATTCGATGTTTTCGAGAACGGTGAGATCGGGATAGAGCCCGAAGCGCTGGCTCATGTAACCGATGTGATCCTTCAGCCGCTCGGCATCCTGCGCGACGTCGATGCCGGCGACCTCGGCGTGGCCGGAGGTGGGTGCGAGGATGCCGGTGAGCATGCGCATCGTGGTCGTCTTGCCGGCGCCGTCGGGCCCGACGAGCCCGAAGATTTCGCCCTCGGCGACGTCGAGCGACAGGCGATCGACGGCGGCGAGATCGCCGAAGGTGCGGGTAAGGTTCTCGGTGTGGATGGCGGGCATGATGGCGAAGTAGCGCGAGCGTCGGCGCCTGCTGGTCGGAGGTGCCGGCGGGACGCCTGCGCTACTTTGTGGAAATCGTCACGTCGGCCGGCATGCCGGGCTTGAGCTCGTCGTTCGGGTTGGCGACCTCGACCTTGATGCGGAAGACGAGCTTCACGCGTTCCTTCTGGGTCTGCACGGTCTTCGGGGTGAACTCCGCCTCGGAGGCGATGAAACCGATCGTGCCGTCGTAGGTTTTGTTCGGAAACGTGTCGGTGCGGACCGCGACTTTCTGGCCGAGCCGGATGCGGCCGAGGTCGGTCTGGTCCACGTAGGCGCGGACCCAGGTGTGCGCGATGTCGGCGACCGTGACGATCGGCGTGCCCGCGGCGGCGAATTCGCCGGGCTCGATGTTGTGCGAGAGCACGACGCCGGTGAGCGGCGAGGTGAGCCGGGTTTCGTCGAGCCGCGTCTGCGCGAGCTGCAGCGCGGCGCGAGCCTGTTCGACGCGCGCGCGGGCCTGCTGGATGGTTTCGGCGCGCGGGCCCGCCTGCACGAGCTTGAGATGCTCGGCGGCTTCGGCGGCGTGCGCCTCGGCGACGGTGAGCTGGGCGCGGGACGCCTCGATCTGGCGGTCGGCGATCACGTCGCGCGCGCGAAGCTGCTGCTGGCGGTTGAAATCGAGCCGGGCGCGTTCGCGCTCGGCGTCGGCGCTTTTGACGGTGGCCTGGGCGGCGGCGATTTCCTGCGGCCGCGAACCGGCCTCGAGTTCGGCGAGCGCGGCGGCGGCGACGCCGACCTCCGCCTGGCGGAGCGAGACCTCCTCCTTTTGCTCGGCGTCGTCGAGCTTCGCGATGAGCTGGCCGGAGCTGACCTTGTCGCCCTCGGAGACGAGGCGTTCGGTGACGCGGCCGGGAATCTTGAAGCCGAGCTGGGCGTCGGTGACCTCGATGTTGCCGGAGAGCGCGATGTCGCCGGTCCGGTGGCCCGGGCGCGAGCAGCCGGTGAAGAGCAGGGCGGTGGCGAGGAGCGCGGCGGCGGGCCGCGCCGGGCGCTTATGCGGGCAGGTGTTTTTCATGGTCTTTGCGGCCGGCGGGAGTGAGGAGTCCGCCGAAGAAGAGGTTGACGGCCTTGGTGAACATCTGGTCGGGCGTGAGCTGGAGGCGTTCGAGCGTGTCGGGGTGCATCAGGCTCTGGATCGCGGGCCGCCAGAATTCGATCGCGAAGTCCGGGTCGAGGTCGCGGCGGACCATGCCGGCGTTTTGTCCGTCGCGGATCATCTGGCCGAAGACATACGGGATGTTCTTGTGCCGGAGCTCCTCGATATGCCGGTAGATGTGCGGGGCCGACCGCTGGAGGTCGCGGAGCACGTGCGGTTTCATGCGCGCGAACCGCCGGACCATCGCCTCGCTGAAGCGGTGGAGCTTCACCGGGAAGCTGAGGGAAGCGTCGTTGAACAGCGTGTCGGCGGACGCGCGGACCTCGACGACGAATTCGCCGAGGATGGCTTCGACGAGGGCGTCCTTGGACGCGAAGTGGACGTAGAGGGTCTTCTTGCTCATCCCGAGCTCGGCGGCGAGGTCGTCCATCGTGAAGGCGCTGTAGCCATAGGTGAACAGGTGCGTGCGCGCCGCCGCGAGGATGCGGCTGCGCGGGCCGGCGGCGGGCGCGGGAACGGGTTTGGCGGCGCGTTTGGACATCGGGAACCTACGGAAACGCAAATAGAGTTTTAAGTTTCCAAAATTTGGCAAGGTTTTTTTCACCGAGGCGGGGACGGGGGCCGGAAGATTTTCCGGTGACGGCGCCGCGCCGGGATTGAAACTGCGCCCAAACCCTGCCGTCCTGACCGCATGTCCACGCAGGCCGGCATCCACTCCGAAATCGCGGCGCTCATTGCCCGCAAGGATCTGGCCGCGCTGAAGAAGCTGCTCGATCCGTGGCTGCCGGCGGACCTCGCGCCGATCCTGGCGGATCTGTCGATCGAGGAGCTGGCGATGCTGCTGCGGGTCGGCTCCCGCGAGCTCGCGGCGGTGACGTTCACCTATTTGCCGCTCGAGTCGCAGAAGAAACTGCTGAAGGTGCTGCACCAGGACCAGGCCGCCGCGCTGCTCAACGCGCTGCCGCCGGATGATCGCACGGCGTTCCTGAACGAGCTGCCGCTCGACGTGGCGATGCAGATGCTCGGCATGCTCACGCCGGACGAGCGGCAGGTCGCGCAATCGCTGCTCGCCTATCCGGAGCACAGCGTCGGCCGGATGATGACGCTGGACTACGTCGCCGTGCATCCGGAATGGACGGTGCGGGAGGCGCTGGATTTCATTCGCGAGCACGGCTACGACCGGGAGACGCTCAACGTGGTCTTCGTCGTCGACGAAGGCGGGCACCTGATCGACGACATTCGCGTGCGGCGGCTGCTGCTCTCGCCGCTCGAGCGGCCGATCCGGCAGTTGCTCGACGGGAATTACACGATGCTGCATCCGACCGACGACCGTGAAAAGGCGCTCGAGCTGTTCAAGCAGTTCGACCGCGTCGCGCTGCCGGTGACGGACGAAACCAAGAAGCTCATCGGCATCGTGACGGTGGACGACATGCTCGACGTCGCGACGGAGGAGGCGACGGAGGACATCCAGATGCTCGGCGGCACCGAGGCGCTGGACGAGCCCTACATCACGATCGCGCTGCACCGGATGGTGCGGAAGCGCGCGAGCTGGCTGGTCATCCTGTTTCTCGGCGAGATGTTCACGGCGACCGCGATGGGCTACTTCGACGACGAGATCAAGCGCGCGGCCGTGCTCGCGAATTTCATGCCGCTCGTGATCAGCTCCGGCGGCAATTCCGGCTCGCAGGCCTCGACGCTCGTCATCCGGGCGATGGCCCTGGGCGAATTCCGGCTGCGCGACTGGTGGCGGGTGATGCGGCGGGAGTTTGCCGCCGGCGCGGCGCTGGGGGTGATTCTTGGCGCGGTGGGCTTCGCCCGGATCTCGCTCTGGTCGGCGTTCTCGGACATTTACGGGCCGCATTGGGTGCTGATCGCGGCGACCGTGGGCGTGTCGCTGATCGGCATCGTATTGTGGGGTTCGCTCATGGGCTCGATGCTGCCGTTGATCATCAAGAAGCTTGGCTTCGATCCCGCGGCGTCGAGCGCGCCGTTCATCGCCACGCTCGTCGATGTGACCGGCCTGGTCATCTATTTCAGCGTGGCGGTCCTCATTCTTCGGGGAACCTTGCTGTAGGCTGCGGCGTCACTTGACGCTGCGATGCCGGTTTCGTCTACTCAGCGGGTGATCCGCCCACATGCCCTGTTGCTCGCGACCGCCCTGGCGGCCGCGGCGCCGTTGGCGGCGCGCGCGGGGGACGGACTGCCCGGGCCCTCGCCCTTCCTGCCGGCGGCGGGGAGCGCGCCGGCGGCGGCGACCCCGGACGCGCCGATCGAGTTGCGCGGCGTCGTGACGAACGAGGGGAAAACACTCTTCAGCATCTACGACACGACGCGCAAGACCAGCGACTGGGTGGGGCTCAACGAGACCGGCCACGCGTTCACGGTGCAAAATTACGACGAGGCGCACGACACGGTGACCGTCAATTACCAGGGTCGCACGCTGACGCTGGCGCTGCACACGGCGAAAGTCGCCTCGGCGCCGGTCGCGTTTCCGGCCCAGAACCAAGCGCTCATCTCGCCGCCGCCGCCGGCGCCGCAGCCGATCGGCGGGCCCGTGGTGCTGCATCCTTCGCCGGCCGACGAAAAACGCCGGCTCGAGGAGATCGCTGCGGAGGTGAACCGCCGCCGCATGCTCCGCCAGCAGGCGCTGCAGGCCAGCCGCCGGGCCGCGGAACAGGGGCAACAGGCCGGCCGGCCGGTGCCCGTGCGGCCGAACCAGCGCTGACGGCGCGTGGTGGTCGTGGAGAACGAATGGGGGCGCGACGCCCTCGTCGCGCTTCGCGGCCATGCGCGGTGAGGGCACCGCGCCCCCAAAATAGGCGAAAGGTGCGCGCATGTGGCGCCAAGACCTCGCCGCATTTTGCGGAAAAATTTTGTCTGCGCCCGCCGGAGGCGTAGCGTGGTGGTTCGCATGCCCAAGCCCGACCACGACAAGCCCGCCGGCCCGACGAACGGAGAACTCATCCGGCGGCTGTTTGCGCTGACGTGGCGTTACCGGCTGGGCTGCGTGCGGGTCCTGGCGATCCAGCTCGTGTTGCTCACGATGGGCATCGGCGGCCTGAGCTTCACGGGCGTCGGGATCGATTACATCCGCCACAAGGTCTCCGGGGTCCCGCTTTCGGCGAACCGCCTGCACCTTGCGCTGCCGGACGACTGGCCGTGGCTGGATGTCCTCGGGATGCTGGCCGGGCTGATCCTCGTGCTGGCGCTCGCGCGGGCGCTGCTGAACTACATCTATTTCGTCTCGGTCAACAAGCTGGTGCAGCAGCAGCTCGTGGTCGACCTGCGCGGGCAGGTTTACGACAAGCTCCAGCGGCTGAGCTTCCGGTTTTTCGACGCCAACACCATCGGCTCGATCATCACGCGCGTGACCAGCGACGTGCAGTCGGTGCGGATGTTCGTCGACCAGGTGCTGATCCAGAGCGTGATCATGCTGATTTCGCTCACGGTGTATGTCGTCTACATGGCGAGCCTGAGCCCGACGCTCACGGTCGCCTGCCTGGCGACGACGCCGCTGCTGTGGGGATTGTCGGCGTGGTTTTCGCGGAAAATCCAGCCGGCCTACGCGGAAAACCGGACGCTGGTGGAGCGGATGGTGCAGCGGCTGGCCGAGAGCATCCAGGGCATCGCGGTCACGAAGGCGTTCGGCCGCGAGGCGGAGGACCGGGCGCGGTTCGATGCGGCGAACCAGGCCAGCTACGACCAGCAGCGCGGCATCTTCTGGCAGGTGAGCCTGTTTTCGCCGGCGGTCGGATTCCTCACCCGGATCAACATGATGGTGCTGCTCGCCTACGGCGGCTGGCTGGTCGTGCACAACCAACTGCCGCTCGGCGCGGGGCTCGTCGTGTTCGCGGGGTTGCTCGAGCAGTTTTCCGGGCAGGTGAACAACATCGCCACCATCGTGAACAGCATCCAGCAGTCGCTGATCGGCGCGCGGCGGGTGTTCGAAATCCTCGATGCGCCGATCGAGGTCCGGGACGCGCCCGATGCGCTCCGCCGCCCGCGGCTCGACGGCCGGGTGGAGTTCGAGCGCGTGTCCTTCGTTTACCAACCGATCGCAACCGGCTCGCTGGCGGCCGAGGGGCTCAGGGAGCCGGCGCCGGTGCTGCACGACATCTCGCTGGAGGTGAAGCCCGGGCAGTGCGTCGCGATCCTCGGCGCGACCGGCGCGGGCAAGAGCGTGCTGATGAGCCTCGTCCCGCGCTTCTACGATCCGAGCGTGGGGCGCGTGCTGATCGATGGCATCGACGCGCGCCGGCTGCACCTCGACGAACTGCGGCGCGGCATCGGGATCGTGTTCCAGGAAAGCTTTCTGTTTTCGAACACCGTGGCCGCGAACATCGCGTTCGGCCACCCGGAGGCGACGCCGGCGCAGATCGAGAAGGCGGCGCGGATCGCGGCGGCGCACGATTTCATCGCGGCGATGCCGGAGGGCTACGACACGATCCTGGGCGAAAGCGGCAGCAGCCTTTCGGGCGGGCAGCGGCAGCGGCTCGCGATCGCGCGGGCCGTGCTGCTCGAGCCGGCGATCCTGCTGCTCGACGATCCCACGGCGGCGATCGACAGCGAGACGGAGCACGAGATCTTCGAGGCGCTCGACCGCGCGATCGCGGGGCGCACCACGTTCATCGTGGCACACCGGCTGAGCACGCTGCGCCGGGCGGATTTCATCATCGTGATGGAGGACGGGCGGATCGTGCAGCGCGGCACGCACGAGGAATTGATGCGCGTGCCCGGGCCGTACCTGCGCGTGGCCCGACTCCAGCTCGTCGACAGCCGCGAGCTGGAATTGCTGGAGAAAGGCGCGGCGTGAGGGCGCGGAGCGATGTAGGGCGGGGTCTCCTGATCCCGCCGGGTTCGCAGACCGCGGAAGGCGGGGTCGGGAGACCCCGCCCGACAACGTCCGGCCACGGAGCAAGAGCGCCGTTATGAGCACGAAATCGGACGCGAAAAAGAAGCTCATGCTCGTCCATCGCACCGGCGACGACGACGATGACGAGCAGTTCAAGCCGCTCGAGTGGGGCCTGATCCGGCGGCTGTTCGGCTACACGCGGGCGATCGCGGCCAAGCGGAACGGGCTGATCGCGCTCACGATCGTGCGCTCGGCGCAATTGCCGGCGTTTTCCTGGATGACGGCGATCATCATCAACGGCCCGATCACGAACCGCGACCTCGGGGCCCTCGCCGCCGCGGTCGCGGGCTACGCGGTCCTCTCGTTCACGACCGACGGGATTTTCCATTTCCGCCAGCGCTTCGCGCTCGAGATCGGCGAATCGGTGGTGAACCAGTTGCGCGCGGAGATCTTCGCGAAGGTGCAGCGGCAGCCGATGAGTTTCTTCCACCGCGTGAAGATCGGCCGGATCATCAGCCGGGTGACGAGCGACGTCGAGGCGCTGCGCATCGGGATCCAGGACGTGCTGTTCGTGAGCGTGATCCAGTTTGGCAGCATGGTCTTCGCGGCGATCGTCATGGCGTGGACCGACTGGCTGATGTTTCTCGTCGTGGCGGCGATGGCGCCCGTGCTCTGGCTCATCAACCGGCATTTCCGGATGCAGTTGAGCCGGCAGTCGCGCGCCTCGAGCGAGAGCTTCAGCCGGGTGACGGCGACGCTGGCGGAGTCGGTCGGCGGCATGCGCGTGACGCAGGGCTTCGTGCGGCAGGAGACGAACCTCGGGCTGTTCCGCAGCCTGCTCTCGGATCATGCGCGCTACAACATCGCGCTCGCGCGCACGTCCGCGATCCTGCTGCCGCTGCTGGAGCTCAACAGCCAGTTCTTCATCGCGATCCTGCTGATGCTCGGCGGCTGGCGGGTGTTTCACGGCGACATGACCATCGGCGGGCTGATCACGTTCTTCCTGCTGGCGAACCAGTTCTTTTCGCCGATCGCGTCGATCGGCACGCAATACAACCAGGCGCTGATCGCGATGGCGGGCGCGGAGCGCGTGTTCCGGCTGATCGATGTGAAGCCGGATTGGGAGGACAGGGCCGACGCGCGGGACCTGCCGGACCCGCGAAGCGATCGGAATGGAGGCGCGGCGCCCTCACCGCGCGAGGCGGGTGAGGGCGCCCGCCCTCCCGCAGTGCCGGTCGCCGGCATGCGGGTCGAGTTTCGCAACGTCACGTTCGAATACGCCGCGGGCCGTCCGGTGCTGCACGACGTGAGCTTCGCCGCCGAGCCGGGCCAGACGGTCGCGCTCGTCGGCCACACGGGCAGCGGCAAGAGCTCGATCATCAACCTCGTCTCCAAATTTTACCTGCCGACGACGGGCGAGCTGTTGATCGACGGACGCGAGATCCGGTCGGTCACGAGCCGGTCGTTGCACCGGCAGATGGGGATCGTGCAGCAGCAAAATTTTCTCTTCAGCGGCACCGTGCTCGAAAACATCCGGCTGGCGCAGCCGGAGGCGACGGACGGGGACGTGCGCGAGGCGGCCCGGCGGCTGGATTGTCTCGACCTGCTAGAGGCCCTGCCCGAGGGATTGCGCACGGAAGTGGGCGAGCGCGGCGCCGGGCTTTCGGTCGGCCAGCGCCAGTTGATTTGCTTCACCCGCGCGCTGCTGGCCGACCCGCGGCTGGTTATTCTCGACGAGGCGACGAGCTCGATCGATGCGCTTACGGAAGCGAGGTTGCAGAAGGCGCTTCTGGCATTGCTCCGCGGCCGGACGAACTTCGTGGTGGCGCACCGGCTGAGCACGATCCGGCATGCCGATCTCGTGCTGGTGCTCGAGCACGGGCGCGTCGTCGAGCGCGGCACGCACGCCGGATTGCTCGCGCACGGCGGGCACTACGCGGCGCTCTACCGGCAGTTCGTGCAGATGGACGAACGCGATTCGGGTTGACGCGCCGCGGGAATTCCCGCCAGCGCGCGATCACTTACGTAATTTCGGGCAAACCGTTTCGCTCTGAAAATATTAAGATTCTCCTATGCAAGCCGCCGGTTTTCCCTCTAAAAGAGGCGTTGCTTTCGAGGGAAAGCGCTCTAAACCCAAAAACACTATGGCCAAAAAATCCGCTCGTAAACCGAATGCCGCATTCATGAAACCGGTTCAACCGGACGCCGCGCTCGCCGCTGTCGTCGGTTCCACCGCCGTGCCGCGCACGGAGCTCACCAAAAAGCTCTGGGCTTACATCAAGAAGAATGGTCTGCAGGACAAGAAGGTGAAGACGCAGATCAACGCCGACGACAAGCTGAAGGCCGTCTTCAACGGCAAGGCGAAGGTCTCGATGTTCGAGATGACGAAGCTCGTCTCGGGTCACGTTTCCTGAGCGCGCCCGGAATTTTATTTAGGGAACCGCCGCGGAATTTCCGCGGCGGTTTTTTTTCGCCCGCGTGACGCCGCCAATTCGCTTGGCGGCCACGCGGGGGCGGCGCACGCTCGCCGCGCCCTCATGCCGATCGCGTCGAAATCACCGCTGCACGTCCACGCCGCGCTGATGCTCGTGCTGGCGACACTGTGTTGGGGCGTGAGTTTTCCAGTGATGAAGGCGCTCGGCGCGGTGCAACTGGCGCTGACGCCCGGCGCCGGCTCGTGGTTTGTCGCGGCGAGCGTGATGACGATGCGCTTCGGCCTGGCCGCGGCGCTCTTCGGCGTTTTCGGGTTCGGCGCGCTGCGCGCCGCGACCCGCGGCGAAGTGCGCCAGGGGCTGCACATGGGGCTCTACACCGGCGGCGGCATGATCCTGCAGATCGACGGACTGCAGCACACGACCGCCTCGGTCTCGGCGTTTCTCACCTCGTTCTATGCCGTGCTCGTCCCGCTCTGGATCGCCTGGCGCTCGCGCGAACTGCCGCCGCGGCGCGTGTGGGCGAGCGGCCTGCTGGTGCTGGCCGGGGTCGCCGTGCTCGCGCGCCTGGACTGGCGGGGGCTCCGGCTCGGCCGCGGCGAGATCGAGACGCTGCTGAGCTCGGTTTTTTTCACGGGGCAGATCCTCACCCTCGCCCGCGGGGAGTTCGCGCGCAACCGGACGTTTCCGGTGACGTTCGTGATGTTTGTCGTGCAATCGCTGCTCGGCGTCGGGCTCGGCGTGCTGACGGTCCCGGCGGGCGGAGCCGTGTGTGGGGCGCTCGGTTCCGGCGCATGGTGGAGCCTGATCCTCGTGCTCACGACCGTGTGCACGCTCGCGGCGTTCACGCTGATGAACGGCTGGCAGCCGAAAATTTCACCGACCGAGGCCGGCTTGATCTACTCCAGTGAGCCGGTGTTTGCCTCGGCCATGGCGCTGTTTTTGCCGGCGTGGCTCTCGGCGTGGGGCGGATTTGATTATCCCAACGAGCGCGTCACCGGCAACCTGATCATTGGCGGCGGACTGATCACACTCGCGAATGTCCTGATTCACCTCAACCCGAGCCGGCGCGCGGCTCGGGCTGGGCGGACGAGCTCCGCGGCAAAGTAGCCCATCGGGTTACTTT
>DASZPP010000132.1:0-3753 GCA_035549975.1 Opitutus sp.
GGCTGACCTTCGCCCGTGGCATGCTCAGGACAAACGCGATGCCGACCAGCGCGGTGCCGAGCATGACGGTGCGGCTGATCGAGACCGGCAGCGCCACCAGCACGGCGAGACCGCAGGCGATCAGCAACGGCATCCGCAGCCGGCGGTGTCCGCCGACCTGATGAAAGAAGAACGCCGCGACGAGCGGATAGAAAAACTGCGGGCCGGTGATGAAGGAGAAGAATCCCGGGGGACGAATGCGGCCGAGCGCGCCGTAGATTTGCCCGCCCTCGTCGCCACCGATGCCGCGGTTGATCCGGGCGTCGATCGGCGACTTGAACTGCAGGACCATGACCAGCGTCATCGGCACGGCCACAAGGAGGAGAAACGAGCCGATGCGCTCCACGTCGCGGCGCGTGAGCACCGAGGCCATCACCCAGATCAAGGGCAGGTGTCCGTAGTTGATGCGCAGGCCGTAGGCGAGGACGAAGAAGTTGGTCTGCCCGGCGGCGAAGCTCGCGACGATCGAGCAGAACGCGAGCGCGACGATCGCGATCATCCAGCCGTTGAGCGGGAACTTCCCCTTGAAAAAAGCGAGGATGTAGATCGCGATCACGACGGGATCGCGCACGATCAGCAGCGGATCGGCGAGGGACGGGAGAACCCACTTGCGCAGGGCGCCCTCGAAGATCAGGAGGACGATGTAGAGCCAGATGAGGCGTTTGATGAGTTTTTCCATCACGCGAGTGATCGCCGCCGGGGCGGAAAGCGACCGGGTGTTTTAGGTCGTGGACGTTGAGCGAGAGTTCGACAAGCAGGTCGCCCCGCGGTGCGCGACAAGGTGCGCGTGGTGTAAAAGATGCGGTGACCGTGCGAGTTCACGATGTCTTCGAGGAACAGGGCGGGGAGGGTGAACCGCGACGGAACAAGCAGGCCGCGGGCGACGACTCTTATGATCGATCCATGGAAAGGGCTGGGGCGGTGCGGGCGTTGCGCGGCGCGATGACGACGGATTCGAGCAGATGCCGCAGCGCGCCGAGATATTGCTCGTGGGTGTGTTGAGCGAGCGCCTGCCGGCGGGCCGCCGAGCCCAGACGCGCGGCCCATACTTCATCGGTGGCAATGCGGATCATTGCGGCGGACATGGCGGCGACGTCGCGTTCCTCCACCAAGACACCGGTCCGCTCGTGTTCGATGACTTCGCCCATGCCGGCGTGGCGGGTGACGACGACCGGCAGCCCGGCGAGCATCGCCTCCAGCAACACGACGGGCGTGCCCTCGTGATCGCCGGCGTGAGGGCCGGTCATGGGCACAATCGAGTGCTGCACGAAGCATGTCGCGCCGGACATGCGGCGCGCGACTTCGGCGTGCGGGACGGCGCCGAGAAATTCCACGGCGGCGGCGATCCCGAGGGCGGCGGCGAGATTGCGCGTGGACTCGAAAAGTTCGCCATCGCCGGCAAGAATCAGGCGGGCATCGGGCAGGCGATCATGAACAAGCTTGAACGCGAGCAGGGTCAGGTGCGGTGCTTTTTTCTCCACCATCCGGCCGATGGCGATAAACACGGGCGAGGCCGGGCGGAGGGCCGGTTGGCTGAAGAGGGAGGCATTGGCGCCGCAGCGGACCAGGTGAATTTTCTCCGGCGGAACGCCGAGTTGCTGGAGTTGACGACGCATGATTTCCGACACGACGACGATCGCGGCGGCCTCGCGGCCGAGCAGCCGGTAGCCGTCGGCATAGCGGGCGAGCAATTGAAGGGCGTGGGCGTCGGCGCCATGAAAATGCGCGACGAGCGGGATGCGCAGATCCCGGCAGACGGGAAGGAGCGAGACGGCGGCGGGGCCGAAGTTGGCGAGAAAGACGTCAATGCCGGCGCGGCGCAGACGGAGGCGCAGCGCGCGCGCCCGCAACTCGGCGAAAACCAAGGGCAGTTTTTCGGCCCATCCGGCGGTGGTTTTGAAGCGTGCCCGGAGTGCAAGGAGGGTGTTGGGCCGGGTGAGCGCGAGGAAGTGGCGCAACGGCGCGAGCGGGCCGCCGGGCAGAGTTTCCCTTGCGATCGGGGTGCCGTGGACCCGCAGCTTGCAGGGAAGTCCGCCGAACTGTGCCTGGACAAATGTCTCGGACGCGGGACTCCGCATCGGCGCGGAAATGGCGAGGTTCATGAGTGGCGAATGGTGAGAGCTGTACGATGCTAAGGCCCGGGGTAAGCATCGGGTGAAAGCGCTCCGGCGGGTAACCGGGAGTTTCAACCGTCCCGCCAGATCCGCGATGCATCCGTCCTCGTTGGCCAGGAGCGGCTGCGGCTCTCACGCAACCCGCGGGCCTCTCAGCCAGCACGTAGATTCAGGCGTGAACGAGGGCGGAGGAGATGCAGGCGGCGAGGGATTCGCCGTAGTGTTCCCAGGTGAATTCCGCGGCGCGGCGGCGGGCGAGGTCGGACATTTCGCGGCGGAGCTCCGGATTCCGGCGCAGGTAGTCGAGTTTCCCGACGATCGCCTCGCTCGAGCGCACGGGCACGATGAAGCCCTCGGCGCCGTCGGTGATGAGGTCGGGCGCCGCGGTGTGCGGCGTCGCGATGATCGGCAGGCCCATTGCAAGCGCTTCGAGCAGCACCAGGCCGAAACCTTCGAAGAGCGACGGAAAGACAAAGACATCGTGGGCTGCCATCTCGGCCAGCACTTCGCCGTGGCTGCAGGTCGGCAGCCAGCGCACGTCGCGCAACTCGCGGTCGAGCGCGGGGGACGAGACGAGCGGCCGCGCGCCGATGACGGTGAGCTCGACGTCCGGCCGGAGCGCCCGGACGGCGCGAAAGAGATAACTGAGCCCCTTGCGCTGGCCGAGCGAGCCGACGAAGAGCGCGCGAAGCTTGCCATTGGACGAAGAGCGCGCGGCCGGTTGCGCGGGAACGGGCGGCGGCGCGCCGTAGGGAATCATCACGACGGAGCCCCGAAAGTCCTCCGCGTAATCGAGCGTGCGCAGCGTGAACGAACTCGCGACGATCACGAGGCTGGCCTGGTGGAGCTCGGCGTCCTTGCGCGCGGTTTTCTGCGGGCTGTCGAGATTGCCGTTGAGCGTCATGGCCCACTCGGGCTCGCGCAGTGCCTCCTCCTGCAGGATCGCGCGGGCGGCGCGCCAGTAGCCGATCGGCAGGTCGTAGATGCGCAGCAGGCCGCGCTGGGTGGCGGCGCGGAAGCTTTCGCGCGCGCCGTCCTCATACGCGTAAACGCCCCGGAAACGGTCGTCGCCGAGCCGCTGGCTGACCTTGCGGTCGAGCGAGCGGTAAACGGCGTCGACGCTGAGCGGTCCCTGCTCATGGCGGACGAGCGAGCGCAACCCGGCGCGCGGCGCGAGCAGCCGGCCGATTTCGCGAAAGGGAAACGAGCGCGTGACCGCGGCGAGCTCGGGCGGAAACACGCGGCGGTTCAACTGACGGGCGAGCACCGACGGCATGAACCGGCGCAGCAGCCGCGTTTCGCGGTAGTTGACGCAGGTCCAGAACTCGCCGAGCAAACCGGCGCGCTGCAGTCCGAGCGCGGCATGGCGGACGTTGGCGTTGCCCGTGGGATGGGAAAAGAGAATCATGCGCTAAGCTGAAACTCCGTATTACGGAGTTGCGGTGGGGACGGTGCCGGACGCGGCTCGCGGGGCGATTGCACGGGCCGGCCGGGGGGCGAGGTGCGGGGCGAGGCGGGCGGCGGGGAGGGCGATGTCGGCGAGGCGGGCGGTGAGGTCGGGCACGCCGTTCATCACCGCGCCGTCGCCGAGGAGGATCGT
>DASZPP010000133.1:0-10297 GCA_035549975.1 Opitutus sp.
CGACCGTGATCTTCCGCGAGAGATCGCCGCGCGCGACCGCTGTCGTCACGCCCGCGATGTTGCGCACCTGCGCCGTGAGGTTCGACGCCATCGCGTTCACCGAATCCGTCAAATCCTTCCACGTGCCCGCGACGCCCGGCACGACCGCCTGGCCGCCGAGCTTGCCTTCCGTGCCGACCTCGCGCGCCACGCGCGTCACCTCCGCGGCGAACGACCGCAGCTGGTCGACCATGACGTTGATCGCCTCCTTGAGCTGCAAAATCTCGCCGTGCACGTCGACGGTGATCTTTTTCGACAAGTCGCCGTTCGCGACCGCGATCGTCACGTCCGCGATGTTGCGCACCTGCGCCGTGAGATTGCCGGCCATCTGGTTGACCGATTCCGTCAACTCCTTCCACACGCCCGACACGCCCTTCACCTTCGCCTGGCCGCCGAGCTTGCCCTCGGTGCCGACCTCGCGCGCCACGCGGATCACCTCGACGGAAAACGCCTCGAGCTGGCCGACCATGCCATTCACCAGCTTCGCTGTCCGCAAATATTCGCCGCGCAACGGGCGACCGCTCAGCTCCAGCGGCATCGATTGCGACAGGTCACCTTTCGCCACGGCGCCGATCACGCGGCCGACCTCGAGCGTCGGCCGCGACAGGTCGTCGACCAGCGCGTTGACCGCCTCGATGCGCTCCGCCCAGCTCCCGACCGCGTCGCCGATCGCCAGCCGCTCGCCGATCTTGCCTTCCTCGCCCACCTGCCGCCGCAGCCGCAGCAGGCTCGTGTTGTAGCGGTCCATGCGCGCCGAAATCTCGTTGAACCGCTCGATCACCCGGGCCTCGAGCCCGGTCCACTCCGACGGGATGCGCACCGAGTAGTCACCGTCGCGCAGCGCATCGAGCGCACCGACGAGGTGCTTCATGAATTCGTCGCGGGTCGGAAGCTCAAGCGTGTCCGATCCATTGGAGGAGGCGTGTCTTTTCATGGCGGCAGTGCGAAAGGCGGGGACGGGGGCGAGCGCGGACATTCAAGCGCTCGGAAGCTGCGACCCACCATCGTCCGGCGGCGCCACGGAGCGGGGCGAGGAAATTAATGCACGGGAGGAGAATGTTTCCCCCGTTATCCGATCTGAAGCTTGGAACAACACGAATGGACGACGACGGTTTAAGGCCGGACCACAGTAGGCCGGGGCGACCGTTGGTTCCCACGCCGCCGACGATTTTTTCACGGCCGGTAAACAACCAACCGTCGAATCGCGCACCCCGCCCATCGCGAAATCCCCGCCGCCACGAACCTGCAATTTTCTGCCTCGGTTTTGGTTGCGGACACGGGGTCGCGACTTTCCTTGCGGTCCCCGCGACCGCGCTGCGCCGGCCCGGGACCCCAAGACCATGAAAACCCCGTCCCTTCGCCCGTCCGCCCTCGCCGCCCTGCTGATCTCCTTCTTCCTTCGCACCTCCGCCTCCGCCCAAACCGACCTCGCCATCTACGACGACTCGCTCGTGAACGGCTGGCAGAACTGGAGTTGGGCCGCGACCGACACCGCCAGCACCGCCGCCGTTCACTCCGGCGCGAACGCGATCGCCGTCACCGCCAGCGCGTGGTCCGCCCTTTACCTGCATCACGATCCCATCGACACCCACGGCTACGAAAACTTCGTCTTCTGGATCAACGGCGGCCCGACCGGCGGCCAGTTCCTCAGAGTCTCGGCTTTGCTCGGCGACTCCGCGCAGCCATCCACCGTCACCGTCGGCCCGCTCGCGGCCAGCGTCTGGCAGCAAATCATCATTCCGCTTTCCGCGCTCGGCGCCGCCGGCCAGACCAACCTAACCGGCCTGTGGATTCAGGAAAACACCGGCACGGACCAGCCGACGTTCTACGTCGACGACCTCGTCCTCACCGCCGCGCCGCCACCCGCGACCGTCCACGTCACGATCGACGCTCGCCATGTCCTCCGCCGCGTCGACCCGCGTCTCTTCGGCGTCAACGCCGCCGTCTGGGACAGCGCGTTCGGCACCGACACGACCCGTCACCTGCTCCTCGAAGCCGGCAATCAAGTGCTCCGCTTCCCCGGCGGCTCGATTTCCGACGGCTACCACTGGGCCACCAACACGAGCGACGCCAACACCTGGCAATGGGCCACCAGCTTCGACACGTTCGCCCCGATCGCCCGCGCCACGCACGCGCAGGTGTTCATCACGGTGAACTACGGCACCGGCACGCCCGAGGAAGCCGCCGCCTGGGTGGCCCACTCGAATCGCGAACAGCACAACGGCTTCCGCTATTGGGAAATCGGCAACGAAAACTACGGCACGTGGGAAGAGGACAACAACACCCGCCCGCACGATCCCGTGACCTATGCGACGCGCTTCAAGGATTACTACACGCAGATGAAAGCCGTCGACCCCCGCATCCGGATCGGTGCCGTCGTCACGACCGGCGAGGACAGCGACGCCAACTACGCCGACGAGTCCGTCACCAACCCGCGCACCGGCGCCGCACACAGCGGCTGGACACCCGTCCTGCTGGCCACGTTCAAGAGCCTCGGCATCACGCCCGATTTCGTGATCTACCACCGCTACGCGCAGGCGCCGTTCGGCGAAAACGATTCCTACCTGCTCACGTCCTCCGCCTCATGGGCCGACGACGCCGCGAATCTCCGCCAGATGTTGAACGATTATCTCGGCGCCGCCGCCGCGCACGTCGAGCTCACCTGCACGGAAAACAACTCCGTCTACAGCAATCCCGGCAAGCAGACCACGAGCCTCGTCAACGGCCTGTTCCTCGCCGACAGCACCGGCCAGCTCCTGAAGACCGAATTCAATTCGCTCGTCTGGTGGGATCTCCGCAACGGCCAGGAAAGCGGCAACAACAACAGCCCCGCGCTCTACGGCTGGCGGCCATATGGCGACTACGGCATCGTCGACTCTGCCGACCCGGCCACGGCCGCCGATCGCTATCCGACTTTCTACGTGAAGAAACTTCTCCAGCACTACGCCCGCGGCGGCGAACGCGTGCTCGATGCCGTCAGCGACTACATCGGCCTCGGCGCCTACGCCGTCCGCAGCGGCGACGACTCGGTTCACGTGCTGCTGATCAACAAACACCCGACCGCCGCGCTCAACGTCGCCGTCAGCGTCAGCGGGCTGCCGGTCGGGCACGTCGCGCGCTTCTATCGTTACAGCATCCCGCAGGACGAGGCCGCGCGCACCGGCACCGGCTCCGCCGACATCGAGCAAGGCCGCGTCCGCATCGCCGGCTCGAACTTCACCTACGCCCCCGGGCCCTACTCGGCCACGATTCTCCAGCTCGGCGGCGACTGATCCGGAGCGCACCGACCACCCTACCGCGTCTCCAGCGGCCGCACCTGCGGCTCCTGGCCCTTCACGAGCTGCGCGAACCATTCCGTCGCTCGATCGTTGTAGGGCTTCAGCTGCTCGGCCGTGGACTGGTTGTTGTGCGCCGCGTAAACGAGCGGCGCCGGCTCCTTCGGCCCCGGAATCTGGTTGAACGCCGTCCACACGCCGACCGCCGGGCACACGTTGTCGATGAATCCCATCCCGACGAGGCACTTCGCATGGATGCGCGACGCGAGGTTGACCGTGTCGAAATAGAGCGCCGTCTCCGCGACCTTCGGGTTGCGCACATCCCAGTTCGGATAGCCCTCGTGCCGGCCGTGCAGCGCCGCGTTCGAGTCGGCGCCCGCGGGCACGAGCGCCAGCATGTGCGTGATCTTCGGCTCGAGTCCGCTGACGGCCAATGTCTGCTGCCCGCCCATGCTCGTGCCGGTCGCAACGAGAATCTTCCCGTTCCAGTCCGGCCGGCTCGCGAGGTATTCCGCGGCGCGGTAGTCGCCAAGATACATCCGCAGGAAATAATTCCGGTCGCGGTCGTCGTTGTAGATCGTGTTGTAACGTTTGATCAGCGTCGGCAGCGCGTCGTAGAACTCCTTCGGCAGGTCGCCCGGCACGTCGTGCGGCTCGATGTTCAGCGCCAGCCAGCCTTCCGCCGCGCGATCGACGACCCAGGATTTCTGCAGCGGGTAAGGCCCGCCCGCCCATTGCATGATCAGCATCGCCGGAAATTTCCCCTCGCCCGCCGGCTTCGCGAGCTGCCCGTAGATGTGCGAGCCGTTGATGTTGTTCATCCGGATCGTCGCATACTCGACGCCGGGTTTTCCGCTGTCGCCCGGCGACAGCACGGCCCCGACCGGAATCTTCCCGAGCTGCTCGATCTTTCCCGCCCAGAATGCATCGAAATCCGCCGGCCGCGCCGCCACCGGCCGCAGCTTTGTCGGCGCCACGGCGGCGCCCGCTGCCATCGGTTTGCCGCCTTTTTCCGCCGGCGCGATCTCCAGGTAAACCATCGCCGGATGATCGAGCGTGACCGTGATCGGCGCGGGCGCATCCGCCGGGTGCAGCACGCCGGACTTCAGCAGCGTGAAATTATTCTCCTTCACCGTCCACGCGAGGCCCTCCGCCGGCAGCTTCGCGTCCGGTTCCACCGCGACGTTCCACCCGACTTCCTCGCCCGTGGCGTAAATTCCCGACGCCTGCAGCGGCGTCAGCTTCAGCGGCTGCGCAAACGCGCTCGCGACAAATAAGACCACGGCGGAGCAAACGAGGGGACGGGGAAAGCGGCTCATCCCCCGAGCATCCCAGCCGCCGCCGGGCGAACGCAACCTTTGGCGCATGCTTATTTTTGCGGGTCCCGGCTGCCTTCGAGCTGCACGCGTCCCTCGGTTCCGAAAACGGTCGCCGCCCGCCGCAGCCTTCACCACCGATCGTGTGAACCGCGCGCGGTGTTCTCAATCGCGCGCCGCCGGCTGCAGCAGCCAGCGCTCGAGCGCGCCTTGCATTTCGAGGAGGCGCACGGGCTTGGTGATGTAGTCGTCCATCCCGGCCGCGAGGCATTTGTCGCGGTCGCCCTGCATCGCGCTCGCGGTGAGGGCGATGATGTGCACCGGCGCCTTCCACTGGCATGGCTGGCCGGTGTTCTTTTCCCGTTTCCGGATCAGCCGGCTCGCCTCGTAGCCGTCCATCTCCGGCATCTGGCAATCCATGAAGATGCAGGTGTAGGAACTTTCCTGCAGTGCCTCGATGGCCTGGATGCCGTTGCCGACGACCTCGGCGTGGCAGCCGAGTTTTTGCAGCAGCGCCAGCGCGACCTTCTGGTTCACGGCGTTGTCCTCGGCCAGCAGCACCCGTTCGTCGCGCAGCCGCGCGGCCAGCTCGGCGGGCGGGGCGCTCGCGGCGATGCGGCCGGACTTCGACGACCAGAGGCTGGCCGCCTCGGCCTTCCCGATCACGTTCACGAGGCAGTCGAAAAGATAGGACTGTTTCACCGGTTTCGTCAGCGTGGCGTCGATGCCGGCCTCCTGCAGCTCCTCCGGTTTGTAGCGATGGCCGAGCGGCGCGAGCGCGATGAGCCGGGTGCCCGCGATCGCCTGGTCGGCCTTGATGGCGCGCGCGAGCGTGAGGCCGTCCATCTCCGGCATGTCGACGTCGAGCAGCGCGATGTCGTAGGGATGCTCCTCGGCGGCCGCGGCGCGCAGGACGCGCAGCGCCTCGTGCCCGCCGGCCGCGCTGCCTTTCTGGAGTTTCCACGCGAAGATCTGGTGCCGGAGGATCTGGCGGCTCGTGGCGTTGTCGTCGACGACGAGCACGCGCAGGTTCGACCAGCCGTCGCGGTCGCCCTCGACCAGCGGTTGCGGCCCGGCGGGTTTCTCGAACTGGGCGGTAAACCAGAACAGCGAGCCCTTGCCCGGTTCGCTCTGCACGCCGATCTCGCCGTCCATCATCACGACGAGCTGCTTCGAGATCGCGAGGCCCAGGCCCGTGCCGCCGAAGCGTCGCGTCGTCGACGAGTCAGCCTGCGTGAACGCCTGGAAGAGTTTCGCCTGCACCTCCAGCGGGATGCCCACGCCCGTGTCGCTGACCTCGAAGCGCAGGCCGACGCGGTTGTCGCTCTCCGAGTGCGGCGCCACGCGGATGACCACCTCGCCGCCACTGGTGAACTTGATCGCGTTGCCGAGGAGGTTGGTGAACACCTGCCGCAGCCGGCCGGGATCGCCGCGCAGGTGGCGCGGCACGCTCGGCGGCAGCTCCATCACGAGCTCGATGCCCTTCACCTGCGCGCGCTCGGCAAACATGTCGAGGGTGCTCTCCACCGTCTCGGTGAGATCGAAGTCGAGCGACTCGAACCGGAGCTTGCCCGCCTCGATCTTGGAGAAATCGAGCACGTCGTTGATGATCGTGAGCAGGGCGTCGGCGCTCTGGCGGATCGTCTCGGCGTATTCGCGCTGCACGGGGCCGAGCTCGAGGTCGAGCAACAGGCCCGTCATCCCGATCACGCCGTTCATCGGCGTGCGGATTTCGTGGCTCATGTTGGCGAGGAATTCGCTCTTCGCCTTCGCCGCCGCCTCGGCGGCCTCCTTCGCCTGACGCAGCTCGCGCGTGCGGTCGTCGACGAGGCGCTCGAGGCTCGCGAGCTGCGACCTCGCCTGGCGCCCAAGCTGCCACTTCTCGGTCAGCGCGGTGGCGAGCTGCAGCGCCTCGATGTTGTCGAAGGGTTTTTTCAGGATGACGAGCCGGTCGGAGTGCCCGAGCTTCTCGATCATCTGGTCCCAGGAATAGTCGGAATACGCCGTGCAGATCACGATCTGCACGTCCGGGTCGACCTCCCAGATGCGCGCCGTGGTTTCGATGCCGTCCCAGCCCGGCGGCATCCGCACGTCCATGAACGCCATCGCATACGGCCGGCCCTCCGCGACGGCGCGCTGGACCATCTCGAAACCTTCCTGGCCCTGGTAGGCGGAATCGAGCTCGAACCGCACGTGGCCCTGCGGGCGGACCGGCTCGCCGAACAGCGCGGCCTCCATCTCCAGCGCTTTTTGCGCGGGGTTTTCGCTGGCGAGGATTTTTTGAAAATCGCTGTGGATCGAACGGTTGTCGTCCACCACGAGGATGCGGGTGTTCTTGTCAGGCTTGCGCGTCGCCATGGTCGGGGTCCTCCGGTTTGTAGGGGAGTTCGAGGGTAAATTTGGCGCCGCGGCCCGGGCCTTCGCTCTGGACGGTGAGCGCGCCGCCGAGTTCCTTTGCGGCGAGCGCGCCGCTGTGCAAGCCAAAGCCGTGTCCGCGTTTTCGGGTCGTGAATCCGTGATTGAAAATCCGCGTCAGGTTCTCGGCGGGGATGCCGACGCCGTTGTCCTCGACCTCGATCCGCACCTTGCGGTCGACGCTGGTCGTGCGCAGCGCGATCCGCTTGTCGGGACGGCCCGAGTCGTCGCAGGCGTATTTCGCGTTCCGCACCAGGTTGATGAGGATCTGGATGACCTTGTGCTTGTCCGTGGTCACGACCGGCCGGGCGACGTAGTCGCGGACGACGTCCACGTCGTGGCGCGCGAGCGAGCCGGAGTTGATGCGGATCGCATCCTCGATCATGTCGACGACGCCCACGGCCTCGATCATGCCCGACGTGCGCGCGTAGGCCTGCTGCATCGCGACGATGTCCTTGATGTGCTCGATGTTCTTCCGGAGATTATCCAGCTCCACGGCGACCTTCCGGCCCTCCTCGTCGATCATTTCCGCCAGCGTGCCGAGATAGTCGGGAATCATCCGGCCGCGCGGGTCGTTCGTCAGGAATTCGGCGAGGCCGTGCCGGTTTTGGGCGAACAGCTCGGCGAGCTTGGCGATGTTCCTGGCCTTGGTGTGGCGGATGTGGTCGGCGACGAGCGTGGCGGAAACGTTCACGCTGTTCAGTACGTTGCCGACGTTGTGGAGCACGCCGGTGGCGACCTCCGCCATGCCCGCTTCGCGCGAGGTGTGCAGCAACTGCTTGTGGGTCTCCTCGAGCTTCGCCTCCGCGCGCTTCCACGCCGTCACGTCCTTCGAAATGCCGAACGTGCCGATGATGTGCCCGGCGCCGTCGCGCCACGGCATCTTGGTCGTCAACGCCCAGGTCACGCTGCCGTCGGCGTAGGTCTCCCGCTCGAGCTTGCCGACGATCGGCTCGCCGGTGCGCATGATCCGCTCCTCGTCGGCGAACGCCTCCTGCGCGTGCTCGCGGGCGAACAGGTCGAAGTCCGTCCGGCCGCGCACCTTCGTCGGATCGAGCGAGAACCGCCGGGTGAACGCCGCGCTGAAACGCACGAACCGCGACTCGCGATCCTTGAAATAAACCATGTCCGGCATGTTCGCCAGGATCGCCTCCAGCAACCCGCTGGCCTCGGCGAGCTCCACCTCCGCCTGCTTGCGCTCCGTGATGTCGAACAGCGTGTTGACCTCCTGCTGGTCGCCCGCGGCGTCGCGAAACAACCGCACCGCGAGCGCCGCCCAGCACACGCTGCCGTCCGGATGGACGTAGCGCTTCTCCATCTCGTAATGGTCGGTCTCGCCGCGCTGCAGCCGCGCGTGCAGCTCGTCCTGGCGCACGCGGTCCTCGGGATGGGTGGCGTTGTGATACCGGCCGAGTTCGCGACACTGGTCGACGGGCACACCCGTGATCCGCGCATGCTCGCGATTGACGATCCGCGTCGCGACGTCGCCGCTCCGCATCCACGTGAGGCCGACGGGCGCCGTGTCGAAGATGAACTTGAACCGCGCCTGTTCGCGCCCCAGCTCCCGCGTCCGCTCCTCGACGCGTTGCTCCAGCCCGGCATTCAGCACGCGGTAGCGCTCCTCGCTCACCGCCAGTGCGGTGGATTTTTCCATCGTCTCCGCGACCTGGCGGGCGAGGCGTTCGTTCGAGGCATTGAGCTCGCCCGTCCGCGCCTGCACGAGCGCGCCGAGCCGCACCTTTTCGCGCCGCTGCAAATACGACGGGAACCACGTGATGAATCCGATCAGCCCCAGCCCGCCGGCCACATAACATGTCCACGCCACCGGGGTGCGAAACCACGGCGGCCGCACGACGAATTCCAGCCGGGCCTCGGCGCCCCGTGCGCCGTCGTTGACCACCGGCCGCACGTGGAACACGTAGCGCCCCTCCTTCAGCCGGTTGAACGACATCGAGCCCACGCTGCCCGTCGACGTCCACTCCGCGCCGGCGCCCTCGAGCATCGCCTCGAACGTCACCGGCAGCGTGAACGGATTCGTCGGCGCCGCAAAGTTGATCACCAGCGAATTGTCCTCATACGCCAGCGGGGCGAGCGCCGGGCCGGGCGAAAAAATCCGCCGGCCCTGCGCCGTCAACTGCACCGAGGTGATCAGCACGTGCGGCGGCGGGAGCTTCGGCGCCGGCATGCGCGGGTCGAAGCGCACGAGCCGCCGCCGTTCGAACATCCACACCACGCCGTTGTCCTCCAGCGTGAAATTGTTCGGCGCGAAGCCCACGGGCACCACGTCGACCTTCCCCGAGCGGTCGATCGTGTGCGGCATGCCGTCCGTCGTGAACCACAACCGCCCGAATCGATCCGTCACCGGCCGCCCCGTGGCGGTCAGGAGCTGCGGCCGCTTCGCCAGCAGTTCCCGGTCTTCCACGAACCGGTGCTGCGCCGCGTCGAAGCGCAGCAGGTGGTTGTTCGCATGGAAGCGCGCCACGCCGTCGAAAATATAGATTTCCATCCAGCCGCCCGCCAGGCCGTCCGCGGCGCCGTAACGGGTCAGTTTCGGCGCGTCGCCGCCGAGATCGAGCCGCCCCACGCGGTTCAGTCCCAGCTCCAGCCAGATCACGCCGGCGGCATCCTGGCGGTAGTTGTAACAGTCACCCAACTCCGGATGCGCGATCCGCCGCGCCTCATACGTCGCGCCGGCCGGGTGCAGCACGCCGACCTCCCCGCGCGCCACAAAAACAACGTCCCCGCCCGGCGACTTCGAGACGACCCGCCCGTTCGTCACGCCGGCGAGGATCGGCCGCCAGCCGTCCGCGTCGCGAACATAGATCGTGGAGTCGTTGCAGGCGAAAAGCTGCCCGCCGACCTCCTCCAGCGAGAACAGGAACCGCCCCGGCGGCGTTTCGTCGGCAAAACGTTCCATCCGGCCGGCCTTGTCGTAGACGGCGCGGAGCGCGCGGCCGTCGGCCAGCATCCACAACTGGCCTTCGTGCCGAAGCGGCTGGGCAAAGACCAGTCCGCCCGTCAGCAGCGGCTCGAAGTGGGACAGCGGCGACGGGAACTCCACCCGCGCCACGCCTTCGTTGAGCAGCGCCCACAGCACGCCGTTCGCGGCATAGGTCACGCGCTGCACCCGCGCGAGGCGGTGGTCCAGCGTCCGGTCGAGCACCTGCACGACGCGACCCTTCCGATCAAAGAAAACCACGCCGAACGAATCGAGTGCCGCCGCGAAATATCCGTCGCCGGCCGCGCACAGGT
>DASZPP010000134.1:0-19037 GCA_035549975.1 Opitutus sp.
TAATAGCGCAGGCGTCCCGCCTGCCGGCTTTCCCGGTGCAGGCGGGACGCCTGCGCTACCGAGTTTTTTCAATTCCTCCTCCATCTCCCAGATCTCGCGCAATTGGTGGAGGAACCACGGGTCGATCTTCGTGAGCTCGAAGATCCGCTCGACCGAATAACCCGCGCGAAACGCATGCCGGATGTAGTGCACGCGCTCGGCGTTCGGCGTGCCGAGCTTCGCGTTGATCACCTTCTCCTCGACCGGCTCGTCCCGGCCGTATTTCCCGCCGCCGCCGAATCCGGGCGTGCCGATCTCGAGCGAGCGCAGCGCTTTTTGGAACGACTCCTTGAAGGTCCGCCCGATCGCCATCGCCTCGCCCACCGACTTCATCGCCGAGGTCAGCGTGGGGTCGGCGTCCGGGAATTTTTCGAAGGTGAACCGCGGGATTTTCGTGACGACGTAATCGATCGTCGGCTCGAACGACGCCGGCGTCAGCCGCGTGATGTCGTTCCGCAGCTCGTCCAGCGTGTAGCCGACGGCGAGTTTCGCCGCGATCTTCGCGATCGGAAAACCCGTCGCCTTCGACGCCAGCGCCGAGCTGCGCGACACGCGCGGGTTCATCTCGATCACGACCATGCGCCCCGTCGCCGGGTCGACCGCAAACTGGATGTTCGACCCGCCGGTCTCGACGCCGATCTCGCGAATCACCGCAAACGACGCGTCGCGCATCACCTGATATTCCTTGTCCGTGAGCGTCATCGCCGGCGCGACCGTGATCGAGTCGCCCGTGTGCACGCCCATCGGGTCGAAGTTCTCGATCGAGCAGATGACGACGCACTGGTCCTTGTGGTCGCGCATCACTTCCATCTCGAATTCCTTCCAGCCGAGGAGGCACTCCTCCACCAGCACCTCGTGCACGGGCGAGAGGTCGAGGCCGTTGGTGACGATCCGGTCGTATTCCTCGCGATTGTAGGCGATGCCGCCGCCCGTGCCGCCGAGCGTGAACGACGGCCGGATGATCAACGGGAAAATGCCGAGGAAGTCCGCCGCCGCGCGCGCCTCCTCGAGCGATTTCACGGTGCGCGACTTGGCCACATCGAGGCCGATTTTGATCATCGCGTCCTTGAAGAGCTGCCGGTCCTCACCCTTCGCGATCGCCGCCGGCTTCGCGCCGATCATTTCCACGCCGTATTTCTCGAGGACGCCGGCCTTGGCGAGCTCCATCGAGAGGTTCAGCGCGGTCTGTCCGCCGAGGGTCGGCAACAGCGCCGAAGGGCGCTCGGCGGCGATGATTTTTTCGAGGATCGCGACGTTGAGCGGCTCGATGTAGGTCACATCCGCGAACTCCGGGTCGGTCATGATCGTCGCCGGATTGGAGTTCACGAGGATCACCCGATAACCTTCCTCCCGGAGCGCCTTGCACGCCTGCGTGCCGGAGTAGTCGAACTCGCAAGCCTGGCCGATGATGATGGGACCGGCGCCGATGATGAGGATGGATTCGAGGTCGAGGCGTTTGGGCATGCGCGTAGATTTTGGCGAGGGTTGAGACCGGGCAAAGCCGCGGCAAGCGGGAAAGCGGTTGGAGTAGCGCAGGCCTCCCGCCTGCGCCGACCACGGCAGGCCGGGCGCCTGCGCGACCTCAGCTCAACACGCTCTCGTCCACCCCGAGTACCTTCGCCGCCGCGGCCTTGTCGCCGCGACAGGCGTGGAGGACCATGTCGCGATACTGCTTCTCCTGGCCGCTGAGATATTCCGCCAGCGTCGGCCAGTGCTTCACCTCGCGCAGGCGCATCGGCAGTTGCTGCGACGTGACGATCCGCGTCTCGGTGGTCGCGGCGATCTTCGAGACGACTTGATAAAGCTCGGTCAGGTTGCCCGGCCAGTGATAGGCGCCCAGCACCGCCAGCGCGTCGTCGGTGAACTCGACCAGGCTGGCGTCGAAGTGGGGATTCGTCGCCTTCGAGACATAATTTTTCACCAGCAGCGGGATGTCCTCCGGTCGTTCGCGCAGCGGCGGCATCTGCACCGGCAGCGAGGCGACGCGGTAAAACAGCTCGTCGTGAAATTTCCCTTCGTCGGTCAGCGCCTCGAGATCCTCCGCCGTCGTGCAGAGCAGCCGGAAGCCGTGGGCGGTGTTGCGCAGGACGCTCACCAGCTCCTTCTGCATCGGTTCGCTGAGGCACTGGATGTGTTGCAGCACCAGCGTGCCGCCCTTCGCTTGGTGGACCCACGCGCCGCCCTCGCCGTTCTGCCCGAGCAGGCCTTCGCGAAAATTGGCGTCGGAACTGAGCGAGCAGTCGATGCGCACGAGCTGCGAATCCGGCGTCCCGCTGGCCGCGTGCAGGAGCTCGACCACCGCGGACTTGGCCGTGCCGTTCTCGCCCATCAGCAGGACGGGCGTGCGCACCGTCGCGAGTTTCTTCACCTGCTGCACCAGCTTCTTCATCTGGGCGCTGCTGCCGATCAGCCGGCTCTCGATGTCGCCGGACTTCACGCCGGGGGCGAGCCCGCTCACCGCGCGCTCGGTCTGGAATTTCTTGAACTCGATCCCGCGGCGCAGCGTCGAGATCAGTTCATCCACCCGAAACGGCTTCTGCAGGTAGTCGAACGCCCCGAACTTCAGCGCCTGCACCGCGCTCTCGGTCGACGCGTAGGCCGTCATGATGACGACGATCGCCGTCGGCTCGTAGAGCTTCAGTTGCTTGAGCAACGTGATGCCGTCCATCGGCTTCATGTCGATGTCCGCCAGGACGAGGTCGAATTTCTCGGCCTTGTAGCGCGCCATGGCCTTCTCGCCGTCCGTGGCGAAGGACGTCGTGAAGCCGGTGGGCTGGATGACCGCCTCGAGCATCTCGTGTATCGAGAGCAGGTCGTCGACAATCAGGACGGAGGGCATGCGTAGCGGAAAAGCGTTCCCGTGAACGACCGCGAAGTCAACCGGCGGAACAGTCGGAATTACTGTTGCAGGCCGCCGGCGACGGCACCGAGTTGGAAGATCGGCAGGAACATCGCCATGACGATGCCGCCGACCACCACGCCGAGGAACACGATCAGCATCGGCTCGATCAGCGAGGTGAGCGCGCCCACTGTCGCCTCGCACTCGACGTCGTAGAAATCCGAAATCTTGGTCATCATGCCATCGACGTTGCCCGTCGATTCACCGGCCTTGACCATGTGCTTCATCATCGGCGGGAAGAACGAATTGGTCGCGAGTACTTCCGAGACCTGCCCGCCCTGGCTCACGTGCTTCGCGATCTCCGCGCAGGCGTCCTCGATCTGCACCTTGCCGCTCGCCGACGCCACGATCTCGAGCGTCCGCAGGATCGGCACGCCCGAGCGGATCAGGGTCGCATAGGTGCGGCAGAACCGCGACAGCGTGATCTTATGGATCAGGTTGCCGAAAATCGGCGCCCGGACCAGGAACCGGTCCTTCTGCCGCCGGCCCGCGGGCGTCGAGACATATTTGTTCACTAGCCAGTACACGCCATACAGGCCGATCAGGATCGCCCACCACCATTTCTTCAGGAAGTTCGACAGGTCGATCAGGAACTGCGTCGGCGCGGGCAGCTTCGCCCCGAAGTCCGAGAACATCGCCGCAAACACCGGGATCACGAAAATCAGCAGCACGTTCACCAGCGCGATCGCCAGGCCGATGACCGCGATCGGATAGGTCATCGCCGACTTCACCTTCTTCGTCAGCTTGACCGTCGATTCGAAATAACCGGCGACCTTGCCCAGGATTTCCGCCAGCCCGCCGCTCGCCTCCCCCGCCTCGACCATCGAGATGAAAAGATTCGGGAAGGACCGCGGAAACTTCCTCACCGCCGACGAAAACGAGTTGCCGGACGAGATATCCGCCCGCACGTCCCGGATCACGATCTGGAAATACGGGTCCTCCGTCTGGTCCTGCAGCGCCTCCAGGCACTGCACGAGCGGCAGGCCGGCCACGAGCAGCGACGATAACTGCTGGGTGAAAATCGCCAGCTCCCCGAGCGGCAGCTTGTAGTTCTTCGATTTCCGCTCGATCGCTTTCTGCTTGGCCAGCGCCTGCGCGGCTTTCACCGACGGCTTCTTCTTGCCGTCTGATCCGGTCGCCGTGGCCGAAGCCGGGGGTGCGGAGGTGATCAGAGCCATAACCCCCACGCAAACGGACGCGAGGCACAGCGGCAACCTCATTTCCGCCCCGCCGCGGTAAAATCGATGCTAAGCCGTCCCGGCTTTTTACGGACGCCAACACAGACTTGACCGGCTTCCGCCGCGGGCGAAACTGCCCTGCCCTCGCGGGTGTAGTTTAGTGGTAAAACTCCGCTCTTCCAAAGCGGTATCGTCGGTTCGATTCCGTCCACCCGCTCCAAACGTCGCGCAGCGGTCGCCCGCTGCGGCCCCGACATCGAAGACCGGGCCGCACCGGCTGCGTTTCCCGCCCGCGCGGCCTCCCCGTTGTAGCGGCGGTCCATGACCGCCGGTGCTTGCGCCTCGCTCGCAAAAACCGCGCACCTTTCGACAACCCCCGCGCAGTCCCCGCGAACGGCCGGTGGCATCCTGTCGCGGCACACACCACGCCATGATTTCACCCAACGAACCCTCCGCGCCGCCCGTCGCCGACCCAGCCGTGGACCTCGATCTCGTCCGCAAATACTCCATCCCCGGACCGCGCTACACCTCCTATCCGCCCGCCACCGAGTTCACCGCGGACTTCCCGCCCGAGGAACTCGAGGCCGCCATCGCTTGCGACAATCAGCCCGGCTCCGGCCCGCTCTCGCTCTACTTTCACCTGCCGTTCTGCGAATCCCGCTGCTGGTTCTGCGGCTGCAACACCGTCATCACGCGCCGCCGCGAGTCCGCCAGCGAATACCTCGACGATCTCGTCCGCGAGGTCCGCCTCACCGCCGCGCGCATCGACCCCTCGCGCCCCGTCGCGCAGGTTCACCTCGGCGGCGGCACGCCGACGTTCTTCCCGCCCGATGAACTCCGCCGGCTCGGCCGGCTCATTCGTGAAACCTTCAATCTCCAGCCCGACACCGAATTCGGCGTCGAGATCGACCCGCGCCGCATCACCCCCGAACACGTCGCCGCCCTCGTCGACATCGGCGCCAACCGCGTCTCGCTCGGCGTGCAGGACACCAACCCGCGCGTCCAGCTCGCGATCCACCGCATCCAGCCGCAGGCGCAAAACGAGCGCACCGTCGCCTGGCTCCGCGCCGCCGGCTTCCGCTCGATCAGCGTCGACCTCATCTACGGCCTGCCGCTGCAAACGCCGGATTCGTTCGGCGGCACGATCGACGACGTCCTCTCGCTCGGCCCCGACCGCCTCTCGGTCTTCAGCTACGCCCACGTGCCGTGGATCAAGCCCGCCCAGCGCATCTTCGACGACCGCGAGCAACTTCCCTCGCCCGAGGAAAAATTCGCGATGTTCGCCCTCGCGCACACGAAGCTCACCGCCGCCGGCTTCATCGACATCGGCCTCGATCACTTCGCGCGTCCCGACGACGAGCTCGCCGTCGCCCAGCGCGCCGGCACGCTTCACCGCAATTTCCAGGGCTACAGCACGCACGCCGGCGCCTCGCTCTACGGCTTCGGCATGTCGTCGATCTCCTCGACCGCCTTCACCTACCGCCAGAATCACAAGACCCTCCCTGCGTGGCGCGCCGCCCTCGACGCCGGGCAGCTTCCGATCGAGCGCGGCCTCAAGCTCTCCCTCGAGCAGCGCCGCCGCCGCACGATCATCATGCACCTCATGTGTGACCGCCGGCTCGACTACGTCGCACTCTCCCGGACGTTCGGCCTCAACTTCGCCGACCGCTACTCCGCCGAGCTCGACTCGCTCGCCGATCTCGAAGCCGACGGCCTCGTCGTCCGCGGCGAAAAGGAAATCACCGTCACCCCCGCCGGCGTCCCGCTCCTCCGCGTGATCGCCATGCGCTTCGACCTCCGCCCCGTCGCCGAACCCGGCCGCCACTCAAAAGTGATCTGAATTCCGACCGCGCATGGCGCGAATCAACGCGAACTCGCTCCCATCGGCCCGGCCTGAACCTTCGCGGCCAATCGCCGTTTCCTTCCCATGCCCTTCCGCATCGCCAAATCCTTCACCGTCGAAAGCGGCCACCTCCTCACGAAGAGCGCCAGCGCCTGCCGTTTTCCGCACGGCCACAGCCGCACGATCGAGCTCATCGTCGCCAGCGACAAACTCGACGCCGCCGACATGGTCTGCGATTTTCAAACGCTCAAGGAAGCCGCCGCCCACACCGTCGCACATTACGACCACGCCTTCGCACTCAACACCGCCGACCCGAACTTCGGCGAACTCCGCGCCACGTTCGGCGAACGCGTGATCGCCTTCGCCGGCGTCGACCCCACCACCGAGGTCCTCGCCCGCGAAATCTTCCGCTCGATCCGCACGAGCCTCGCCCAGCTTTCACCCGCCGTCCACCTCGAGCGCATCCGCGTCACCGAAACCGCCACGAGCTGGGCCGAGTATTGGGAATAACCGTGGCCCCGCGCGTGAGCGCGGGGACCGCCCACGACGCGCCTAGCTCGCGTCCCACTTGTGCCGCAGCAACCCGGCCGAGTAGGTCACATAGTAGCCCGCCGTCAGCCCGTAGAGCGCCAGCGTGAGCGGGCTCTGCGCCACCCGCGGCGCCCCCACCACCGCCGCCGCTCCGCCCATCGCCGTCGCCATGCGATACGCGAGCCGTCCGAGAAACAACAACGTCACGCCGACGCCGATCACCGGATTCGGCACGTAATACTTCCCGGCCGCATCCGCTTCAAATCGCGTCAGCCGCAGCGCCACAATGCCCAGCGGCACCGCCAGCACCACACCCAATCCGAGCCCGCCCAGCGCCGCCGGTGAATGCAGCGCCGACAAGGCAATGAGCACCGTCAGCAGACTGAAAATAATGACCGAGGTCCACGATCGTCCCGCCCGGAAATGCTGCCGCCCGATCGTGCGCCGCACGCGACTATACACGCGCCAGGCAATGAACGGAACAACCAGCGTCGGCACGATTTGGGCGGCGGTCATGGGAGAAGGGGAATGCGGCGCCACTGCACAACACCGCGCCCCGAAAAGCAAGTTGCCATCACCCCGCCGTCCGCCGCGATAGGCCAACGCGCACCAGGCAGTTGCCATTCCCCAAGAACCCATAACCAATTACCCATAGCCCATTCGCCATGTCCGCCGATCTCACCGACCTCTATCAACAGGTCATCCTCGATCACAACAAACGCCCGCGCAACCGCGGTCAGCTCCCGACCGCGAATCGCGTTGCGCACGGCGACAACCCCTCCTGCGGCGACCAGTGCAGCGTCTATCTCCGCCTCGACGGCGACCGCATCGCCGACATCAGCTTCGACGGCTCCGGCTGCGCCATCTCCCAAGCCAGCGCCTCGCTCATGACCACACAGCTCAAGGGCAAAACCGCCGCCGAAGCCGAAAAACTTTTCCAGGAATTCCACGACATCGTCACCACCGGCGAGGCGCCCGAGGAGATCAGCGACCTCGCCGCCTTCGCCGGCGTCCACGCCTTCCCCGCGCGGATCAAGTGCGCCACCCTCGGCTGGCACGCCGCCCTCAACGCCCTGAAAAACGACCCGTCCACGACCACGACGGAAAGCCACACCGACTGAGCGCGGCTCGCTTCATCCTCGTCCCATTCGTCCCATCAGCCCCATCCGTCCCATTTCCTAAAATCTTCTTCCGCCCTCGCGTGTCCACCGCCCCCATCGTCCCCCGCCCATCGTCCATCGCCGCGCCCCGCGCAGCCTGGTCCGCCGTCCGCTCCGATTTTCCGACCCTGGACCAATCCGTCCACGGCAAGCCGCTCGTTTACCTCGATAACGCCGCCACCACCCACAAGCCGCACCGCGTGATCGACACACTCGCCCGCTTCTACGAGCACGACAACGCCAACGTCCACCGCGGCCTCCACGCGCTCTCGATGCGCGCCACCGACGCCTACGAGGGCGCCCGCGCCCGCGTCGCCAAATTCATCAACGCCGCCGACCCCGCCGAGATCGTCTTCACCCGCGGCACCACCGAGTCGATCAACCTCGTCGCCGCCAGTTGGGGCGGCGCCAACCTGAAGCGCGGCGACGTCATTCTCCTCACCGAGATGGAGCACCACTCCAATCTCGTCCCATGGCAGCTCGTCGCCGCCCGCACCGGCGCCACGCTCCGCTTCGTTCCGATCGCCGGCCCCAACGCCGAGGGCGGCCTCGACCTCTCGCATCTCGACGAACTCCTCTCGCCCGAAGTCAAAATCTTCGCCTTCACGCACGCCTCGAACACCCTCGGCACGATCAACCCCGCCGCCGAGCTCTGCGCCCGCGCGCGCGCCCGCGGCATCGTCACCGTGATCGACGGCGCCCAATCGATCGGCCACCTGCCCGTCGACGTCCGTGCGCTCGGCTGCGACTTCTACGCGTTTTCCGGCCACAAGATGGCCGCGCCCACCGGCATTGGCGTCCTCTATGGCCGCCAGAAGCTCCTCGACGCGATGCCGCCCTACCAAGGCGGCGGCGGCATGATCGCCCAGGTCGAATACACGACGGCCCGCTGGAAACCCTCGCCCGAACGCTTCGAAGCCGGCACGCCCAACTTCGCCGACGCCGCCGCGCTCGCCGCCGCCTGCGACTACCTCGATTCGCTCGACCGCGCCGAGATCGCGAAGCACGACGCCGCCCTCGCCCAACTCGCCTACGAAAAATTAAAAACGCTCCCCGGCATCCGTCTCCTCGGCCCGCGCGAGCATCGCAGCGGCCTCGTGAGCTTCGCCTTCGCCGATGTGCACGCGCATGACGTGGTGACCTTCGCCGACGAAGACGGCATCGCCCTCCGCGGCGGCCATCACTGCAACCAGCCTCTGATGAAAAAGCTCGGCCTCACGAGCACGACCCGCGCGAGCTTCTACGTCTACAACACCGAGCCGGAAATCGACACCCTCGTCGCCAGCCTCCGCCGCATCCTGAAATTCTTCGGCGCCTAGCTCAACGTAGCGGCAGGCGTCTCTGCCTGCCGATCCCGGTAGCGCGGTGCTTCAGCCCGCGCTTTCCGGTTGCGCTGCCGTCTTGCGATATGTGCATCTGACCGCAACGCTTCGCCTCCGCGATGGCCTCGTCCGGCTTCTTCGATGACATAAACTCGTGGTCCGATTTCTCGGCGCGGCTCGTCACGCTTTCCGAATCCGACCGCGGCGCTACATTCGAGCAAATCGTCCGCCATTATCTCGCGACTACACCGCTCTACCGCGCCAAGCTCGCCCACGTCTGGCTCCGCGCCGACATCCCCGCCGAAATCCAGTCGCGCCTCCACCTCCCGCCGCGCGACATGGGCATCGACCTCGTCGCGCAAACCCACGCCGGCGAATTCTGGGCCATTCAGGCGAAATATCGCAGCGACTCCGACGCCTCGCTCACGTTCGCCGAGCTTTCGACCTTCTCCTCGCTCGCCTTCCATGTCTGCCGCGGCGCGTTCGCTTACGCGCTGGTCTGCACCACGACCGCACGCATTCCCGGCATCCTGCGAAACCTGCCGAACCTCGGCGACCTCACGAATGAAACCTGGACCGCCCTCGGTCCCGACTTCTTCACGTCGCTGCGCGACAGCTTAACAGCGCTTGCTCCGCCGCCGCTTCGTGCGAGCACGCCGTTCGGGCACCAACGCCGCGCCGTTGCCAACGCTCTCGCGCACTTCCGCGATCGCGGCGAATCGCGCGGTAAACTCATCAGCCCATGCGGCTCCGGCAAAAGTCTCACCGCCTACTGGATCGTGCATGAACTCGGCGCCCGCCGTGTTCTCATCGCCGTCCCCAGCCTCGCGCTCGTCCGCCAAACACTCGAGAAATGGATGACCGAAACCATTGCGACTGGTTCGCCCGCCGACTGGCTCTGCGTGTGCAGTGACGAACAGGTCGCTAGTTTCGACAACGACACGCTCAACACCCACGTCCACGAGCTCGGCATTCCCTGCGATACCAACGCCGACGAACTCGCCGCCCATCTCAGCGTGGCCCGCGAACGTCCCGGCCTTCTCGTCGTCCTCACCACCTACCAGAGCTCTCCCGTGCTCGCCGCTGCCGCCCGCAGCTCCGGGTTCGCCTTCGATTTCGCGATCTTCGACGAAGCGCACAAAACCACCGGCCGCGCTGCTGGCAGTTTCGCGCACCTGCTCTTCGACGAAAACCTCCCGCTCCCGCGCCGGCTTTTCATGACGGCCACCGAGCGCCGTTTCCAAGGACGGTCCGACGAGGTCGTTTCGATGGACGACGAGTCGGTTTACGGAAAGACGTTCGAGCTCCTCACCTTCAAGGCCGCCACCGCCGCCTCGCCCCCGATCCTCAGCGATTATCGCATCCTCACCATCGGCGTCCGCGAATCCGAAGTCGCCGCGCTCGTCGAGGCGAATCGCTGGCTCGACCTCCGCGCCGACGGCCTCAACGAAGTCACCGCGCAGGCCCTCGCCAGCATCGTCGCGCTCCGCCGTGCCACCTCCGCGCACGGTGTCCGTCACACCGTCTCGTTTCACAGCAGCATCGCCCGCGCGAAGCAGTTCCGCGACCTCTGCGCGAAACTGAACGCCGCCCTCCCTGGCGAGCCCGCCATCGCCGCGCACCACGTCAATGGTCGGATGGGCAGCGCCGTCCGCCAGCAGGAGCTCGACCGCTTCATCGCCGCCGCGCCCTCGCTCGTCACCAACGCCCGCTGCCTCACCGAAGGCGTGGACGTGCCCGGCATCGACTGTGTTTTCTTCGCCGACCCGAAAGGCAGCACGATCGAGATCGTGCAGGCCGCCGGCCGCGCCCTCCGCCTCGCCGAAGGAAAGAAGCTCGGTTACATCCTGCTCCCACTCGTCGTCCGCGACGGCGCCACGCTCGACGAAGTCGCCGCGAGCAGCGCCTTCAAGTTCGTGCTCTTCGTCCTTCGCGCGCTCGCCACCCACGATGAACGCATCGTCGAATGGTTTCGCGCCACCGCCGAAGGCCGCACCCCCGAAGTCGGCCGCCTCGTCCATTTCGATTTCGGCAATGTCGTTACTTCGCTCGGTGTGAGTGCGCCCGAGTTCGCGAAGCAGATCGAAGTCAAATGCTGGGCGACTATCGCAAAACTCTCGTTTGCCACCTACGAACAGGCCCAAACATGGGCGCGAAAGCTTCAGCTCACAAGCGGCCGCGCTTGGGGTGCAACATATAGAAAGATGACCGATGCTGGGACATGGCCCGCGGATATACCGCGTGCGGTCGACTTTTACTATCGTAGCCGAGGTTGGGTCGATTGGCCAACATTCCTTGGTGTCGGGAGAAAATATGTGAGCTATGTGAAAGGTAGAGCTGGACGACGATTTCGTCCGTTTGCTGATGCCCGCGTTTGGGCGCAGAACCTCGGGCTGCGATCGCTCGACGATTGGATGTCTTTCGTCCGGAAAGATCCTGTCAGCTTCCCGACCGATATCCCTTCATGGCCCGATCGGACCTATAGAAATAGTGGATGGAGCGGTTGGACTGATTTTCTCGGTTACTCCGAGGATTGGCGCTCTTTTCCCGAAGCCAGACAGTTTGCCCGGAGCCTAAAGTTCTCGGGTCAGCGTGAATGGAAGCGGTTCGCAAAGGGCGCGCGACCCGATTTGCCTCCCAAACCGTCGGATATTCCAGCTTCGCCTTGGAAGGCCTATGAAAAGCGCGGTTGGGCTGGGTGGCGCGACTGGTTGGGCACAACGAAACCCATCCGCGCGAAACCTGCTCCTGCCAATCCGACCAAACCGCGCGCTCCGCGAAAACGACGCTCGAGCCGCTTCCGCGATTTCGAGTCCGCACGCGCCTTTGCCCGCTCGCTGCAGCTCAAGAGCTCGACCGAATGGTATGGTTACCTTCACGGCGCTCGGCCAGAAAAAGGTGAGAAGCCCGATGACATTCCTTCGAGCCCGAACCACGTCTACAGCGACAATTGGCTCGGCTGGGGCGACTGGCTCGGCACCGGCAACGTCGCGCCTTTCCGCAAAGTCTTTCGTCCTTTCGCCGAAGCCCGCGCCTTCGCCCGCACACTTGGCCTGCGCACCAGCGAAGATTGGGATCGATGGGGTCGCATGCCCGGCAACCGCCCACTCGACATCCCATCACGCCCCGAAGTCGCCTATCGCGACCAAGGCTGGATCAGCTACGCCGACTTCCTCCAAGCAACGAAGGATTCGGAGTCACCAAGCGCGTCGACATAATCATCGCTTGAGCGAACGGCGGAGTTTGGGTGTGACCGCGGATGAGGCGCCTATCCCGCCTGTCGCTCAGCTTTTGATTATACCCACCGGAAAAAATCTTCGACCTTCAAGCGAAAAACAGGGCGTGCTCACGCCTCCTCGATCTTCCCATTCGGCGTGATGAAAAATGCGCTCCCCTTCCGCGCCCGCTCGGCGGTCGCGAGCAACTCCGGGAATACCTTCGCAAATTTCCACGCCTGATCCCAGAACTTCAGATCGATCCAGCCTTTCTTTAGAAAGAACGTCGTGTGGCCGGCCTCCTGCCAGGCCTTGACCTCGTGCGGATTCTTCCGGATTTGCAGGTCGCCCGAAACGATTACCCAGCCGGGCTCGTCCGCCAGCGCGCGCATCCAGACTTCGTCGGAGGTGTTGGCGGAGAAACGTTCCTTGAGATGAATGACGCGGTGCTCGGGTTGCACCAGCACGTCGAGGCTGCGCGCCAGTTTGGGCGAAAGATTGTTGTCGAAAAACAATCTCACGCGGCGAGCGACTGCTCGAATTCCACCGCGTCCCGCACTTCCTCAGTCGCAACTTCGAACCAGCGCGCCACCTCGTCGACCGATCCATTCGCCGCCACACTGCGCGCCAGCACGCGCGTGGGCACGCCGGAGCGCGTGACCGTGGGTTGCCCGAGATTCTTCACCGGATCGACGACCACGAACCGCTTCCGGCCGAGCGGCCACCAGCGGGTCACGCCACCGTCAAAATCGAGCTCCTTGAGAAATGGCGAAACCAACCGATCGAACTCGCGCTGGTCGGTCGTGATGTTGAGGAGCGAGGTGTCGCCGGAGGCGTGCGCCTCGCGCTGGAGAATTTCACGCCCATCGGTCACGAACTGGTGCGTGCAGAAGGGCTGGTCGCTCCCGAGCTTCGCCTTCGCCGCGACGTGGGCCGCGCGCATCGTCTTCCAACTGACTCCAGCATCGAGAAACGCGTTAACGAAGCGGATCTCCATCAAGTCACGGAAGCCGATCGCAAGTTTCCCCTCGATTGGATCGAGTTGCCCATTCCAAACCGGCGGGGAGTGGTGCCGCGCCTTGCGCGTTTTGAAACCATAACCTTTCAGCCACCGCCGGATGCGCGCCGCGCTGACCCCGCTGAGGCGCGCCGCCTCGGGAATCGTATAGATGCCAGCACCAAGAAATGGAGTTTCCGTCACGACGGAAGGACTGTAGTCGCTTCTCGCGCCCCGTCGAGTCGGATGCGACTAGATCGCCAAGACCCTGCCGCCGCTCCCATCCGTGCGATCCGTGGTCCGTCGTTCGCCTTCGCCCATTTTTCTTCGCGTCAATTCGCGTGCATTCGCGGTTCCTCCCTCCGAATCTCTCCTGCCGCCATCATGCCCGAGCTGCCCGACATCGCCGTTTACCTCGAGGCCCTCGAAAAACGGATCCTCGGCCGCACGCTCGAGAAAATCCGGCTCGCGAACCCGTTCCTCCTCCGCACCGCCGTCCCGCCGATCGATTCGCTCGAGAATCGCCGTGTCAACGCGCTTCGCCGGCTCGGCAAGCGCATCGTCCTCGGCTTCGAGGGCGATCGCTGGCTCGTGCTGCACCTCATGATCGCCGGCCGGCTGCACTGGATCGAGATAGGGACGCCTCCCCGAAGCGTCCGCCCCTCGTCCACCAACGGCGTCCGAACCGGACGGCCCTCCGAGTCGTCCCTACCACGAAGCGCCCTCGCCGCCTTCATCTTCGATTCCGGCACGCTCACGCTCACCGAGGCCGGCACGAAACGCCGCGCCTCGCTCCACGTCGTTGCGTCCGAGCCCGCCCTCGCCGCGCACGATCCCGGCGGCATCGACCCGCTCACCGCTTCGCTCGAGGATTTCGCCGCCGCACTCACGCGCGAGAACCACACGCTCAAGCGCGCCCTCACCGATCCGCACCTCTTCAGCGGCATCGGCAACGCTTACTCCGACGAAATCCTCCACGCCGCGAAGCTCTCGCCCGTCGCGCTCACGCAGAAACTCCCGCCCGCCGACGTCGCCCGCCTCCACGCCGCCGTGCGCGAACAGCTCCTCCGCTGGACCGACCGCCTCCGCCGCGAAGCCGGCGACAGCTTTCCCGAAAAAGTCACCGCCTTCCGTCCCGACATGGCCGTGCACGGCCGCTTCGGAAAACCGTGTCCCGTCTGCGGCACGACCGTCCAGCGCATCGCCTACGCCGAGAACGAGGTGAACTACTGCCCGCGCTGCCAGACCGGCGGCAAACTCCTCGCCGACCGCTCGCTCTCGCGCCTCCTCAAATCCGACTGGCCCCGCACGATCGACGAAGCCGAGGCCCTCGGCCGCGCGTAGCGGAACGGTTTCGCGGCCGACGAAGTCGCATTCAGTTTTTGGACCGGAAGCCGCCCATCAAATAAACGATCAGGCAGATCAACAGAACCAGACCGAGGCCGCCGCCGCCGTAGGCGGGACCGCCGAAATAGAAACCGCCGCCGCCGAACAGCAGCAGCAGCACGAGGATGAGGAGTATAAGATTCACAATATTACGGTAGCTGCCCGGCAGGATTGATTCCCTGGGCGGCCGCACCGCTCCCTCGGCCGCGCGCCTTTTCCAAACCGGGTCGACCCGCACTGCCGACGGCGGGATTGAGTCGGCGAGCGCTTTCACGCACCGTGCATGCGTGACCGCCCATCCGTCGAACGATCCGCTGCACGGCATCACGCTCGAGAAAATCGTCACTGAACTCTCCGCGCAACTCGGCTGGGAGGAACTGGCCCGGCGCATCCCGATCCGCTGCTTCCAGTTCGACCCCAGCGTGAAGTCCAGCCTCACCTTCCTCCGCAAGACCCCATGGGCCCGCGCCAAGGTCGAGGCGATCTACGTGAGCTGGAAAAAAGGTTGATCCTCCCGCCGCCGCGCCTCCTCGATCGCGGTCTCGTCTGCGTTCATCCCCGCCACTCTGCGCCGCCGCCCGATCGACGCTAGCCGGCACGCCGCGCCGCCGCGCCCAACTTATTCCCCGCAACTTCTGCGCGGGCAATGCCAACCCATGCGCAGCCCCATCACGCACTTTTTGCCATCATGGCCCGCGCGCCCGCCCAACCATCCCGGCGCATTCCGTTCCCTCATGAATTCCAACGGCCGCAAACCCGCCCTCGCCATCTGCGACGCCAACGAGGCCGTCGCCTCCGTCGCCTACCGCCTCAACGAGCTGATCGCGATCTACCCGATCACCCCGTCCTCCAGCATGGCCGAGTCCTGCGACGAGTGGGCCGCCGCCGGCAAAAAAAACCTCTGGGGCGAGGTCCCGCGCGTGGTGGAAATGCAGTCCGAGGGCGGCGCCGCCGGCGCGATCCACGGCGGACTCCTCGGCGGCGCGCTCACCACGTCGTTCACCGCCTCGCAGGGCCTCCTGCTGATGATCCCCAACCTCTACAAGATCGCCGGCGAACTGCTCCCGCTGACGCTCCATGTCAGCGCCCGCGCGCTCGCCGCCCAGGCGCTTTCGATCTTCGGCGACCACCAGGATGTCATGGCCTGCCGCGCCACCGGCGCCGCACTCCTCTGCAGCAACTCCCCGCAGGAAGCCCACGACTTCGCCCTCATCGCCCACGCCGCGAGCTACCGTGCCCGCGTGCCGTTCATCCATTTCTTCGACGGCTTCCGCACGTCGCACGAGGTTCAGAAAATTCTCGCGCTCTCCGACGACGATCTCCGCGCCGTCATCGACGAAAAGGACATCGCCGCCTTCCGCGCCCGCGCCATGTCGCCCGATCGCCCGACGCTCCGCGGCACCGCGCAAAACCCCGACGTCTACTTCCAGGGCCGCGAGGCCGTGAACCGCTTCTACGATGCGCTGCCCGCGATCGTGCAGGAGACGATGGACAAGTTCGCCAACGTCACCTCCCGCCGCTATCACCTCTTCGACTACCACGGCCATCCCGAGGCCGAGCGCGTCGTCGTCGCGATGGGCAGCGCCGTCGAGACGCTCTGCGAAACCGCCGACTGGCTTCTCGGCCGCGGCGAAAAAGTCGGCGTGATCGCCGTCCGGCTCTTCCAGCCGTTTCACGTCAAATCCTTCATCGCCGCGCTGCCGAAAACCGCGAAGGCGGTCGCCGTCCTCGACCGCACGAAGGAGCCCGGCAGCCTCGGCGAACCGCTCTTCCTCAACGTCGTCGGCGCGCTCGCCGAGGCCCGCTCGCCGCTCGCCAGCTCCCCGCGCATCGTCGGCGGCCGCTACGGCCTCGGCTCGAAGGAATTCTCGCCCGCGATGGCGCGCGCCGTCTTCGACAACCTCGTCCAGTGGGAGCCGAAGCACCATTTCACGATCGGCATCAACGACGACGTCACCGGCACCTCGCTGCCGTTCGATCCCGACTTCGACATCGAAAAGCCCGACGTCCATCGCTGCGTCTTCGTCGGCCTCGGCGCGGACGGCACCGTTGGCGCGAACAAAAACTCGATCAAGATCATCGGCGACCAGACGCCCAACAACGCCCAGGGCTACTTCGTCTACGACTCGAAGAAGTCCGGCTCGATGACCGTCTCGCACCTGCGCTTCGGCCTCCGCCCGATCCGCGCACCGTATCTCATCAAGCAGGCGCAATTCGTCGCGTGCAGCCAGTTCAGCTTTGTCGGCCGCGCCGGCGCCGACGTCCTCGGCTACGCCGCGCCCGGGGCCACCGTTCTCCTCAACTCCCCGCACGGCCCGGAGGAAACCTGGAAAAAGCTCCCGCGCGAATGGCAGCAGACGCTCATCGCCAAAACACTCCGTCTCTTCGTCATCGATGCCACCGAGGTCGCGCAGGCCGCCGGCATGGGCCGCCGCACCAACACCGTTCTCCAGACATGCTTCTTTGCGCTCTCCGGCGTGCTCCCGCAGGCCGAGGCCATCGCGCAGATCAAAAAAGCCATCGTCAAAACCTACGGCAAAAAGGGCGACGACATCGTCAAGATGAACCACGCCGCCGTCGACGCCGCGCTCGCCGGCCTGCACGAGGTCCCAATCCCGGCCCTGCCTTCCGAGGCGTTCGCGAACGACACCGCGACGCTTCCGCCCGTTTTCGCCGACGCGCCGAAATTCATCCGCGAAGTCACCGCCCGCCTCATCGCCAACGAAGGCGAGCGCCTGCCCGTCAGCGCGCTGCCGCTCGACGGCTGCTGGCCGACCGGCACCGCGCGCTTCGAGAAGCGCAACATCGCCCTCGAAATCCCCGCGTGGGATCCCGCGATCTGCATCCAGTGCAACAAGTGCGTGATGGTCTGCCCGCACGCCGCGATCCGCGCGAAGTTCGTCGAGCCCGCCGCGCTCACCGGCGCGCCCGAGGGTTTTCTCTCCACCGAATTCCGCTCAAAGGAATTTCCCGGCCAACGCTACACGCTCCAGGTCGCGCCCGAGGATTGCACCGGCTGCTCGCTCTGCGTGCAGGTCTGTCCCGCAAAGGACAAGACCAACCCGCGCCACAAGGCCATCGACATGGTCGACCAGCCGCCGCGCCTCGCCGCCGGGCGCGCCCACTGGGATTTCTTCACGAAGCTGCCCGACCCCGACCGCACCAAGCTCGACCTCGGGACCATCAAGGGCGCGCAGTTCCTCGCGCCGCTGATCGAATTCTCCGGCGCGTGCGCCGGCTGCGGCGAGACGCCTTATTTGAAACTGCTCACGCAGCTCTTCGGCGACCGCCTGCTGATCAGCAACGCCACCGGCTGCTCCTCGATCTACGGCGGCAACCTCCCAACGACGCCCTACTGCGTGAACCCCGACGGCCGCGGCCCGACGTGGGCCAACTCCCTCTTCGAGGACAACGCCGAATTCGGCCTCGGCCTGCACTGCGCCGTCGAGCAGCGCAGCCGCACCGCGTGCACCCTGCTCCAGCAGCTCGCGCCGAAGCTCGGCGACGGCCTCGTCAGCGATCTGCTCAACGCCGATCAATCCACCGAAGCCGCCATCGCCGCGCAGCGCGTCCACGTCGCTGCGCTCCGTGCGAAACTCTCCCTGCTCCGCGACGATCCCGCCGCCAAACGCCTCGAGGCGCTCGCCGACGATCTCGTCCGCAAGACCACCTGGATCATCGGCGGCGACGGCTGGGCCTACGACATCGGCTACGGCGGCCTCGATCACGTCCTCGCCTCCGGCGCCAACGTGAAGGTGCTCGTCCTCGACACCGAAGTTTATTCGAACACCGGCGGCCAGGCCTCGAAATCCACGCCGCTCTCCGCCGTCGCGAAGTTTGCCGCCTCCGGCAAAGCCGTCGCAAAAAAAGATCTCGCGCTGATCGCGATGCAATACGGCCACGTCTACGTCGCGCGCGTCGCGTTCGGTGCGAAGGACAGCCAGACGCTCCAGGCGATCCGCGAAGCCGAGTCCTACGACGGCCCCGCGCTCATCATCGCCTACTCGCACTGCATCGCCCACGGCTACAGCCTCGAGCACGGCCTCGAGCAGCAAAAGCTCGCCGTCGACACCGGCTACTTCCCGCTCTTCCGCTACGACCCGCGCCTCGCCGCGAAAGGCGAGCCCGCATTCAAGCTCGATTCACAACCACCCAAGGTCGAGCTCGCCAGGTTCACCGCGAACGAAACCCGCTTTGGCATCCTCCGCCACGTCGCACCCGCCCGCGCCGACGAACTCGCCGCGCAGGCCCAGGCCCACGTCCGCGAGCACTTCGCGCTTTACCAGCGCCTCGCCACCGTCGGCCAGCCACCCGCCGCACCCGCTCCCGCTTGTAGGGCGGGGTCTCCCGACCCCGCCGCCGTTGCCGCCGCAAAACCCATCTCCGGCAACGGGCACGCTCCTCTCGTTCCACCCCACCGCACGACGTGACTCATGGCGCGGCAGCGCCGGTAGGGACGGCTCTCCG
>DASZPP010000135.1:0-5657 GCA_035549975.1 Opitutus sp.
CGCCCTCGGCGCCGCCGGCGGGCGGCGATTCCGCGATGCACCGGCTGCTGCTGACGATGCCCCTCGAGTCGACGCTCCAGCACGTCGTGCAACGCAGCGGCTACCAGCGCGACCACTTGAACCGCCTGGTGAAAAAAGAAACCGGGCTGACGCTCGGGCAGTTCCGTGCGCAACGGCGACTCAGCCGGGCGAAGGAACTGCTCGCGCGGGGCGTGAAGGTCGGCGACGTGGCGGGCGAGATCGGACTGCCGGACCAAAGTTATTTCGCGCGGTGGTTCCGGCGACAGACCGGACAATCGCCTTCGCACTGGTTGCACGCCGGCGCGCCGCGAGCACCGCTGGACCTGGCATTGTGCGGTTGAGGGAGGCGCTGGCGAACGGTGTTTCGGAGCCGCTGGATTCCGATTCAGGCTAGATCGACGGCGACGTCGAAGCCGACCTCGAACAGCCGCTGCCACGGCAGGTGGATGTTCGTGAGGTGGACGTCGCGAACCAGGCCGGATGAAATGAACGTGTCGCGCAATGGCGCGGCGGCGGCGGCGAGTTGCGCGGCAACCTTGGCGGCGATGGCCGGAGCCTTGTCGTCGGGCAGCCGCTCCATCGTGGGCGCGAGGCCGTGCGACGGCAGATCCTCGACCATGCAACGCGTGCGCTCGCGCGCCTGGTAGAGATCGTCGTCGACAAAACGAAGAAACAGGAACTCGAGGTGGGCGGCGAACTGGTCGCGCGTGGCACCGTCGCGCAGCGCGATTGCGCGGATGACGGCCTGCGCCAGCACGGTGCCGAGCGTGTTGCCGGCGGTGTTCCAGCCGCCGAACGCGACGAGCGAGACGATTTCGCGATGACGGCGAAGCCGTTCGCACAAAAGCGAGTCGGCGGCGTTGACGAACGCGACATCGGCGACGGCGACGGCGCGGCCGGCGCGCACGGCGGCGAGCAGCGCGCCGGTGAATTTCGCCAGGTCGCGTTCGGATGATTCGATTTCGCGGCGCGTCGCGATAAAGCCGTCGCCGGCGACGACTTCGTCGAGCCACGGACGAAAAGCCGGCAAAAGTTTCGGGCGAACGGTTTCGACGCCGCGGCGGGCGATCCACTGCGATTCGCTGTTTCCCTGCCGGCGCACGGGGGAGTTGAACCAGAGGTCGAGGTTCGAATCCGCCGGTGTGTCGACGATCGCGCCGCCGAGCGGGGCAAGATGAGCCGTGAGCAGCGCGTGCAGCGGTCGATCCTCGTAGTCGGTGATGACCGTGGAACCGGCGGGGCTCGAGTAATGCGTTTGAACGTGCGGCGTGAAACCGGCGAGCCGGCACGCCTGGCGGGCGAGCAGCAGGCAGCCGATTTCATCGGCGCCGGGGTAGGTGATCGCGCGATCGGCGAGGCCGCGCGCGCGAATCGCCGCGTCGAGCCGGCGCGCCTCGGCAATGTTCCAGCCGTAGTCGGCGGTGTCGTCCTGCGGCAGGATCAGGTAGTCGAAGACGCCCCCGGCGGCCCAGTCGAGCATGGCGGAGTTGATCGCGTGATTGCGCGCGCGGCCGGTGCGGTAGTCGGTGTAGACGGCAGCGGGAATTTCCGCGCGGAGCCGGTCGCGCTCGGCATTTTCCTCCGCGGCGGAGGCGCCGAGTTCGGCTTTGTGCTCGAGGAAGGACAGCCGAAACATCCGCCGGCCCCAGGTCGCCCAGTAGGGCTTTTCCTCCTCCGACGAATCGGAGCGGTGAATCCGCAGGATCACGCTCGACGCGAGAATCGGCAGAGCGGGACGCGCGGCCTTCAGCTCGCGCAACACCGCGAGGCGTTGCAGGACGGAGTCCGCGGGTTCCGACGACTGGCGCGACGGGATCAGTCCGCCGTAGCCGAGCGTGTCGATCGAAACGATGAGCGCGTCCGCGGTCGCGGCGGTGCGGGCGAGCCACGCGACCAGCTCGGCATGGCGCGACGGCCGCCACGGATTGCCGAGCCATTCGCGCGGCGGGAGCACGACGCCGAGCGCGGCGGCGCGGCCGAGGTAGCGCGGGTAATCGTAGTTCACCGGCCGGTCGTCGACCGGGAGAAGGGCGACGGTTTTCATGGGGCGTGACTTTCGGCGGATGCGGTTTCGCGGTTCAAAAGTTCCAGTTCGCGCCAGCAGAGATGGAGCGCGCGCGGAACGTGGAAGCAGCCCTTCCATTTGCCGCCCTTCAACGACAGCAGGACTTCGCCGCGGCGATCGAGGTAGCCGAACCACTCGCCGAACTGCGGATCGGGAAAATGGCGCCACGCGTAGTCGTGCACGCGCTCGAACCACGACCAGCACGCCGGGTTGCCCGTGAGCCGAAACCCCTTGAGCAGGGTGACGAGCGTCTCGAGGTGAACCCACCAGAGCTTCTGGTCCCACTCGAGCTGCTGCGGCGGGTGACCACGGGCGTCGAGGAAATAGAAGATGCCGCCGTGCTCGCCGTCCCAACCGAGCGCGAGCGTGCGCAGCGCGATTTCGACGGCGCGTTCGGCGAGGGCGCGGTCGCCGCGTTGCGCGGCGAGGTCCATGATGAACCACATGGCCTCGAGCGCGTGACCGGGGTTGAGCGTGCGGCCCTCGAAGGTGTCGAGCTTGGCGCCGTCCGGTGCGACGTGCTCGTGGAGGATCATCCGGCGTTCATCGAGGAAAAGCGAAAACACGTCGCTCCGGCAGCGCTCCACGATCGCGTCGACGGCGGCCGGTTCGAGCTGCCATGCGAGCTCCTGCGTGACGTTGAGCAGGATCATCGGCAGCGCGAGCGAAACGGCCGGGCGCGTGCCGGGGACGAGCTTGTTGTAGGCGCCCTTCGGGTTCGCCTGCCGGCGCACGATGTTGTCGAAGGTTGCGCGCGCGATCTGGCGGAAATCGTCGTCGCCCGAGGCGAGGGCGAACTGGCTGCATGCGATCGCGCCGAAGCAGTCGGAGAAGATGTTGCAGGGCTGGACGAGCGGGCGGCCATCGCGCGTCAGGCTGAAATACCAGTCGCCGGACGCGGCGATCGCGTGCCGGCGGAGAAACTCGGCGCCCGACCGCGCGAGGGCGAGCCAGGCGGGATTTTTTTCGAGCCGGTTGTAGAGGCTCGCGAACATCCAGACCTGCCGCGCCTGCAGCCAGACGAATTTGTCGGTGTCGTAGACGGAGCCGTCGCGGGCCAGGCAGGTGAAGTAGCCGCCGTGCGCGGGATCGGGCGAGTGACGTTCCCAGAACGGCAGGACGTCGTGCAGCAGCGCGTCGCGATACTGGCGGGTCAGCGTGGCAAGAATCTCGTTCATGATGCGGATTCGCGGCGGTCGGGCGCGGGTCACCACCACGCCCGGGCGGCGGCCGACTCGAGTGCGACGTCGAGCGGCGGGAGTTCGGGATGCCAGAGGCGTTCCCATTCGAGGCTGACGGCGCCGGAATATTCGCGGCGGAGGACTTCGGCGAGCGGCGCCATCGGAAATTCGCCGGTGCCGGGCGCGACGTAGTCGAACGCGGGGCCTTCGCCCGGCCGGGCGATGCTGTCCTTCACGTGAAGGTGGGCGACGTGCGGCGCGATCGCGCGCCAGGTTGCGAGCGGGTCTTCGCCGCCCCGCCTCCACGTGTGATGCGTGTCCCACAAAATTTTGGTGCCGGGCGCGGCGGCGAGGAAGCGATTGATCGCGGCGGCATTCAGCAGCGAGTCGTGGGTCTCGACGATGCAGTCGACGCGCCAGCCGCGCTGGCGGCGGAGATCGCGCCACCAGCGCAGGGTCGCGGTTGCGTCGTGTTCGCCGGGGTTTTCGGTTGCCGCCTCGCCGTCAAAGACCCGCAGCCACGGCACGCCGAGCGCTTCCGCCCACGGCACGAAGGCGAGGAATTCATCGCGGGCGGCAGGGTCGTCGCGGGCGATCCGCAGCGAGGTGTCGATCGTCACGATGCGCACGCCGGAAGCGCGCACCACGCGCGCGAACTCCGCCGGCGTGCCGCAGGTTTTTCCGAGGTAAGCCGGCAGATCGACGGTGCCGCCCGCGGCGCGCAGCTCCACGCCGTCGAGGCCATGTCGGGCGGCGAGCGCGAGCGACTCGTGCAACGACAACGCGGCGCAGCCGAGGGTGGAAAAAGTCCGTTGGTAGGGCATCGACGAAGAGCGATGCGTCGCTGCTCAACGCCAGTCGAAGACCGCGGTGATCAGGCCCGGCTTCGCCGCACGCAGCGATCGATAGACTTCCTGCGCGCCGGCGGGCGGATGGGTTTCGCTCACGAGGTCGCGGACGCGCAGCCGGCCGGTGGCCATGAAACCCAGGACGGCGACGGTGTCGCGCGGCTGGCCGTCCCGGGGCAGAAGCACCGACAGCTCGCGGCGGAAGGCTTCGTTGTAGTTGAAAACCACATCGTCGGGATAGCTGCCCTGGATGACCAGGCGCGTCGGCTCCGTCAGCGAGTCGTCGTAGGGTTTGCTTTTCGCGAGGCGGATGGACTGCCCGAGAACGGAAACGACGCCGGTCGAATCCACGACCACATCCGCGCCCGCCGGTTGAACCGCGGCGAACGCCCCGACCAGGTCGGAATCGACGCGCAACGCCTCGACCCCGGCGGCCTGTGCCACGGCGACGCGGGCGGCATCGCGGTCCGCGGCGACGACGCGGGCGCCGGCCAGCCGGTGAAGGCGCGCGGACAACTGGCCGATCAGCCCGAGGCCGACGACGGCGACCTGGTCGTGGGGGCGGGTGTTTGCGACGCGCATCCCACGGTAGGCGATCGCGGCGACGGAGGCGAGGGCGGCGTCGAGCGGATCGGCGCCGGGTGGCAACGGGATCGCACGGGCGGCCGGGCAGACCGCGAGTCCGACGTGGCCGCCCCACAGGAGCGGGCGGTCGGCCTTTTGCGTTCCCCGGCAGAAAACCATCGTGCCCTCGGGAATTTCCACGCCGGGGCCGCGCGCCTTGATCCGGCCGACCATGGAATATCCGGGGATGAACGGAAACGTGCCGCCGTGCTGGCGGCCGGCGAGGCAGCGCATCTCCGTGCCGGGGCTGATCGTGGTGTAGATGGCCTCGACCATGACTTCGTCGGGTCCGGGCGCGGGAATTTCGACCGGCGCGAGTTCGACTCGATCGATGCCGGTGGCTAAAATGGCGGTGGTTTTCATGCGAAAAAATTGGCGGAGGATGGTTCGTTCAGGTGCTGGCGTCGTAGGCATCGGGTGTGACGACGGCGCGCAGCGGGCAGCCTTGCGCGTAGGCGCGGAGATTGGCGAGGGCGAAGGCGCCGGCGTCGGCGCAACGGTCCGTCGTGGGTCCGGCCAGGTGCGGCGTCAGCGACACGTTGCGCAACCCGCGCAGCGGCGAATCCGCCGGAAGCGGTTCGATCTCGAAGACGTCGAGCCCGAAGCAAACCTCGCCGCGTTGCGCGATCCGCACCAGCGCGGCCTCGTCGACGATCGCGCCGCGGCCGATGTTGACGAACACGCTGCCCGGCCGCAACCGCCCGAGCACGTCGGCGTTGACGCTGCCGCGAGTCGCGGCGGTGAGCGGCGCGGCTTCGACGACGACGTCGTTGTCGGCGAAAAGCGCGGCGAGCGAAGCGGCGGCGGTCACGCCGTGCGCGTGCGCCGCGCCGGCGTCGAGGTCCGGCGCGAAGACGGCGATCGAACATCCGAACGGCTGCAGCAGCCGGACGAGCTCTCGCGCGACATTTCCGAATC
>DASZPP010000136.1:0-18173 GCA_035549975.1 Opitutus sp.
GGACGGCGCCCAGTTCCGCCTGCCCGACCGCCCGTGGCGCCAGCAGGCCATCGCGATCGGCAAGGCGGGCGAGGACTGGGATTTCGTCCGGCGGTTTTGCGATCTCTGCCTGCCGCGGCTGACCACGGCCGAGCAGTGGCCGGAGCGCAGCGAGCTGCTGGCGGACAAGGCGATGGCCCTGATCAAGCTGGATCGCGCCGCCGAAGCACTGGCGTTGATCGAGGCAACGGGCGAGCAGGCCGGGCTCGAGCTCAAGATCCAGCAGGCAGCCGCGCTGCTCGCGCTGAAGCGCGCGGACGAAGCGGCGAAACTCGCGGCCGGCTGGGAGGCGAATGCGCCCGCGGCGGAACGACCGGCATTCCTGCAGTTGCGCGCGGAGGCGCTGCGCTGGGCGGGGCGCTACGACGAGATGGGGCGGGCGCTCGACGACCTGATCGCGATGAATCCGGCCGATCCGATGTTGTCCGTGTTCGCAATCGAGGAATACGCCAAGGCGGATCGCGGCGCGGCCGCGGCGCTCGACGATTATCTTTTTCGCTTCGGCGGCACGGCGGCCAACCTGCAGCTCGCGGCCCAGAAACTCGCGGCGGTTCCGGACCCGCCGCTCGTGAAGCGCGTCCTGGTCGCCGCCCGGGAGCGGGGTTATGCGCTTCGGCCGTTTCAGGTGTTGCAGGCGATGGCCTTGCTGCGGGCGGCGCGATCGGACGAGCTGGCGGAGCTGGTGGCTGGATTGAAGAGCGCATTCGCGCAGGCCGACCCGGAGGGGCGCCTGTGGTTCGACTGGATTCGGCGGTTGACCAACGCGCTCGTTGCCCCGACGGCCAGCGACACCGATCAACTGAGGGAGCTTTTGGGCGCGCGCGTGCTCTCGCTCGAGGCCGAACAGTTGACGGTGAACGCGCTGCGGCGGGCGGGTCGCGATGCGCTCGCGCGTGACGCGGTCGGTATCGCGCGGCGGTTTTATCCGAACAGCCCCGCGCTGCGCACGCAACAGTCCGAGCTGCAGGACCGGCTGGCGAAGGCCGCCGCCACCCCGCGACCCGCGCCGGCGCCGCGCGTGGCGGAGCCCGACCGCGAAGAATTTTTTCATCGGCTTGACGCGGCGATTGCCGCGGCGCGATGGGGGGACGCGCGCCGCGAGGTCGATGCGCTGCGCACGCTGCGGCCGGTGCCGGGCTGGCTGGCGGCGCACGACGCCGAGATTTTGCGTCGCGAACTGCGCATCGACGAAATGCTGGGCGACCGGCCGGCGTTGCAACTCGCCGCCCGGCTCCTCCTGAACGACGGGCCGAACGCGGCCGGCGCGGTGCTGGATTTCGCCACGGCGCTGGCGGCGCAGGGCGCGCGGGACGACGCCCTTTTCCTGACGAAGACGGTGCTGGAAAAATTGCCGGGAAACGAGGCGGCGGCGAAACTGCTTGAAAGTTTGCAGCCGAAGAAGAAGGCGGAGGCCGGGAACCGGTGAGGGCGGGACGCGCGAACCCCGCGGCCGCGGACAGCTTGCGAGGTGAGATTCCAGAGCAAACATCCCCGGAGCAAGCTCCGGGGGCATTTGAGCCAAATCCTCTTCATGTCGATCGCAGCGGATTCGGCCTTCGTCGCGGCGAGCGCCAGCGCGCCGACGAACCACGGCTCGCTGGCGCTTGCCGCTGCCCTTGCCAAGCCGAAGCAAGCTTCCGGGTGTCGAACCCAAGGTGAATCAAAATGCGGAGTACACGTCGGCCGCGGAACTCGGGTGAACGGCGAGAGGGTTTCCGCAAATTTTTTTGAGTGGTGTTTTTGTTCGACAAAACCGGTTGCGGCGGAAATCACGCCGGCGGGTGCCCGCGTTTTCCATTTTGACTGGCCTTCGCCCGGGCGCCGGTCGCAAGCGAAAATGATCAGGGCCAGCGCTCTCACCTTCCCATGATATGAAGCTGCACCATTCGCCCTCCTCTTCCCGTCAGTCCCCCAGCGATCCGCTCGACCGGCGTTTGGCCGCTTACGCCGCGGCCGGCAAGGCGTTCGTAGCCGTGGGCGCCGTCATCGGAGGCGCCGCCCGAGCCGGGGCCCAGATTCTGCCGATCACCCAAATCGTCTTGGGGAACCCGCCTGAGCAAGTCACCTACACCGGTCCTTCCGTCGTCACCGGCGACGTCAAGTTTCACCCGCAGGACGTCGAACCCGGATGGCTCAGCCGAAGCGGCTTCCGCTTTAATGCCGCTCATGCCGGCGCCTGGTCCAATAATCAATCCGGCGGGCGCGCCATTCTCGGGTTTCCCCATTACGGAGGGCCCGCCTTGCAATTCCAATTCGTCTTTGAGGGCACGGTGCGCCGTCCGATTGATGACTTCTCCGCTTACGACAACGTGGCAAAACTGCATCGCGGCAATTCCATCGCCGGACGCGATTTCGCCGCCATTAACGACCGGTTCCTCCTGGCCTATCGCGAAGGCGGCGGCACCTTGGTGGGCGACTTTGCCGGCCACGCCAATCAAAGCGGTTATCTTGGCTTCAAGCTCTCCAATGGTGGGCAACTCTACTACGGATGGATGCGCGTGCGGGTGATGAACAACGCCGACGGCAGCCCCGCGTCGCTCGTTTTTGTGGCCGACGCGAACCAGACCTACGGCGCGCTCGCCTTGGCGGGGAGCGTGAATGGTGGCAACATCGTAGCCGGCCAGACGACGCTCTCGGAAATCCCGGAGCCCGCCAGCATGGCGACGGGGCTCGCGCTTTTCGCGCTCGGCGCAGCGGGCGTGCGGGAGCATCGCAAGCGGCGGCGCGCGGCGGCCTAGTTTTTTGCGCGAGGACGCGCAGGCGCGGCGGCGTTGGAGCAGTTTCAGAAAAGCCGTGGCGTTTTCAAAAAAACCGCGGTCGAAATCTGCCGCAAGGTAGCGGTGGTCGTCCCGACCGCCATCGTCGGAAAATGGCCGTCGGGACGACGGCCGCCACCCTCGATGCAACGGCTCCAGCTTTAATGAAACCGCTGTAGCTCCGCGGAGGTGACGGGGCGATCGCGACAACCGGCACTCTTTCTTTGCCGGCATGGGGAATCCGCCGGGCGAAATCGCGCGGCCATCTGTCGCGGCAAGGCCGAATTTGTAGTGTCCGCACCTACAAAAAAATCGCCGATGCGAGCGGACGCGCCGGCGTCGGCTTTCGCGCATACTCGCCCGATCCGGCGTGCCGGAGCCCGCTATGAAAAAGAAGACCTCCCGCGGGCGCGACGCATTCGCTTCGCGCCTCTCGGCTTACTCCGCCTCGGCGGCCGTCGTGGCGCTCGCGGCCCCGGCGGCGCACGCGACCATCCAGAACATCACTTCGTTCAGCTACGACGGTGGCGCGACCTTCACCACGACGCCCCCTTCGCTGAACGCCGGCACGCAGTCCCGCTACGTGGCGGGCACCTGGGTTTCGGCTCGTTTTAGCGCGGGACCATTTGTCGGCGGCCTTTTGCTGGGCCGGCCCATCGGGGACTTTGGCACCTCCGCCAAGTCGGGGGACGGCGCGCCCGCGCAGATGGTGGGCAACGTGGCGCTGACGCGCCCTCTGCTGGACTTCGTGGTGCGGTTCAAATCGGGCGACCCCATCGCGGCGGGGCCCACTATCGCGTTCGGCGACGGTCTGCTGGCCGACCGCTTCTCCCTCGCGAACTCCGGGCAGTTTGCGCCGAAATATACTCATTTCTTTCACCACTATCCCGTCACCGGGTATGCCGGCTTCAAGGCGGAACGGAATGGCCAGGATTACTACGGCTGGCTGCGCGTGCAGGCGACCTTCAACGGCTACGGGATGCGGGGGCTTTCGCTGGTGGCGAAAGCCGGCGAGCCCGGCATCTACGGCGCGTATGGACTGGCGGGCGATCACATCACCGCCGGCGAATTCTCGGCCGTCCCGGAGCCGGCGACGACCGCGGCCGGCCTCGCGCTCTTCGCGCTCGGCGCCGTCGGCGTGCGCGAACTTCGCCGCCGGCGCCGGGAAGCCGCGGTGTGAGCGATGTCTCAGCCCGCGAATCACGCGAATCTGTGCGAGCAAGCATCCCCGAGCAAGCTCCGGGGCATTTGAGCCAAACCCTCTTCATGTCGATCGAAGCGGATCCGGCCTTCGTAGCGGTGCGCGCCAGCGAGCCGACGAACCACGGCTTGCTGGCGCTTGCCGCTACCCTTGCCACGCCGAGGCGAGCTTCGGGGTATCGAACCCAAGGTGAATGAACTCGAACCTGCCTGTGGACGCGCGGAAGAGCGAGGGCGGCGGGCGCCGGGAAAATCCTTCGGTGCCTTCCGCGTCTTCCGTGGGCCGGTTTTAATCCTGAATCATTCGCGCCGATTCGCGTGAATTCGCGGGCAAACCGGATTGTCCGCGCCGAGTTACGCGCGAGGTTCGAAACCGGCCTTGCCCGTCGGGCGGGCGGGGACAGCATCGCGGTGTGAGTCTGCAGCGCGCATCGCGGGTCGTGCCGGCCCTCCTGGATCCGGAATTGCACGAGCGCATCCATCATCTCTGGGACGAGCTGGCCACGTTCGAGGCCGCGCGCAACGAGGATGCGCTGATGTTTCTCCTCAGCGCCGTCGCCCGGATGATCGACGCGCAAAACGCCTACTGGATGGGCGCCGTGCGGCTGACGGACGACAAGCGCGATCCGCTGCTCGGCTGGCGTCCGCGGCTCATCCGCTATTTGCACCCGCTGCCGAACGACCGGAAATACACCCGGCGGCGGATGCGCTCCCTCCAGCGCGCCCAGACGGTCGACGAGGCCACCGTCGCGCAGGCGCGCCTCGCCGGCACGTTTCGCGCGTGCCGGCTGCGCGACCTCGTGTCGGCCGACTGGTTCAAGAGCGACACCTATCGGCTCGGCTACCTCGGTCGCGGCGTGCATGGTTCGCTCACCGTGGGCGTGCCCGTGAGCCCGATCACCGAGGCGTATTACGGTTTTCTGCGGATGCGGGAAAACGATCCGTTCACGGAAGCGCAGCGGGACCTGGCGTTTCATGCGATGCGCGGGCTGATGTGGTTTCACCGGCAGGTGCTGCTCGCCCACGGCGTCTCGGCGGCGAGCACGCCGCTCTCACCGATGGAGCGCCGCGTCCTCGCGCTGCTGCTCACGGACAAGTCGGAAAAACTCATCGCCGCCGCGCTGGGCGTCACGCCTTCGAGCGCGCACACCTACGTCCGCGGCGTGCTGCGCAAATTCGGCGTCAGTGGCCGCAGCGGTTTGATCGCGCTCTGGCTCGGCCGCCAGAATTGAGCGCGCGAGGCGGAATCCCTCCCTGATCAGGGAGGATGATTTTCGGGGAGCGAATGGGCATAATGCCGGCGAAGGCGGACCGGCTCCCGTCCAACGGTGGCGGGCACTTTAAAGTTCGGGTCTCGCATTCCCGTCGGAGTGCTCGGTCAAATTCAAATTCCAAGCTTACTTCCCCATGTCAAAGCCCCCTCATCGCGTTCGTCCCGTTCCACGCGCGCCGAAGTCAAGCCGGCAGGATTTTGAATCCGGCCTCCGCGCCTACTCCGCCGCCGGCAAGGCGGCGATCGTCGCAGGCGCAGCCGTGGGAGTCGTGTCCGCCCGCGGTCAGACGATTACGAATCTGACCTCGGCAAATTTTGCGGGCGGCTCGCTCAGTTGGAGTATAAGCCCTGTTTCATTGACCGATGACAGTTCGCACGCTGTCGCCTTCGATGCACATGTTCTGACCATGCATTTCGGCCATATGACTGCTCAGCTTGGTGCCAAAGTCGCCCAATCCAATGGTTTTAGCGCTACCAGTTCAACCCGTCGTGCAAGCGGATATATACATCTGGTCAACGTTCCCGGCTCGGTAGCTCGCTCAGGATCGAATACCACGCGTTCCGTTGCGAACTTAGCTCGCCATGCGACGGTCTCCAAGGCGAATTTCCGTAACGGCGGCTCAAACCGGATATTCGGGACACATTTTTCGACCTTCAGCGGGTATCCGAGACTTGGCGGACAACACGCGACAGGAAAGTTCATCGCGCCAGCCAATGGGCATGTCACGGGATATCTCGGTTTCAAGATCGGGGGTGCGAATTATTACTATGGATGGTTGCGAGTCCAAGTAGGCGCCGACGCGAATGGCCGCCCACAATCGTTGACCCTTGAGCCGGTTAACGGCCCGGACAGCCCGATCGGTGCTTACATTTTGTCCAGCGATCCAAATGCCTCCCTATTTGGGGCGGGCGACTATAACGCGAGCGCCATCCCCGAACCCGCCAACGTCGCCGCCGGCCTCGCGCTCTTCGCGCTCGGTGCGGTGGGCGTCCGCGAATTGCGCAAGCGGCGGCAGGCAGCGGCCTGATTTGGTCGTTGGTTATTGGTTGACGCCGATTGGTCATTTCCGGAATGGCCCGATGAGAAATAAGCGATAGCCAATCGCCAATTTCTTCCTTCTCGTCGTTTGTGACCAAGCTTCCCGCGCCCGCGAAACGCCGCGTCCTCCTCGTCGGCTGGGATTCCGCCGACTGGAAAGTCATCAATCCGCTGCTCGACGCCGGCAAGCTGCCGCACCTCGAGCAGCTCGTGAACGGCGGCGTGATCGGCAATCTCGCCACGCTCTATCCGGTGCTCTCACCGATGCTGTGGACGAGCATCGGCACGGGCAAGCGGCCGTTCAAGCACGGCATCCACGGCTTCGCCGAGCCCGACCCGCACACCGGCGGCGTGCGCCCGATCACGAACCTCTCGCGGAAAACGAAAGCCGTCTGGAACATCCTCAGCCAGTCCGGAAAAAAGTGCATCGTGATCGGCTGGTGGCCGTCGCATCCCGCCGAGCCGCTGCCCGACGGCGTCACGATCTCGAATCACTACCAGCGCGCGCCGCACCACGATCCCGCGCAGCCCTGGCCGATGCCGCCGGGCACGGTGCATCCGGCGCGGCTCGCCGAGACGCTGGCGGAGTTGCGCGTCCATCCGGGCGAACTCGGCGGAGAACACATCCTGCCGTTCGTGCCGAAGGCCGCGGAGATCGATCAGAAAAAAGACCGGCGGCTCGAGGGGCTCGCGAAGACGATCGCCGACTGCACGACGATTCACGCGGCGGCGACGCAGCTCATCAACACGGAGCCGTGGGATTTCATGGCGGTTTACTACGACGCCATCGATCACTTCGGCCACGGTTTCATGCGGTATCACCCGCCGCGGCAGAAATGGATCCCCGAAAAGGATTTCGAGCTCTACAACGGCGTGATCGAGGCGGCGTATCGCTATCACGACATGATGCTCGGCGTGCTCATGGCGATGGCCGGGCCAGACACGACCGTGCTGTTGATGTCCGATCACGGCTTCCATCCCGACAATCTCCGCCCGAGCGCGATCCCGATGGAGCCGGCTGGTCCCGCGGTCGAGCACCGGCACTACGGCATCTTTGCGTTGAAAGGGCCGGGTTTGAAAAAAGACGAGCGCATCTACGGCGCGACCGTCCTCGATATCACGCCGACGCTGCTCACGCTTTTCGATCTGCCGGTCGGCCGCGACATGGACGGAAAGCCGCTCGTGAACGTCTTTGCCGAGACGCCGAAGATCGAAACGGTGCCGTCGTGGGATGACGTCAAGGGCAGCGACGGCTCGCATCCGCCCGACACGAAACTCGACGCCGGCGACGCGAAGGAAGCGATCAAGCAACTCGAGGCGCTCGGTTACATCCAACCGCTGCCCGAGGACGCGGCGAAGGCCGTCGAAGAGACACAGCAGGAGCTCGATTACAACCTCGCCTGCGCCTACACCGACGCGAACCGCCACGGCGAGGCGGCGAGAATTTTCGCGAAGCTCTGGGCCGCGCGGCCGGACGAGCACCGCTACGGCGCGAAGCTGCTGTCGTGTCAGCTCGCGCTCGGGCGTTTCAAAATCGCGCGCGCCACGCTCGAGCAGTTGCGCGCCAACCGGAAAAAATTCGCGGGCGAGGCGGCCGCGAAGTTGAAGGCGAAAAAAGAAGAGCTCAAGGACAGGAAGCCCGACGATCTGAAACCGGACGAGCAGATGGAGCTGCGCCGGCTCGCGTCGAAGGCGCGGCTCGCGCCTGCGCCGATGCGGCAGATGGAGGCGACGCTGCTGCTCGCCGAGGGCAGGCACGCCGAGGCGGTCGCAGCGCTGCAGGAGCTCGAAAAAGCCGGCCGCGACGATCCGGGGTTTCATCTGCAGCTCGGCCAGGGCTATCTCGCGCTCAAGCGTTGGGCCGACGCCGAGCGCGCCTTCAAGCGCGCGCTCGAGCTCGATCCGGACAACGCGCACGCGTTCCTCGGGCTCGCGCGGCTCGGGCTCGGCACGCGCCGCAATTTCGAAGCGGCGAGCGACGCACTGACGAGCGTGGGCCTGCTTTACCACAACCCGCCCGCGCATTTTCTCCTCGGCGTCGCGCTGCACCGGATCGGACGGGTGGTGCACGCGACGGAGGCGCTGAAAGTCTGCGTGGCGCAGAATCCGAATTTTCTGCCCGCGCATCGCCGGCTCGCGTTTCTCTACGAGCGCCGGTTGAAAAAACCGAGGCTTGCGAAGGAGCATCGCGAAAAAGTCCGCGCCGTGATCGCGCTGCGCCGCGAGCAGATGAAAGCGGCGCTGGAGAAACGAGACGCCGCGACCGGGAGCCGCGACGCACTTGTCGCGGATCGAATCGATTCCCCGGTCACGCTGCCCGTCAAGCCGCGCGACGAGGACGTCGCGCCCCCATCGGTCGTCGTCCCGCTCGATCCGCCGCGCGCGGACGCGCCGTTCATCACCGTCGTCTCGGGACTGCCGCGCTCGGGCACGTCGCTGATGATGCAGATGCTCGCGGCGGGCGGATTACCGCCGTTGCACGACGGGCATCGGCCGGCGGACGCCGACAATCCGCGCGGTTACTTCGAGTTCGCGCCCGCGAAAAATCTCCGGGCGGATGCGTCGTGGCTGCCCCAGGCGCGGGGCCGCGCGGTGAAGCTCGTGGCGCAGTTGCTGCCGTTTCTGCCGGCGGGGATGGCGGCCGACAAGCGCGGCGGGGGCGCCCCGTCCCCAACGGCGGGCGATGGACCCGCGGCGCCCTCACTGCGGTTGCTCGACTATCGCATCATCTGGATGGAGCGCTCGCTCGAAGAGGTGCTCGCGTCGCAAAAGACAATGCTCGACCGGCACGGACGGGCGGGCGCGGCGCTCGCGCCGGAAAAGCTCCGCGGTATTTTCAGCCGGCAGCTCGCGCACGTGGCGGAGATTGTCGGGCGCCGGAAGCTCGCGGTGCTGCGCGTGGCGCACGCGGATGCGATCCGCGATCCGCTGGGCACGGCGGCGCGGGTGGCGGGGTTTCTCGGACTGCCGCTCGATCGCGCGGCGATGGCGGCGTGCGTCGATGCGAAATTGCACCGGCAGCGGAGCAGCGATTGAACTTCGCAGAAGAGCCGGCCGGTCGCGTTGCGGGCGCCCGGCTCCAACGGCCGCCGCCATGGAAAGTCCAAATCAAAACGGACGCGGGCATGAGACCGGGGCTACGCGGCGGGGCTGACGGCGAGTTCGAGGCGGAAGGTCGAGCCGGCGGGCGTGCAGGGGACGTAGCTGACGCGGGCGCCCATCTGCTCGGCGAGGGTCTTGACGATGTAGAGCCCGAGGCCGGTGGTGGTTTCGCCGCCGGTGGGCAGGGCGGAGCCGCGGGCGTATTTTTGAAAAAGCCGGCTGCGCTCGGGTTCGGGCACCCCGGGGCCTTCGTCGCTGATCGCGATCAGCCAGGCGCCGTTTTCGCAGGCGAGCGAGACGTCGACCTGCGACTCGGGAGGCGAAAATTTCAGGGCGTTGCCCAGCAGATTGTCGAGCACCTGGGCGAGCGCCGTTTCGTCGAACTGCGCGGGCGCGACGCCGTCGGCCAGGTGGGTGACGAGGCGGAGGCCCTTGGCCTGCGCGAGCGGGCGGGCGCGTTCCGCGGCGGCGGCAAGGGCGGCGCGCAGGTCGCCGCGCGCCGGGTGCAGCGCGGCGGGCTGCTCGGCGGCGTGGGCGTGCAGGAGATGGCCGACGAGCCCGAGGAGCCGGTCGCAGCCGCGCGCGGCGTCGCTGATCACTTGAAAAAGGCGCGGACGGTCGAGCTCGCTGCGCGCGGTCGCGAGCGCGAGCAGGTTCTTGATCCCGAGCAGCGGGCTGCGCAGGTCGTGCGCGGTGATGGCCATGAGCTCGTTCATCTCGGCGTGCTGCCGGCGGATCAACAGGCGCTGGTGAAATTCGGTCCGTTTCGCCGCGTAGAGAATCCACGACCCGAGCGAGGCCACGACGGCGCCGGCGGTGCCGTCGAGGAAGGCGGTGACGGTCGCGGCATCGAGGCCGCGCCAGGCGAGCCAGACGCAGAGCAGGATTTCGTTGACGGCGATGAAGGGAATGAACCGCCGCGGCGGCAGCACGAAGAGCACGGCGGTGACCAGCATGCCGCGCGAGAATGACGAGACGGACGTGAGCTGCTGCGACAAAACAAAGAAAAATCCATCGCAGATCGCGATGAGGACGACGACAAACGCGAACACGTAGGCGCGGCGAACCGCCTGCGACGTGCCGGGGCGCATCACGCGCAGGCGGATCGCGAGCAGCGCCGCGTAGATGCCGAGGCAGGTGAACAGCCAGCCGCGCAAATCGGCGAAGTGCAGCTCGGGCAACAGGAGGCTGAGGACCGAGGTCCACAGCACGATCATCGAGCCGGCGATGGCGGCGAACTTGCAGCGCTGGAGGTTGAGCGCGGTGACCTCGCCGAGAAACTCGGTGCGTTCGGCCTCGGTCCAGGGCGTGGAGCCGGCGGCGGGATGGGTGGCGACGGCCATGAGGATGGCGCGACGGATCAGCGGGCGACCGGCTCGAGCCGGCCGGTGCGGACGAATTCCTCCGCGGAGCGCTCGAGCGCGCGACCGGTCTGGGCGCCGAGCTTGTTCTTCAGCCGCTCGCGATAGGTGCCGACGGTGCGCATGCTGAGGCGGAGTTCGCCGGCGATCGCCGCGGAGCCGAGGCCGGTGCCGAGCAGGCGGAAGACCTGCAGCTCGCGATCGGAGAGAAGCTCAAGTGGAGAATGCGCGCCGCGGCCGATGGCGTAGTCGTTGACCAGCGCGCGCTGGGCTGTCGGGCTCAGGTGCACGTCGCCGCGGGCGATCGTGTCGAGCGCGCGGCGGACGGCGTCGAGCCCGCTCGTCTTCGCAACGTAACCGCGGGCGCCGGCGCGCAGCGAACGGCGGGACCAGGGCTGCTCGGGCTGGCTCGAATAGACGAGGATGCGCAGTCCCGGGACCAGGACGAGCAGGTCCTCGATAAGCTCGGTGCCGTCGCGGCCGCCGAGCACGAGGTCGACGACGGCGAAATCGGGACGCAGCTCGGCGGCCAGCCGCTGCGCGGCGGCGACGTCGCCGGCTTCGCCACAGATGGCGAACGCGGCGTCGCCCTCGAGCAGCAGCCGCAGGCCGGCGCACACCACCGGATGATCGTCCACGATGAGGACCTGGTTCACCGTCGCCATGGGCAAGACGGGTTTGAAGACGGGCGCGAACCTCCGTGGGTGCAAGGCCGATTTTGTAGGTGCGGAACCTACAAAAGAATCATTTGCCGGGACGGACGCGCCGGGCGGGCGGTTCGGGGCATGATGCGGGCGCACTTTTTTTCCGCCATGAATTTTTTCCCTCTCCTCCATCCGCCGGCGCTCGGTTCGAGCGCACTGCTCGCGTTCGGACTCGTTGCCGCAAGCCAGGTGGCATCCGCCCAGACCGTCGTGGTGCTGGATGACTTTTCCACCAACCTCCTGGGCACGGATTACGTGCAGAAAACCGTCGACCCCTTTGGCGCCGGCGGCTGGTTCATCTCCGGCGGTGAGTTGCAACCGGACACCGTCTCGGCTCCGGTGAACGACTACGGGGCGTGGGTTTGGACGGCGAACTCGCTCCAAAACGCCGGCGACTGGTTTTCGGTCGATATCGACGTCAGTGGCACGGGAGGCGATCACAACGGCGGGCTGTCGATCTGGTCGGGCAACACGACAACCTTCGATCGCGTGCTCGAGCCGCGGCTCAGCTACAATTCCGATTACGCTTATCTGGCCAGCGATCAAAATGGCAACGTCTGGAGCGAAAGCCTGACCGCCGGCGTGATCAACGGACCGGTCACGTTGAAGGTGACGTTGACCGGCCGGAGCGGCAGCAACACGAACCTGCAGTTCGACCTGTCGGATTCCGATGGGGCGATCGGCCCGGCGGAATTCTACACGGTTTCCGGCTACACCGGTCCACTCTATGTCGGGCCGAGTGCGTGGCAGGCGACGGGCGGCAACGTCGCCTTCGACAATCTGGCGTATTCGACAACGTCGGCCGTGCCCGAGCCGTCGACCTGCGCCGCGCTTGCAGGTGTGGTGGCGTTTGCGATGGCGGGTGTGCAGCGGAAGCGACGCAAACGGCGCGGGGGGCCTTGATTTTCGGAGTGCGGTGGCTCGACGCCGCTTTTCCAGCCGGGCGCCGGTCCGGCTTTCGCGGCGGCAATCAACGAGCACGCCAAGGTGTGCTCGGACAAAGCCGCGTGGAGCCGCCGCACTCCAAACGATCGGCCGCCGCGACAACGTCCGGTTCAGCCCGAGGCGGTGAGCGTGAACTCGGCGCGGAGGAGGTCGTGGAGGGTGACGATGCCGATCACGCGTTCGTCGACACCGGCGATGATCAGCACGACGCCGGTGGGTGAATCGAGCAAGAGCGATTGCACGGTGCGGACGGTGGCTTCGCGACGGCAGATGGGCGCTTGAGCGAGATTGGGCGCGCGATTCCCGGTGATCGCGAGCTCGGCTTCGGCGCGGGTGAGGACGCCGAGGAGCTTGGCGTCCGGGCGGACGACGGGAAAGCGGTCGAAGGCTTTCTCGGCGAGAAGCTGGCGAAGGGCTGCGGGCGAGGTGTCGCGGACGAGGGTCGGGCGGAAATTGCCGATGCGGCTGACGGGCGAGTCGAGCCAGGCGCGCAGGTCGCGCGGCGGGACGACGTGCTCGACGCTGGTGCCGTCCTGGGTGAGCAGCGCGTCGTAGAAGTTTTCCTTGGTGAAGCGGCGGGCGACGGCCTGCGAGATGAGCGCGGCGATCATGAGCGGTGGGACGAGCGCGAACTCGTGGGTCATTTCGAACACGATCAGGATCGACGTGACCGGCGCGCGCACGACGGCGGCGAGGCAACTGCTCATGCCAACGACGGCGAGGAGTTCGTAGCCGGGCCCGTGGACGGGCGTGGCGAAATCGAGCAGCCCGGCCGTCGCGGCGCCGGTCATGGCGCCGAAGAAAAGCGTGGGCGAGAAGATGCCGCCGCAACCGCCGAGGCCGTAGCAGATGGAAGTGGCGGCGAGTTTCGCGACGAGGAGGAGCGCGGCCTGCGGCGCGGGCATCCTGCCGTCGAGCGCGACGGAGAGGTCGTCGTAGCCCAGGCTGAAGACGCCGGTGTGGCCGGTGTAGGCGAACACGGCGCTGCCGAGTACCCAGACGGCGAGGCCGCCGGCGAGCACGCGGGTCCACGGCGGAAGGGCCCGCGGCGTCTTGTTCCAATGGCGGATGCCGAGCGAAGATTGTTGAAAGACCACGCCGGCGAGCGAGGCGAGGAGCGCGACGAGGGGCGTCGCAGCGTAGGCCCAGATCCCGGGCGAGCCGCTGGCGTGCAGGCTGAAGGCGGGCTGCGCGCCGAGAATGCCGTGGACCACGAGCGCGCCGAGGACGGACGCGAGCAGCACGCCGCCGAGCAGGCGGCTGTTGAGGTCACCGATGATTTCCTCGAGGACGAACGTGACGCTGGCGATCGGCGTGTTGAACGCGGCGGCGAGGCCGGCGGCGGCGCCGGCGGCGACGGCGGGGCGGCGCTGGTGTTTGGGTTCGCCGAGGAGGCCGGCGACGTTGGAGGCGAGGCCGCCGCCGAGTTGGACGGACGGGCCTTCGCGGCCGAGGCTGGAGCCGCCGCCGACGGAGAGCGCGCCGCCGATGAATTTCACCCAGAGGATCCGCCACGGCACGAGGCCGAAATCCTTCCAGAAGCCGACCTTCAATTGCGGGATGCCGCTGCCGGCCGCCGCGGGGCAGAAGGAACTGAGCAGCCAGCCGGAGATCGACGACGTGACGGCGACGATGATGAAGCTGCCGACGAGGAACGTGCCCAGCGAGCCGTGGCTGAGGCGGACAATGCCGTTTTGATAGAGAAATTTGACGGCGAGCTGGAAGGCGACCGCGATCAGGCCGGCGACGAGCCCGTAAACCGCGGTGCGGACCACGCTTCGGCCGGCCGGCGTGAGGCGGTCCAGCCAGCGGGCGAGGAAATCAAGCGACATTCCGGCAGATTTCCGTTTGCGCGCCGTTTCATCAAGCGGATTGCGCGGCGCGGGCAGGGCCGCAGCGGGACGCTGCAAAAAGCGCGTTGAGGATGGCGCGGTTGGCGGCACTGTGAGCTCATGCCTCGCCAACCCATTCGTTATTTCGACCGCTACGCCAAGAGCGTGAAGACGGAAACGGTTTTCGGCGAACGCTGGCTGCGCTTCGCCTACGAGAACCCGGCGGGCCGGTTCCTCGTGTGGCTGCTGGTGCGGCGGGCGATTTTCTCGCACTGGTATGGCTGGCGCATGAACACGAGCGGACGTCGCGACGGGCCGCCGCTGATCCAGCTTTTGCGCATCATGCTGGGGGCGACCGACAGCGCGCAACGCGTGCTTCCGTTCATCGAAAAGTACAACGTCGACGTCGACGAGTTCGCGAAGTCGCCGTTCGAATTCCGCACGTTCAACGAATTTTTCTACCGGCGATTGAAGCCGGAGGTGCGGCCGATCGCGCCGGGCGAGCGGGTGGCGGTGATGCCGGCGGACGGGCGGCACCTGGCGTTTCCCGACGTGGACGTCGCCGGGGGTTTTTATGTGAAAGGCGCGAAGTTTGCGCTGGGGGAACTGCTCGGTGAGGCGGCGGTGGCGGCGAAATTCGCGGGCGGCGCGATGCTGATTTCGCGGTTGTGCCCGGTGGATTATCACCGGTTTCATTTTCCGGTGAGCGGCACGCCGGGCGAGCCGCGGCTGGTCAATGGCTGGCTTTATTCGGTGAACCCGGTGGCGCTGCGGCGAAATATCCGCTATCTCGTCGAGAACAAGCGCATGATCACGCTGATCGAGTCGCCGGAGTTCGGCCCGGTGGCGATGATCGAGGTGGGCGCGACCAACGTCGGGACGATCCGGCAGGGTTTCGTGCCGGGGCGGGCGGTCGCGAAAGGCGAGGAGAAGGGGCTGTTCGCATTCGGCGGATCGTGCGTGATCACGCTGTTTCAGCGCGGGCGAATCCGGTTCGACGAGGATCTGGTGCGGCCGAGCGCGGAGCAGATGGAAGTTTACGCGAAGATGGGGGACCGGCTGGGGGAAGCGGGCTGAAAGCTCCAAGCGCCAGGAGCCAGGCTCCAGAGAAGGTCCAAGCTCCGATGCTCGAGAGAATATCGATCCGCCGATTTTGGCCGGTTGGTTTTGATGTTTCTCTGGAGCCTGGATCTCGGTCCTTGGAATTTCCGACCGTGAGGCGAGCGGGTGTATTTCATGGAGACGCGGTGCCCTCGCCGCGTTTCGCCCGCCGTGCGCGGCGGGGCGCCGCGGCCCCATCCCAAGCAGCCGGTTTGCCGGCGCGACCGGGATGTGAAATGTCCGGGTTATGACGTGAAGCGGTTTACGAAACCGCGGCGCTCGGTTTGCCTTTACGGCGGGGCGGCGGAGGGTGCGGCGCTATGAATCCAAAGTTTTCAGCTTACGCCCATCCCGATGTGCTCGTGGACACCGAATGGCTGCAGGCGCATTTGCAGGACCCCGCCCTCCGGATCGTCGAGAGCAACGAGGACGTGCTGCTCTACGACACCGGCCACATTCCCGGCGCGGTGAACATCGACTGGCGCGGCGACCTGCAGGACAACACGCTGCGCGACTACGTGTCGCCGGAGGGCTTCGCGGCGCTGTGCGCGAAGAACGGCATCGGGCCGGACACGACGGTGGTGTTTTACGGCGACAAGTCGAACTGGTGGGCGGCGTATGCGCTGTGGGCGTTCCGGCTGTTCGGGCACACGAAAGTGAAGCTGCTCGACGGCGGCAGCGCGAAGTGGAAGGCCGAGGGCCGGCCGGTCACGCGCGAGAAGCCGAGCCACCCGCGGACGAATTATCCGGTGCCGGCGAAGCGGCACGACGATGAGATCCGGGCATTTTACGCCCAGACGCTGGCGCATGCGAAGGCGCGGAAGCCGCTGATCGACGTGCGCTCGCCGGGCGAATATCGCGGCGAGATCACGCACATGCCGGAATATCCGCAGGAAGGCGTGCTGCGCGGCGGGCACGTGCCGGGGGCCCGGAGCGCGCCGTGGAAGATCGCGGCGAACGACGACGGCACGTTCAAGACCGCCGACGAGCTGCGGAAGATTTACACCGAGAATTTCGGGCTGAAGAAGAACGACGACATCATCGCGTATTGCCGGATCGGCGAGCGGTCGAGCCACACCTGGTTCGTGCTGAGCTACCTGCTCGGCTACGATCACGTGCGAAATTACGACGGCTCGTGGACGGAGTGGGGCAACATGGTGCGTTCACCGATCGCGAAGGGCGAGCAGCCGGGCTGAGCGATTGCCGACCGCCGATTGAAGATTGCCGAATTCCCCAAGGCGTCCGTCGTCGCGGAGACACGCTTCGTCCAATCGGAAATCAAAGATCGCCAATTGGAAATCGTATGAGCTATCCGCCGAATCTCGCCGAGATCGTCGATTTTTTCGACGCGCTGGGTGAGGACGAGAAGCGCGAGAACCTGATCGCGTATGCCGACGGCGCGGCGGGCTGCGCGCCCAAGCCCGGCGAGGTGTTCGATCTCGAGGACACGCGGAAGGACGAGGAGTGCACCGACACCGTCGGCGTGTTCCTGCGCGTCGATCCGGAGGTGCGCGCGGCGCACTTCCGCGTGAATCTCGGGCCGCATGTGCAGACGCTGACGCGGGCGATGACGGCGATCCTGTGCAAAGGGCTCGATGGCGCGACGCCGGAAGCGGTGCTGGAGGTGCCGCAGGATTTCGTGCCGAAGATCGTGGGCGGACAACTTGTGCGACTGCGGAGCCAGACCGTCTATTACATCCTTACGCGGATGAAGAGCGCGGCGAAGGTGTGGCTGAATCGGGAGCGGGCGACGGCGGCAGGTTAGAGCGAGGCCCGTTGCAGCGGTCGGACGCCAGAGCGGACCATTCTCCTCGGTGTGGCTCGTTCCGGTTTTTAATTTCTGATCCCTGATCTCTGCGAGGAGGGCGAAGACCCGCGCTACCTTTCGCTTGCGTGCGGCGAGCGAAAATCGGCAAGCTGCCGCGAGGATCGCGACGCTCGGGTGATGGAATGGCAGACATGCGGGTCTTAGAAGCCCGTGCCGCAAGGCGTGCGGGTTCGAGTCCCGCCCCGAGCACCAGTCAACGCCCGATCCACGGCAGCGCGTCGAGGTCGACGTTGCCGCCGGTGAGGAGGAGGGCGACGCGCCGGCGGGTGACAGAAAGTTTGTCTTCGAGGAGCGCGGCGTAGGCGACGGCGGCGGAAGGTTCGATCACGATCTTGAGCGTCTCCCAGATCGTGCGCAGGGCGGCGACGATGGCGTCTTCGGAAACGGTGACCACGGCATCGACGTGCCGGCGCATCAGCGCGAAGTTGGGTTCGCCGATGCTCGCGCGCAGGCCGTCGGCGATCGTGTCCGGGTGACCGACGGGCAGGCGGCGGCCGGCGGCGAAGGAGCGCGCGGCGTCGTCGGCGCCGGCGGGTTCGGCGGCGACGATGCGAAGCTGCGGACGAAGCGATTTGGCCGCGACCGCGGTGCCGGCGAGCAGGCCGCCGCCGCCGACCGGGCAGACAATGGCATCGAGATCGGGGATGCCGTGGAGCAGTTCGAGCGCGGCGGTGCCTTGGCCGGCCATGACGCGTTCATCGACGAAGGGATGGATGAGCGTGGCGCCGGTTTCGCCGATGACGCGGGCGCAGGTTTCCTCGCGTGCAGTGGCGGTCGGCGCGCAGAAGGTGATCCGGCCGCCGTAGCCTTCGACGGCGCGGATTTTCACGGCGGAGGAATTCGACGGCATCACAATGTGGGCCGGAATACCGCGCAGCCGGGCGGCGTGGGCGAGCGCGGCGGCGTGGTTGCCGGAGGAATGCGTGGCGACGCCGCGGGCGGCTTCGGCATCGGTGAGCGAGAAGACGGCGTTGGTGGCACCGCGGGCCTTGA
>DASZPP010000137.1:0-17854 GCA_035549975.1 Opitutus sp.
TAGCTCCAGCTCTTCGCGTTCCCCGTTTTCGCGCGGAGATTCAGCCACCAAAACAGATCGGCGCGCGCGGCGTCGCGCCGGCTCTGCTTCTGTGCCTCGCCGGCGGCGGCGGCGGTGGTCGCCGGATAGAGCGCTAGAAACTCCGGTGCGCGGTCGCCATACGCCTTCCTTGCATCCGCGGCGAAGGCGGCGACGGTGGTCACGCCGTAGCCCGGCTGGGCGCTGGATTCGTCAGCCACCCAACCGGTGAGCAACGGGACCTCGAGGCCCTGGCCGCGCGTTTCCAGCGCGGTGATCTGGTCCGGCACGACCCAGCCGTCGACATCCGGACGGAACCGAAACTCGTGCGCCTGATAACGTGCGAGCAGTTCCGCGGCCGGCAGCGCGCGCAACTCCGCCAGCGACGGCGCGCCGATCGCGGCGGCAAACTTCGCTCCCTCGGCCTCGGCTTCAGCGAGCGTGGGATCGTTGGCGGAATGCCGCCACGGACCGCTTTGGGCGATGGCGCGGTCGAACAGGCCGCGCGCCTCGGGCGACACGAGCAGATGCAGGACGGCGTCGGCGCCGGCCGACTGGCCGCCGACCGTGATACGATGGGGATCGCCGCCGAACGCGGCGATATTTTCGCGCACCCAGCGCAGCGCGGCGATCTGGTCCATGAGCCCGTAGTTCCCGGACGCATGGTGCGGCGATTCGGCCGTCAACCCGGGATGCGCCAGAAAACCGAACACGCCGAGCCGGTAATTGATCGTCACCACCACGACGCCTTTTTGCGCGAGGCCTTCGCCATCGTAGAGCAGCACCTCGCCGGAGCCGCTGAAATAGGCACCACCGTGAATCCAGACGAACACGGCGTGGCGTTCGCCGGAATTGCGGGCGGGCGTCCAGACGTTGAGCGTGAGACAGTCCTCGCTGACATTGTTGCGAAACATGTATTCCCCGGTCCACGGACCGAACGAGCGGACGTCGGCCTGCATCGCGCTCGGACCAAACGTGTCGGCTCGACGAACACCACTCCAGGGCAGTGGCGGCGCCGGCGGACGCCAGCGGAGCGCACCGGTCGGCGGTGCGGCATACGGAATGCCCTTGAACACCGTGATCGCGGGATCGTGGCCCGCCGCGCCGATGAGGTCGCCTTGCGCGATGTGCACAACGCCGGCGATGCGCGACGTCGCAGCGCCGGCCGGCGCCGCGGTTGAAATAACCGGGGCGCCGAATGGAATCAGGCTGCCGATAACAAGGAGGCGACGACAAGCGGTGCGGAATCGCGGGGGTAATCGCATGGCATGCATCAGAGCGCTCTCCCGAACGAGAGCAAGTCCGCGGCGGCCGGCGTCGATTCGCGAAACAGCCAACTGGCGATCCTGCGATCATCGGAATCGCGCAGCGAGCGCGGAGCCGGACATTATGTTTGACGCTTTTCGGGCCGGTGAACGTCTTGCCTGCCGGATCGCATTTTACCCCGATGCCTATTTCCGCCGCCCGCCATGGTGCTCGCGTCATTCGAACCCTGATGCCCGCGATCGTCGCGGCTGGAATTTTTCCATTCGCGGCCGCGGCCGAGCGCGGATCGACGATCGAGGTCGTGACGGTGCCGTCGATGGAACGGCGCGTGGTCTACCGGACGGCGGGTCTGGCGCAATCGCCGCATTTTTCCCCGGATGGCCGGACGGTGTATTTCAATCGCGATGGAAAGCTGTATCGCCTGCGGCTCGGCGGGAACGAGTCGCCCGTCGCGATCGACACCGGATCGGTGACGGCCTGCAACAACGACCATGGGCTCTCGCCCGACGGCACGCAGTTGGTCATCGGTGAGATTCCAGCGGACGGAAAGTCGCTCATGTATCTGCTGCCGGTGGCCGGCGGCCAGCCGCGGCGCATCGAGGTGCCCGGCCCGGCTTACTGGCATGGCTGGTCGCCGGATGGAGCGACGCTCGTTTACTGCGCGGCGCGGGGTGGCAACTACGACGTTTACACGATCCCGGCGGCGGGAGGCCGCGAGGTGCGACTGACGGATTCGCCCGGCAACGACAACGGGCCGGACTTTTCGGCGGACGGAAAGTGGATCTATTATCATTCGTTCCGCGACGGCAGCGTGCAGATTTGGAGAATGCGCAGCGACGGCTCGCAAAAAGAGCAGGTGACGCACGACGACTACTTCAACTGGTTCCCGCATCCTTCTCCCGATGGAAAGTGGATCGCGATGCTGTCGAGCAAGGTGCCGCCGCAAACGGGCCATCCGCCGGACGGCAAGTATGTGCTGCGGGTGCTGTCCGTCGGCGGCGGCGCAACGCGCGAGATCGCGCGGTTCTACGGCGGGAATGGCTCGCTGAATGTGCCGTGCTGGTCGCGCGATGGCATGCGGATCGCCTTCGCGAGCTGCGAGCCCGCGAGGTAGACGCGAACCCGAGGACGCCCATGACGCGGATAAAAAACGGAAACCCGATGATCGCTGACCGAAAAGACGCACCGAAGAGCACGAAGACGAGAATGAGCTGCTGGCACTTCCCGGCATTTTTTTGCGGCGTCCTGCTGGTGGCAACGAGCGGCGAAACGCTTGCTGAAACCGGAAAGGTGGCGGCGATGACGGCGAGAGGACGGACGTTGTTCGCGCAGCAGTGCTCTTCGTGTCACTCGTTGCAGACCGATTCGTTCGGGCCGCCGCTGGGCGGCGTGACGTCGGTGCTCACGGAGCGCCATCTCCTCGACTGGATTCGCGATCCGCAGAAAGTGCTGGCGGACGGCGATGCGCGAGCGCAGGCGCTGCTGGGTCGCTACAAGGTGCCGATGCCGCCGTTTGCACAGCTCGCGGACGGCGACGTCCGGGCGATCCTCGCGTTCATCGCCGACGAATCGGCGGCGCAGCACTTGAAGCCGTTCAAGATCGAGACCGCGCCCGGCGGCGGCGCGCGGCTGATTGCGCCGGTGCAGAAATCGACGCTGGCGGTCGAGCTCGAGGACGTCGTGCAGATTCCGCGGCTGCCCGGCCGCACGGCCTACAAGGGCGTCACGCTGCTCCGGCCGGATCCGCGCGAAGACGGCGCGCTGTTGATCGACGACCTGATGGGCATCATCTATCGCGTGACGAAGGGCCGGCGCGTGAGCGTGTTTCTCGACGTGCGACCGCTGTTTCCAGAGCTGCTGACCGATCCGGGCGTCGCGTCCGGATTGGGGAGCTTTGCGCTGCATCCGGATTTCGTGCACAACGGGATTTTCTACACGAGCCATTCGGAGCGCTACCGTGGCGATCCCTCGATCAACGCGCAGGACATTCCGGCGGACGTGCCGCCGTTCGATTCGCCGCGGCTCGAATGGGTTTTGACGGAATGGCACCTGACGGACCCGACGGCGGCGACGTTCGCCGGCACGCATCGGGAGGTGCTGCGGTTCGTGACGCCGACGACCGGTCACAACTGGCAGGAAATCGCCTTCGCGCCGACGACCGGGCGCGACGATCCGGACTACGGCATGCTCTACATCGGTTGCGGCGACGGCGGCGCGACCAACTTGAAGCGACCCGACATGTCGGGGCATTTGCGCACGCTGCTCGGCACGATCATGCGGATCGACCCGGCGGGACACGACGGCGCGAACGGTCGCTACGGAATTCCGCCGGACAACCCGTTCGCGCAGAGCGGCGATCCGACGGTGCGAAAGGAAATCTGGGCCTACGGATTCCGGAATCCGCATCGCATGAGCTGGGACATGGCGCACGGCAAGCGGATGATCGCGGTCGATATCGGCGAATCGAATGTCGAGGAGGTCAACCTGATCGAGAAAGGCGGCGCCTACGGCTACGGGATCGAATCACTCGAAGGCACGCTGCGCATCAACGCGAAGGCCGACGCCAAGATCGTCTATTCGACGACGGCGGCGGAGCGGGCGCCGTTTCACATGCCGTTTGGCGAATACGACCACACCGACGGGGCGGCGGTGACCGGTGGCTACGTTTACCACGGCCCGCTCGAGGCGCTGCGCGACAAGTATGTTTTCGGCGACATCGTTTACGGGAAGCTGTTCTACATGAACATGGGCGCGACGCTCAACGACCACGCGATCTACGAGATCAACATCGTGCGGGATGGAAAGGTCACCGGCATCAAGGAACTCTCGCACCTCGATCGCGCCCACATCCGCCTCGGCTACGACGACCGGACCGGCGACCTGTATATCACGACGAAGGGCGATGGCATGGTGCGACGGATCAGTGCCGCGTATTTTCGCTAGACGAAAAGACCGGGCGGGCGGCGGAGGCGGGCGGCGGAGGCGGGGAGCCGGAAGCCAATTTCCTTGTCCGCCCGGTGTTTTGGCCGGATTACTCAGGGGCAAAGCCATGAACGACGACGCTGCCTTGCTGCGGTCGATTGCGAGCGACGGTTCGGAGGCCGCCTTCGCGGAGCTCGTGCGGCGGCACGTTGACCTGGTTTACGCGGCGGCGATGCGGCGGACGGGCGGCGACGGGTTGCTGGCGGCGGATGTTACGCAGCAGGTTTTCACGCATCTGGCGCGCAGTGCGCGCGACTTGGCGAATCATGCGGCGCTCGGCGCGTGGTTGCATGCGGCGACGCGGAACGCGGCGATCAAGGCGATGCTCGCCGAGCAGCGGCGGCGCGCACGCGAGGCGTCCGCGGCCGAGCCGGCACCGGCGGGAGCGGTCGATCTCGATTGGGAAAAATTGCGACCGCTGATCGACGACGTCATCGACGAGTTGCCCGAATCCGAGCGGGCGGCGCTCGTGCTGCGTTTTTTCGAACGCCGGCAATTCACGGACCTCGGCGCGGCGCTCGGGATGACGGAGGACGAGGCGCGGGCGCAAACTGAACGGGCGCTCGAGACGCTCCGGGAGGCGCTTCACCGGCGTGGACTGGCCTCGACCGGAGCAGCGCTCGCCGCGATCGTGTCGGGTCAACCGGTGATGACGGCGCCAGCCGGGCTGGCGACGGCGGTGGCGGCGCAGTCATTCGCCGGCGGTGGGAGCAAGGCAACACGCGGCGGAGATTTTCCCGCGGCAAGGTGGGCGTTGCTGGCGGCCGGCGGCGCGGCGGCGTTTGCGATCGGGATTTTTATCGGCCGGCAGTGGCGCGGCGCCAGCGACGCCGCGGATCGGTTGTCGCACGTGGCTCGATCACTCGAGATCATGCGGGCGGAAAATGCGCGGCTCGACACGGAGCTGCAGAATGCCCGCGACGAACTGGCGACGTTGAAGGAAACGAGCGTCGCGCTGGAGGAGGAGGCGCGGCAGCAGGCGGCGGTGCGCGACACGCCGCGCCGAAGCCCGACGCTCGGAATGGCACGCTACGAAGTGCAGCAGGCCGTGCTGAACAACCTGCGCCAGATCGCCGCCGCGAGACGGCAATATGTTTTGGAGAAAGGGCATCCGCCCGCGAGCGTGCAGGAGCTCGTCGGGCGCAACGGCTACATCAAGGCGATCCGCACGGTGAGCGGCGAAGATTACTCGGAGCTCGCGATGGGCGACGACGCGCCGCTGACGGTGACGACGCCCGACGGCATCTCCGTCACCTACGATCCCTCGGGCGCGCAGACCACCAAGCCTGATGTGCCGCCGGACATCGCGCGTGTTCAGGAACTGGCGAAGAAAGTCGGCCCGACCGTCGTCAAGGCGGTGACGGCCTATCGCGCGGCGAACGGCGGCGAGGATCCGCCGAGTGAGCAGGCGTTGCTGCCGTTCTTCGCCACCCCGCAGGAAGGCGCGGATTTCGTGGAATACCTCGATGCGACGAAGACGACGGGTGGAGGACCTTGAGGGGACGAGTTGGCCGAAGGCCGGGCCATGAAGGCGTGCGAAAGCGCCAAGGGTAGCGGCGGCCGTCCCGATCGCCACAAGTGGGGAAATGGCCGTCGGGACGACGGCCGCGACCTCGACCACTAATGGGCGGGAGCGGAGGCGGCGCGCCCGATTTCCCGCCATTCGGACTCGTCGAGGTGCAACGACGCGGCGGCGACGTTTTCCTCGAGATGAGCGAGCGACGAGGTGCCGGGAATCGGCAGCATCACGGGTGAGCGGTGCAGCAGCCATGCGAGCGCGAGCTGGCCGACGGTGGCGCCGTGCTTTTTCGCGGCCCGGTCGAGCGCGCCGCCCGGCTTCGCGAGGTCGCCGGCGGCGATCGGGAACCATGGGATGAAGCCGAGGCGGTGGCCGGCGCAAAATTCCAGGACGGCTTCGCTCTGGCGGTTGGCGATGTTGTAGAGATTCTGGACGCTCACGACCGCCACGGTGCGCTGGGCGCGCTCGATTTCGCGGACCGAGACTTCGGAGAGGCCGATGTGCCGGATCTTGCCGGCCTGCTGCAGCTCCTTGAGAACGCCGAGCGATTCCTCGACCGGCACCTTCGGATCGATGCGGTGCAGTTGATAGAGGTCGATGCAGTCGACGCGCAGGCGGCGCAGGCTCAGCTCGACGCATTGCTGCAGATATTCGGGGCGGCCGACCGGCGCCCAGCGCTCCGGACCCTGGCGCGTGAGCCCGCCCTTGGTGGCGATGAGCAAATCCCTCGGGTAAGGATGAAGGGCCTCGGCGATCAGGCGCTCGCTGACCTCGGGGCCGTAGGAATCGGCGGTGTCGACGAAATTGACCCCGAGTTCCACCACGCGCCGGAGCACGCGGCGCGCGGCGTCCGGATCCCGGGGTTCGCCCCAGATGCCGGGGCCGGTGATGCGCATCGCGCCGAAGCCCATCCGGCGGACCTTGCGACCGTCGGGAAAAGTGAATTCGCCGCTTCGCGCGGCGTCCGGTTGGCGAGGCGTTGACGTGCTCATCCGGCCTTTATCGCACGCGATCGACGGAGATGCAACGGGACCGCCGGAAAAAGTTGAGGCGCCGACCACGGGCGATATTACAGAGGCGCGACGCCGAAACTGTGAACCCGACAGCACACAGAACCTTCGTGCAGCAGGCGGCGGCCGGGGCGCGCACGCGCTGATTCAGGACGCCGGGCGAAGTCGTGGCAACTTTTCGGCGGAACGAGGTGTCCTGTGGGCATGCTGCATGCGCTCGGATGGTGCCTGACGGTTTTGTTAATGGTCGGAGGGCTGGTGGCGGTCTTCCTGCCGATGATTCCTGGCACGCTCGTGATTCTCGCGGCGGCGCTGGCGCACCGGCTGATGTTTCCGGCCGACATTTCGTGGACGGCCATCGGTTGGATCGGGGTGTTTTGGGTGCTGTCGATGCTGGCGGATGTCGGCGGGGTGTTGCTGGGAACGCGCTGGTTTGGCGGGAGCAAATGGGGCGTGACAGGCGCGGGCGGAGGTGCGGTGGTCGGGGTGTTTTTCTCGCTGCCGGCGCTGATTCTCGGAACCGTGCTCGGCGCCGTGGCGGCGGAAAAGCTCATCGCGAAACGAACCGGGACGGAGGCGTTGCGGGCGGGCGTGGGCGCCGCCGTCGGCTTTGTGATCTCGACGATCGCGCGATTCGTGTGCGCCGTCGCGATGATCGGGCTGTTCGTCACGGCGGCGGTCGCGGCGCACTGAAGTCCGGCAGGTTGCATCACGGGACGCTCGCTGAACGGTTTCGGCGGGACGGTGTCTGGCGTGGGGAGCGATGCCAGAGAATCCGATACAGCGGCCGGGGCCGGTGGCGACGCGGTGTTGCGTCGTCGGCGGCGGGCCGGCGGGAGTGATGCTCGGTTATTTGCTGGCGCGCGGCGGCGTCGAGGTCGTGGTGCTGGAAAAGCATGCGGATTTTCTGCGGGACTTCCGCGGCGACACGGTGCATCCGTCGACCCTGGAGGTGTTGCACGAACTGGGGCTGCTCGAGGCGTTCCTGCAGCGGCCGCACCAGAAAGTGGAGCAGTTGACCGGGTTCATCGAGGACGAAGCGGTGTCGGTGGCGGATTTCCGGCGCCTGCACGTGCGCGCACCTTACATCGTGTTGATGCCGCAGGGGGATTTTTTGGATTTTCTCGTCGAGCAGGCGCAGCGTTTCGCAGGCTTCACGTTGAGGAAGGAGGCGGAAGTGGATGACCTGATCGTCGAGGGTGGTTGCGTGAAGGGCGTGTCGGCGGACACCCCGCACGGCCGGCTCGAGGTGCGCGCAGATTTGACGATCGGTGCGGATGGGCGGCACTCGGCCGTGCGACGGCGCGCAGGTTTGAAGAGCCGGGAATTCGGGGCGCCGATGGATGTGTTGTGGTTCAGGCTGCCGCGGAAACCCGGCGATTCCGGGCAGGTGCTGGGACGCTTCAGCCGGGGGCGAATCATGATCATGCTCGATCGCGGCGAGTATTGGCAGTGCGGGTTTGTGATTCCGAAAGGCGGCAACGACGAGGTGCGGGCGCGCGGGCTGGAGGCGTTTCGGCGCGATGTCGCAAAAGCGGCGCCAACGATGGACGATCGCACGTCGGCGCTGCGAAGTTGGGACGAGGTCAAGCTGTTGACGGTCGTGGTTGACCGGCTGGGTTGCTGGCACCGGCCGGGATTGTTGTGCATTGGCGACTCGGCGCACGCGATGTCGCCGGTCGGCGGTGTCGGCATCAACCTGGCGATCCAGGACGCGGTGGCCGCGGCGAATCTGCTGGTGCCGGCGTTTCGCCGCGGGAACCTCACCGAGGCAACGCTTCGCGCGGTGCAGCGCAGGCGGATGTTTCCGACGTGGGCGACCCAGCGCCTGCAGGTCGCGATCCAGAACCGCGCGATTCCGCGAACGCTGGCGGGCGCGGCGCCGATCAAGCCGCCGTGGCCTCTCCGCCTGCTGCAGCGCCACCCGGCCCTGCGAAAATGGCCGGCACGGCTGGTCGGGATCGGCATCCGGCCCGAGCACGTTTCCGCCGGACTGCGAGAAAGGTGAGCCCTCGCGCGACGATGGCTGCGAAAGCGTGCGGTCACCCGATCGCGGCGTGTCGCACCCAATGTCCCGCGAATGCGTCAAGCTCACCGATGAAAACCCTGCCAATCCTGCGCTGGTCGATGCTGGCGCTGCTGCTTTGCTCCATCCGCCCGCTGGTTGCGGCCCAAACCTCCGCCGGAAGCGGCGATCATTACACGTTCAAGCGCGGCGTGAACATCTCCCACTGGCTCTCGCAGAATTTCAACACGCCGTATGCCGCGCCGTGGTTCAAGGAGGAAGACGTCGAGTGGATTGCGAAGCACGGTTTCGATCACGTGCGACTCGCGGTCGATATCCGCGAATGCCTGAAGCCGGATGGCAGCCTCGACGCGGCAAAACTGGAGCCCATTCACAACACGATCGCCTGGGCCCGGGCACGCGGCCTTGGCGTGGTGCTCGACGCCCACTTTCTGCCGGGGGCGGACTTCAACAGCGGCGGCGCGGACAAGCGCGTCTACACGGACAAGACCTTGCAGGATCGCGTGGCGGCGCTCTGGGCCGATCTCGCGCAGGCGTTCAAGGACGAGGGCCCGTGGCTGCGGTTCGAAATCCTGAACGAACCGGTGGCGGACCGGAATGCGGAGCTCAATCCATTCATGCACCACATGCTCGCAGCGATCCGCAAAACCAATCCGACGCGGGTCGTGTATGTGACCTCGAACAAATGGAGCCAGTTCGCGACCGTGCCGGATGTGGTGCTGCCCGACGACCCGAACATCGCGCTGACAATCCATAATTACGAGCCGCTCATTTTCACCCACCAGCGCGCATCGTGGGCGAATTTCGACAACACGCTGCCGGCGGTGACTTTTCCCGGCACGGTGCCGGACTATGCGTCACATCTGATCGACAAGAGCCATCATGACCTGGGCAAACCGGGTGATCCGCTGACCGTGGCGCAAGTCGACAAGGCCTTCGAAAAAGTCGCCGCGTGGGTCAAAAAGCACCGGCCGGGGCTGGAGGTGTATGTCGGCGAGTTTGGCGTCTACGAGCCGGCGGATGCCCAATCGAAAAAGAACTGGCTCGGCACGATCGTGCGCAACTGCGAGAGCCGCGACTGGGGCTGGGCCGTGTGGGAATACGAAGGCGGCTTTGGGGTGCGGAACGAAAAGACCGGCGAGTCGACGGCCGTGTGGGAGGGGTTGTTCGGGAAGTAGGCCGGGCTTTGCGCGGGGCATCCGCGAAGAATGTCAGGGATGAACGCCGGCTCACAGGGCGGGCTGAAGCCCGCCCTACCTGCGGACGGGCACGTGCTGCGCCGCGAGGTATTCCTTCACCTGCGGAATCGTGAGCGTGCCGAAATGAAACAGGCTCGCGGCGAGCACGGCGCTCGCCTGGCCGCGGTCGAGCACGTCGGCAAAATGCTTCAGCGCGCCGGCGCCGCCGCTGGCGATGACCGGCACGGACACGGCGTCGCTGACCGCGCGAGTGAGCGCGACGTCATAGCCGTCGCCGGTGCCATCGCGATCCATGCTCGTGAGCAGGATTTCTCCGGCGCCGAGATCGACGGCGGTGCGGGCCCAGCCGACGGCGTCGAGCTCGGTCGCGTTGCGGCCGCCGTGGGTGAAAACTCGCCAGGAATCGGAAGCGGGGGCCGCGACGTCGGCGCGCTGTTCGCGCTTGGCATCGATCGCGAGCACGATGCACTGCGCACCGAAGCGGTTGGAGGCGTCGGCGATGAGCCGGGGATTCTTGATTGCGGCAGTGTTGAGCGAAACCTTGTCGGCGCCGGCGCGGAGCATGGCCTCGATGTCGTCCAGCGTGCGGAGACCGCCGCCGACGGTGAGCGGCATGAAGCATTGCTCGGCGGTGGCGGCGACGACGTCGTGCATGATTTTGCGGCCGTCGCTGGAGGCGGTGATGTCGAGGAAGACGAGCTCGTCGGCGCCCTGCGCATCATACGCCCGAGCGGCCTCGACCGGATCGCCGGCGTCGCGCAGTTGCTGGAAACGCACGCCCTTCACGACGCGGCCGGCGTTGACGTCGAGGCAAGGGATGATGCGACGGGAGAGCACGGACGGAAGTAGCGGGTAGCGGGTAGTGGGTAGCGAGTAGAAAAGACATCTCCCGCTAACACGCCGCGGAAGGCGTCGCGACCGGATGGCCGCTGCTCACTACTCATGCCTGCTACTTCCCGTCACGCGTCGATCAGCGTGACGTCGGGATCGAAGTTTACCGCGAGGCGATAGGTGTGGCCGGGCCGCATGATCAGCGGGTGGTCGCGCACGAGGTATTGCAGGTAATGGATCTTGCCGTAGTTCGTGCGATACGAGGCGTCGTTGCTGACCACTTCGGTCTCGCGCCAGTTGGCCTGGAAGTCGTCCTTGGCCACCGTGCAGCGCTGGCCGCCGGCGCCGAGCGTGAGCGAGCCGGCGAGCCGGTATTTGGAATGCGGGGCGGCGATCGCGAGGACGTAGCGGAATTTGTCGAGCGTGACCTGCTGCTTCACCGAGTAGGCGAACTCGCAGGAAATCTTGTTGCCCGAGAACGTCCACTGCACCTTCACGGAGCCGAGGTTGCGAACCATCTCCTCGTTGACGTTGATCAGGTCGGGCTGCTCGTAGCGGAAATAAAAGCTGTTGCGCAGGCCGAGGCCGGTGACGCAGTTCTTGCCGTAGAACGCGGGAATCGTGACCTGGTCGCCGAAGGTGAGTTCGGGCAGCATCACGGGCAGGTAGATGTTGTTCGGCCAGTCAAAGACGCCGGGGCAGTGCGGAAACGGCAGCGAGTCCGCGGTGAGCCGGCTGCCGGAGCTGATGAGCGGAATCTGCGCGTGAAGCCCGCTGTCGGCGTCGCGGTAGAGGAAGAGGCCTTGTTCCTTGCGGTTGGATTTGTCGAAAATGACGAAGCGGCCGCTGGTGCGCGGGAGATCAACCTTCGGCGCGCCGGCCGGCGCCTGCACGGTCTTGGCGAGGCGCGACCACTGGCAGAGGTAGCGCGCGGCGTCGAAGTTCGCCATGCGGGTCGTGTGCTTGTCGTAGGCGGTGCGCTCGCTGTCGCGGATGTCGAGGAAGCCCTGCTCCTGATCGAGATAGTTGGCGTAGAAGAACAGGAACAGCCGGCGCAGGATGTCGAAATACTTCGCCTTTTGATCGTCGGGAATCCAGCCGTCGCGCAGGCCCTGCAGGATGAGGCTGATCGGGTGCATCTGCCCGTAGGCGCCGCCGGCGCGGCCGAAGGCCCAGCCGAGGCCGTCGGCGCGGACGAGATCGGGCATCATCTTGATGTATTTCTCGCCGTAGGTGCGGAGCGTGGGAAGCTTGCGGTCGCGCACGCCGCTGTTGGCGTGGAGCTGGAGGGCCGAGCGGATGAAGACGAACGACCACACGCCGTAGAGGTTGAAATTTCCGCCGAGCCCGGAGGTGGCATCGTCGAAAAAGCCGGCCGAGCTGGTTTGCGCCATGCGGTCGACCATGCGCTCGATGAGGCGCGAGGTTTCGTCCTTCTTCGAAAGGCTGAAGCTGAACCGGGCGACGGCCTTCGCGATGTTGAAGGCCTGCCAGTGGTTGTCGTAGTCGCTGCGATGGAGGAGCGCCTTGTCGATGCGTTCCTGGGTTTCGGGGACGAGGCGCTCCCAGACGACGTTGCGCTCCTTCGAGGGACCGAAGCTGAGGAGGCCGAGCGCGGCGTAGGCGAGGCCGTTTTCGGCGGCGGGCTCGGTGAACATCTGCGCGGTGATGCAGCGCGCGGCGAGGTCGATGAGGTCGTGACCCTTCAGGGTGGTCTCACCGGTGGCGCGATAAAATTCGCCGAGCGCATGGGCGACGTGGCCGGGCTCGTCGGGGCGCGCATGTTCACCGGTTACGGGAATGAGGGTGCCGTCGGGCTGGATCGAATCGAGATTGTGGGCCAGCATCGATCTGGCCATGTCGAGACACTGCTCGGAGAAACTGTGCATGAATGGGTTTACGGTGTGCTGGTGGCGGCGCGCTGGGCGCGAGAAGGGAATGAATCTCAGGAGAATCGGAAATGGGGCAAGAGGGAAGTTGGGGAAAATGGGAATGCGCGGAGGCCGAGGTGGCCCTGGCGACCCGTCGCGGTCCACACTTTCGGCCGGAATCGACGGGGACGGGTTGAGCCCGGTTTCCGTCGACCACTGTCGTCCTGCGCCAGCCTAACGCTGGATCAATTTCAGGAACTCGGCGTTGGTTTTCGTCTTTGAGAGGCGGGCGATCATCGTTTCCGTCGCCTCCTCGATCTTCTGCTGCACGAGCGCGCGGCGGAAGAAATGGATGCCCTCGAGCGTCTTCGCGTCGATGAGCAGCTCTTCCTTGCGCGTGCCGCTGGCGGCGACGTTGATCGCAGGCCAGAGCCGCATCTCGGCGCACTTGCGATCGAGGACAAGTTCCATGTTGCCGGTGCCCTTGAACTCCTGGAAAATCACGTCGTCCATGCGGCTGCCGGTCTCGACGAGCACGGACGCGACGATGGTGAGCGAGCCGGCCTCCTCGGTCTTGCGCGCCGAGGCGAAGAGCTGGCGCGGCTTTTCGAGCGCGCGCACGTCGAGGCCGCCGGAGCCGGTGCGGCCGCTGTTGCGGGCGGTGTTGTGGGCGCGGGCGAGACGGGTGATCGAATCGAGGAACAACACGACGTCCTTGCCCACCTCGACGAGGCGTTTCGCGCGTTCGATGCAGAGGTCGGCGATGCGAAGGTGATTCTCGATCTGCTCGTCGTTCGACGAAGCCCAGACCTCGGCCGGGACGCTGCGGCGGAAATCGGTGACTTCCTCGGGCCGTTCATCGACGAGGAGGATGATGACGAAGCACTCGGGATTGTTCTCCAGCACGCCGAGCGCCATGTCGCGGAGGAGGGTGGTCTTGCCGGTGCGCGGCGGCGCGACGATGAGGCCGCGCGTGCCCTTGCCGATCGGGCAGAAGAGGTCGACGGCGCGCGTCGTCATCCGGCCGTCGGACATTTCCATCTTCAGATGCTGGTTCGGCGAAATCGTGGTGAGGGTCGTGAACTCGAATTTGCCGCGGCGCTCCTCGAGCGGAATGCCGTCGACCGTCTCGATGAAACGCATCTTCGGATTCGGGAAACGGCCGTCCGGCGGGAAGGCGGTGCCGCCGATGATGGAGCCGGCGCGGAGCTTGAAGCGGCGGATGAGTTCCTTCGGCACGAAGGGATCGGTGGGGCGGCGTTTGCCGCCGCGGCTGATGTCGATGAGCTGGCCGTTGCCGCCGCGTTGCAGGTCGATATCGAGAATGCCCTCGACGCGGATGGTCTCCACCGGCGCGGGGACGGTGGCGGTGGCGGCGCCGCCGTTTTCAGCGGCGGAAGATTGGTTGGCCGCGGCGGCGGACGTGGGGTTGTCCGCAGCGACGGACGCGTTTTTCTTTTCCATGACTTAAATTGGACAAATCGCGCCTCATGCTTGACGCTCCAAACTCGCAGCGGGATAAGACCCGCAGCACGCGTTTCTTAAGCCCTACAATCCACCACCAAAGTGACAGACCAGACGATTACCTCAGTTTCCCGGGAACACCGGTTGTTCAAGCCTTCGGCCGAGTTCAAAGCCCAAGCTAACCTTGGGAGCGATGCGATATACAAAAAGCTCTACGCGGAGTCTGTCAACTCCCCAGAGAAATTCTGGGCGCGCCAGGCCAATGAACATATTGTGTGGCGCAAACCCTTTAAAAAGGTCCTCGACTGGAAGCCGCCGCATGCGAAATGGTTTGTGGGCGGCCAGCTCAACGTCGCGGAAAACTGCCTCGACCGCCATCTCGGCACCGCGCGGGAGAACAAGGCCGCGCTGATCTTCGAGGGCGAGCCGGGCGACGTCCGCACGATCACGTACAAGCAACTGCATTTCCACGTCTGCCGGCTGGCGCACATTTTTGAAAACATGGGTATCGGCAAGGGCGATCGCGTCGCGATCTACATGCCGATGATTCCGGAGGCCGTGATGGCGATGCTCGCGTGCGCCCGCGTCGGCGCGATCCACACGGTGATTTTCGGCGGCTTCTCCGCCGAGGCGATCAAGGACCGGCTCAACGACTGCCAGGCCAAGCTCGTCATCACCGCGGACGGCGGCTGGCGGCGGGGGAAGGTGGTCGAGCTCAAGGCGAACGTCGACAAGGCGCTCGAAGGCGCGCCAACCGTGCACACGGTCATGGTCGTCAAGCGCTGCGGCAACGAGATCAACATGGTGGAGGGCCGCGACGTGTGGTGGAAGGAGGCGTGGGAAGGCGCGCCGAATACACACAAGGCCAAGGCGTTCGATTCGGAACATCCGCTGTTCATCCTTTATACCAGCGGATCGACCGGGAAGCCGAAGGGCGTGATGCACACGAGCGGAGGCTACCTGCTCGGGGCGAAGCTCACATCGCACTACGTTTTCGATCTCAAGGAAAATGACCGCTATTTCTGCACGGCTGACATCGGCTGGATCACCGGCCACAGCTATGTCGTCTACGGGCTGCTGGCGAACGGCGCGACGGTTTTTATCTACGAGGGCGCGCCGAATCATCCCGAACCGGATCGCTTCTGGCGCATGATCGACCGCCACGGGCTTACGATTCTATACACGGCGCCCACGGCGATCCGCGCGTTCATGCGCTGGGGCGACAACTACGTGCTGCGTCACCGGCTCGACTCGCTGCGCCTGCTCGGCAGCGTCGGCGAGCCGATCAACCCGGAGGCGTGGATGTGGTATTACACGATGATCGGGAAAAAACGCTGCCCGATCGTCGACACGTGGTGGCAGACGGAAACCGGCGGGATCATGATCACGCCGCTGCCGGGAATCACCGGCTGCAAACCCGGCTCGGGCACGAAGCCCTTCTTCGGTGTTGTGCCGAAGGTCGTGGACGAAAAAGGCGAGGAAGTGCCGCGGAATTCCGGCGGCAAGCTCGTCCTCACGCAGCCGTGGCCCTCGATGTTGCGCACGCTCTGGGGCGACGACGATCGTTTCAAGCGGCAGTATTTTTCGGAGTTTCCCGAGCATCCGGAATATTATTTCACGGGTGACGGCGCGCGCCAGGACAAGGACGGATATTTCTGGATCGTCGGGCGGATCGACGACGTCCTGAACGTTTCCGGCCATCGCATCGGCACGGCCGAGGTCGAGAGCGCGCTCGTGTCGCACAAGGCCGTCGCCGAGGCCGCCGCCGTCGGGCGGCCCGACGAGCTCAAGGGCCAGGCGCTCGTCGTGTTCGTGACGCTGAAAGCGGGCCACGAGGCAAGCGATGCGCTCAAGGAGGAATTGCGCAATCACGTCGGCAAGGAAATCGGTTCGCTGGCGAAGCCCGACGTCATCCGCTTCGCCGCGGGATTGCCCAAGACCCGCAGCGGAAAAATCATGCGCCGCATCCTGAAGGAAATCGCCGCGGGCGGCACCATCAAGGGCGACACAACCACGCTCGAAGACTTCAGCGTCGTCGCGAGCCTGCAGTCCGAAGAGTAACCGGCGATCGGATCATCCCTCGGCGGAAACGGACGGAGCCAAGGATCGCTCGGCCGTTTCCCCGCTCTGATGGGCCGACACTTCGGCGCATCGCCCGGTGGCGCGCGAATCGGTTTGAAAGCCCAACTGGTTTGCGTTTGATCGCGCGCATGCCGCTTCGACGGAAGATAGGCTCCTCGGTTCAAAGTCCAGGGATCGCGGTTGCGGGTTTTCGAGCCCGTGCGAAAACCGCCGCTGGCTTCACGTTGATCGAGTTGCTGACCGTGATCGCGATCATCGCGTTGGTGGGCTCGATCGTGATCGGAGTGGGGCGGCGGGCGAGCGAGGCGGGCAAGGTCGCGCGCGCGAAAGCCGAACTCGCCGCCATCTCGGCCGGGCTCGAAGGCTACCGACGGCAATACGGCGACTATCCGCAAACCGACGACGAAGCGATTCTCCTGCAGTCGCTGCTCGGCAAGCTTGGTCCGACGCAGGCGGCGCTCTCGGGCCGCGCGCAGATCGATACAACTCTCTTCAAGGCGGGGGATGATGCGGATCTCAATTCCGCGCCTAACGCGATCCTGACCGATCCGTGGGGGCAACCTTACGTCTACGCCTACAAGTTTCCTGCGGCCGGTTGGACGAACCCGTCGTTCGTGCTCTATTCGACCGGCCCCGACCGAGAAGACGATCCGGCGTTGTTATCCGGCGGACGGCCGAACCCGGAGGCACCGGTCAACGCTGACAACATTTACACGAACCAGTGAAGTTTCCCCGCGAAACCGTCGGAGCAGTTTTTGGCCGCGACGCATGGCCGCGGAAATTTCGGCGCCGCGGCGGAAGCACGCTCCCGCGGTTTCCGAGCCGGGCGTTTACATTGATTGAACTGCTGGCCGTCATCGCGATCATCGGCATCCTGGCGGCGATCATCGTGCCGACGGCCAATGGCGTTCGCAATTCGGCGAAGCGCGCCGAGGCGAAAGTCCGCTTCAACCAATGGGCGACGGCGATGGAGCAGTTCAAGCAGGAGTATGGTTACTATCCGGCGGTCACGACGAATAATCTGCTCGATCCGGCCAAGTTTCTCGCGGCGCTGACGGGACGCGACTATCTCGGCACGGCATGGTCGGGGGCGAACCTCAACGGAAACACCAAGGCCGTTTCCTTTTATTCAATTTCGGAGTCGGAGTTCGTGAAGAACGCGTCCGGTGCCGCGACCAGCGAGCTGGCTGATTCATTCGGCAACAGCGAGATTGTGACCTTGATCGACACGGATGGCGACGGGGTGATCAAAGGCGATGAACTCGTCCGGCCGCAGATCCGGCCGGGCAATTCGCAGGCGGGTTATGGCGACGCCCTGCTTCCCGATCCCTCGGATTTCCCAACCGGGGGAATTCGCGCAGGCGTGATTTTTTATTCCGCGGGGCGTGGCGCGGCGGCGGGCGACATCATCTACAGTTGGAAATGAAAAAGCCCGGCAAGCATCCGCGCGGATTTACGCTGGTCGAGTTGCTGGTCGTGATCGCGCTGATCGCGGGCCTCTCGGCGTGTTTCATCGGCGGACTGCGCGACAGCAAAACCGCGGCGCTGCAAACCGCGCAGGCCGTCGTCGCCAATATGCTCACCGC
>DASZPP010000138.1:0-6963 GCA_035549975.1 Opitutus sp.
GATCGGCTGCGGCACCAACGCCTCGCCCGGCCTCCACATCCGCACCACGTCGCCGCTCGTGAAGGACTGCCGCGAGGGCGTGATGGAGTTCCTCCTCATCAATCACCCGCTCGACTGCCCGATCTGCGACCAGGCCGGCGAGTGCAAGCTCCAGGAGCAGGCCACCGGCTCCGGCCGCGGCTACTCGCGCTACATCGAGCCGAAAAACGTGAAGCCGAAGCGCACGCAGCTCGGCCCGCGCGTCACGCTCGACGACGAGCGCTGCATCCTCTGCTCGCGCTGCATCCGCTTCTGCAAGGAGGTCGCCAAGGACGACGTCCTCGGCTTCATCGACCGCGGCAGCTATTCGACGCTGACCTGTTTCCCGGGGAAGCAGCTCACGAACAATTACTCGCTCAACACCGTCGACCTCTGCCCCGTCGGCGCGCTCACCTCGACGGATTTTCGTTTCAAGATGCGCGTCTGGTTTCTCAAGCAGGCGAACAGCATCGACACCGAGTCGTCCGTCGGCGCGAACACCGTCGCCTGGTCGCGCGAGGGCGTGATCTACCGCCTCACCCCGCGCCGCAACCTCGAGGTGAACGACGAGTGGATGGCCGACAGCGGCCGCGTCCTCTACAAGCAGGTCCGCTCGCCCGACCGGCTCACGATCGCGAAAGTCAGCGGCACCGACAGCACGCTCGATATGGCCGTCCACGCCGCCGCCGAGGTTTTCCAGGCGAATGCCGGCGCGATCGCCGTCGTCGGTTCCGGGCGCAGCTCCGTCGAAGAGCAGTTCCTCACGAAAAAACTCGCCGCCGCGCTCGGCGCGTCCGTGCAGCTCGTCAGCCGGGTGGGTGAGGGCGACAAGCTCCTCATCTCCGCCGACCGCAACCCGAACGTCCGCGGCGCGCTCGTGGTGGGCTTGATTGCCGATCTGCCGCAGGTTGGAGCCGCGGCATCCTCGCCGCGCAATTCCGCTAACCGTGACGAGGGCGTCGCGGCCCCATCATCCGGCTCGGTTCGTCTCGGCGGCCTCGCGTCGCTCGCGACCGCGATCGATGCCGGCAAGATCAAGGCCGTCGTCTCGCTCGGCGAGGACCTGCTCGCCGCCGGCCTCACCGCCGCGCAGCTCGCGAAAGTCGCCGTCGTTTACCTCGGCACGCAGGCGAATGCCACGAGCGCCGTCGCGAAGGTCGTCTTTCCGACCGCGACCGTGTTCGAGAAAAACGGCACGTTCGTGAACCAGCAGTTCCGGATCCAGAAGTTTTCGAAAGCGGTTCCCATCGTCGCCGGCGCCCACGACGATCTCGTCGTCCTCGCGAAACTCGCCGCCGCCGCGAGTCCCGTCGATGGGGGTGCGACGCCCTCGTCGCGCTTGTCCGCGCTGCCCTCCGACATCCATTCGCTCTGGAAATTGATCGCCGCGGAAGTCCCGGCGCTCGGCACGATGCTCTTCGCCAACATTCCCGACACCGGCCTGCTGCTCGATCCGACGCCATGGCTCGGCCTGCCGTTCGTCGAGGGCGAGACCCTGCACTACAAACCCTCCGCGCCACAGCCCGCGCCGGAGAGCAACGCGCTCCCGAAACCGCCGCCCGCCGGCACGACGACATGAATTTGCTCCGCTCATTCGTAGCGCAGGCGTCTCGCCTGCATTCGGCCCGGTGCAGGCGGGACGCCTGCGCTACTTTCCGCCATCATGGCTGATTTCTTTTTCAACCTTCCCCCGCTCGTCCAAGGCCTCATCAAGGGCCTCGCGGTCATCGGCGTGATCTTCCCGATCGCGGGCGCGTGCTCGATGGCCGAGCGCAAGGTCGCCGCATGGGTGCAGGACCGTCCCGGCCCGAATCGCGCCGTCGTCCCGTGGGTCGCCTGGATTCCGTTCCTCGGACGTTTTCTCCAGCGGCTCGGTATTTTCCACGTGATGGCCGACGGCGGGAAAATGCTCTTCAAGGAGGACTCGACGCCGGGCCACGTGAACAAGTTCTACTTCATCGCCGCACCGATCCTCGCGATGATCCCGGCGCTCACGACCGTGACAGTCGTGCCGTTCGGCGCCTTCCTCGCCGCCAACGGCGCCGTGATCCCGCTCGGCCTCGCGCCGGTCGACATCGGCATCCTCGGCGTGTTCGCCGTCGCTTCGCTCGGCGTTTACTCGGTGATTCTCGCCGGCTGGACGTCGAATTCGAAATATCCGTTCCTCGGCAGCGTCCGCGCCTCGGCGCAGCTCATCTCCTACGAGCTTTCGATGACGCTCGCCGTGCTGCCGGTTTTTCTCTGGGCCAACGCCCCCGGCCAGCAGAGCACGCTCGGCTTCGGGCGTGTCGTCGAGTTGCAGAGCCAGTCCGGCTTCGTCGGTGGCCTGTGGTTCGTGTTCATCATGCCGGTGTCGGCATTCATCTTCCTCGTCGCGCTCTTCGCCGAAACCAACCGCCAGCCGTTCGACACCGTCGAGTCCGAGGCGGACCTCGTCGGCAGCTTCCATACGGAATACGGCGCATTCAAGTGGGGCCTGTTCTTCGTCGCGGAATACTCGCACATGATCATCGGCTCCGCGGTGTTCATGCTGCTTTTCGGTGGCGGCTGGAACCCGCTGCCGTGGGTGCCGCTGGCGACGGTTGCGCAATGGCTGCACCTCGCGACGCATCCGTTCTGGCTCGGCGTGATCTCGATTGCGATCTTCCTCGGGAAGGTGCTCGCGATGATCTTTTTCTTCATGTGGGTGCGCTGGACGCTCCCGCGTTTCCGCTACGACCAGGTGATGAAGCTCGGCTGGCGCAAGCTCCTCCCGCTCTCCATCGCCAATCTCCTCTTCTACGCGATCGCGATCGCGTTCATTCAAAAATGAAAATGATTAAGCGCAAAGACGCGAAGAACTGCCAAGGCCGCGAAGTTCCGAACTTCGCGTTCCCTTCGCGCCCTTTGCGTCTTCGCGCTTAGTCCGTCGTTCCCATGGCCGTCGTCCCTCTCAAACGAAAACCGCTCTCCCTCGCCGAGCGCACCTACCTCCCGCAGATCGTGGGCGGCCTGAAGACGACCATCAAGCACCTCGTCCGCAAGAAGCAGACGCTCGAATATCCCGAGCAGCGTCCCGAGATTCCGGCCGGCTATCGCGGCGTGCCGACGCTCGTTCGTGATCCGAACGGCCGCGAAAAATGCGTTTCGTGCCAGCTCTGCGAGTTCGTCTGCCCGCCGAAAGCGATCCGCATCACGCCCGGCGAGATCGACCCCGCCGCGCCAACCTCCCATGTCGAGAAGGCGCCGCGCGCCTTCGACATCGACATGCTGCGCTGCATCTACTGCGGCATGTGCCAGGAGGTCTGCCCCGAGGAGGCGATCTGGCTCCAGTCGCAATACACCATGACCGGCTACACCCGCGCCGAGATGGTGAACCACAAGGACCGTCTCTACGAACTCGGCGGCACGCTGCCCGATTCGCATTTCAAGTGGGACAAAAAGAAGTCCGCCGAGCTCCGCGGCGGCGCGCACTGAGATGAAAAAGCCAGGTAGCGAGCATCGAGTAGCGGGTAGCGAGCATCCGAGCCGTCGGAGCTTCGCCTCTCCCTGCCGTGTTCGTCCTACTCACTACTCGCTACCCGCTACTAGCTACTAGCATGGGCTCGCTCCTCTTCAACCTCTTCGCCCTCCTCACGCTTGTCGCCGCGCTCGGCGCCGTGCTGAACCGCAACGCCGTCAATGCCGCGATGTGCTTCATGCTCTCGCTCGTCGGCGTCGCCGGGCTCTTCGTGCTGCTCGAGGCCTACCTGCTCGCGTTCGTGCTGCTGCTCGTCTACGCTGGCGCCGTCGCCGCGCTGTTCCTCTTCATCGTCATGCTGCTCGACACGCATGGCCGGCCGCGCCCCTTCAAGCGCGTGACGCTCCTCGCCAGCGTCGTCGCCGCTGCGCTCCTCGCCACTGGTGTGCTCACGATCCATCAGCATGCCAGTCTCGCACCGGCCGCGACTTCGGCCGCCGCCGTGCCCTCGCTCAAGGATTACGCCTACCAGCTTTTCAGCACTTACCTGCTCCCCGTGCAGATCATCGGCTTCCTCCTGCTCATCGCGATGATCGGCGTGATCGTGCTGAGCAAGAAATTCGACGGCGTGGAGGAAACCAAATGAGTAGCGAGCATCGAGTAGCGAGTAGCGAGCATCGGAGACGCTGGGCCTTCCGATCGCGCATCGCTGCCGAAGCTACTCGCTACCCACTACTCTCTACTCGCTACTTCGCGCCATGATCGCTCCAACCCTCAACGCCTACCTCGTGCTCAGCGCGGTCCTGTTCGCGATCGGCTTCTTCGGCGTGCTGCTGCGCAAGAACACGCTCGTGATCTTCATCGGCCTCGAGCTGATGCTCGTCGCGTCGACCATCGGCCTCGCGGCGTTTTCCCGCTTCAACGGCGTGCTCGACGGCGACGTCTTCGTGTTCTTCATCCTCACCGTCGCCGCCGCCGAGGTCGCGGTCGGCCTCGCCATCATCGTCGCGCTCTTCCGCAAGCGCCAGACCATCGAAGTCGACGAGCTCGACTCGCTGAAACATTAGTGGCGAGTAGCGAGCATCGAGTAATGAGTAGCGAGCATATGAGCTTTTTCTCCCAAGAGCGAACGGCCGGCCGTGTAGCTATTCGCTACTCGCTACCCGCTACTCGCTACTCCGCCTCATGACGATGCTCCAGCACGCCATTCTCGTTCTTCTTCTTCCGCTCGCGAGCGCCGCGCTCATCGCGCTTTTCCTGCGCCGCGCCGGCGGGCTTGCCGCGACGATCTCGGTTCTCGCCGCGACCGCGATCGCAGCGATCTCGCTCATCCTCGCGTTTCACATGGAACGTTTCGAGGCGCACCTCGACTGGCTGACGCTTGGCCGTTTCACGCTCTCGCTCGGGATCAAATACGACGACCTCGCCGCGCTGATGCTCTGCATCGTCGGCGTCGTCGGCCTGTGCGTCCACGTCTTCTCGCTCGGCTACCTGCGCGACGATCCGGCGAAGGCGCGCTTCTTCGGCGGACTGTCGATCTTCATGTTTTCGATGATCGGCATCACGCTCGCCGACAATCTTTTCATGATGTTCATTTTTTGGGAGCTGGTCGGCTTCAGCTCCTGGCTGCTGATCGGCCACTGGCACGAGAAACCGTCCGCGAGCGACGCCGCGAAAAAGGCCTTCATCGTCAACCGCGTCGGCGACTTCGGTTTCCTGCTCGGCATCATCCTCTGCTATTGGGCCAACGGCACCGTCAATCTCACCGCGCTCGGCGACCATCATGTCTACAGCAAGCTGATCCCGCTGCTGCTCTTCTGCGGCGCCGTCGGCAAGTCCGCGCAATTCCCGCTGCAGGTCTGGTTGCCCGATGCGATGGAAGGCCCGACGCCCGTCTCCGCGCTGATCCATGCCGCGACGATGGTCGCCGCCGGCATCTACATGCTCTGCCGGATCAACGTCCTCATGGTGCCCGACGCGCTTACGGTGATCATGTGGATTGGCACGGCCACCGCGCTCTACGCCGCGCTCTGCGCCATCGTGCAGAGCGACATCAAGCGCGTCCTCGCTTATTCCACGCTTTCCCAGCTTGGCTACATGGTCGCGGCGTTCGGGTTGGGGCGGTTGTCTGCCCCGGGCGAACAAATGCATGCTCCAGTCGGCGTTGCGACCGTGATGATCGCCGCCGGCGTCGGCGCCGCGATGTTCCACCTCACGACCCACGCCTTCTTCAAGGCGCTGCTCTTCCTCGGCTCCGGCTCGGTGATCCACGCCTGCCACCACGAGCAGAATATCTTCAAGATGGGCGGCCTCAAAAAAATGCCGGTCACCTTCGCGACCTTCACCGTCGGCGTCGCGGCGATCTCGGGTTTCCCGTTCCTCTCCGGCTTTTTCTCGAAGGACGCCATCCTTCACCTCGCGCAGGAAAAAAACACCGCCGTTTTCGTCATCCTCGCGCTCACCGCCGTGCTGACGTCCTTCTACATGTTCCGCATGTGGAAGCTCGTTTTCCTCGGGAAACCGAGAGGCGAGGGCGCGTCGCACGCGCACGAAAACGGCCCGGTGCTCACACTGCCGCTCATCGTCCTCGCGATCCTCGCGATCGTCGGCGGCTACACAACGCACGACGGCTCGGGCCTGATCTACGGCCGCGCCTTCGCCGGCGTGTTCTCGCAAATCCCGCACGCGCCCGGCTGGAGTCCGTTCATCATGAGCGTGCTGATCCTTGCGGTCGGCGCCGGTATCGCGCTCGCGTTCTACCAGCACGGCCCGCAGGACACGCTCGCCGTCCGCGCGCCTGCGACGTTCGCCCTCCTGACCGGCCTCAAGGAATCCTTCGACAGCGTCTACAACTACTACGTCGCGAAAATCCAGCAGCGCTTCGCGATGCTGCTCAACTTCCTCGAGCAAATCCTCCTCGCCGGCCTGATCATCCGCGGCCTCGCCGGCCTTGTCGGGCTCTTCGGGCTCGGCGCGCGCGCCGTCCACGTCGGCCGGCTCAACGTCTACGTCTACTGGTTTCTCGGCGGCGTCGTGGTCCTCTGGCTGTTCGTGACGGGCATCATCCACTGAGTTCGCGATGAGCAATCTTCCCTTCGATCCTCTCCTCGTCTCGATCGCGTCGCCGCTCGCGCTCGCCGTCGCCATCGCGCTCGGCCTGCCGAAACGCTGGTCGCTCCGCCTCGGCTACGTCGCGTTCGCGATTCCGCTGCTGCTCGCGCTGCACGTCTGGTGGCATTTCAACGACATGCCGCCCGAGTCGCACGGCTACGCCTTCCTCAGGAGCTACTCCACCGGCCTCGACGCCTACGGCATCCATCTCACGCTCGGGCTCAACGGCATTTCGCTCCCGCTTTTCGTCCTCGCCGCCGTCGTCGGCTTCGCCGCCGGCCTTTACGCGATCCAGTCCGGCGCGGAACGGCTCAAGATCTACCTGATGCTGCTCCTGATCATGCAGGGCGGGCTGCTCGGGGTCTTCGCGTCGGTCGATGTCTTCTTTTTCTATT
>DASZPP010000139.1:0-1797 GCA_035549975.1 Opitutus sp.
CTTTTACCGTCCGCGCTCCGAGGTGGATTGGGATCGCGACGGCCGCGACGATTCGCGCAACGACCCGGTCGTGCGCGCCTACTACCGCACCGGCATGGCGGACTTCTGGGCGGAGATCAACCGGCTCCAGCCGGGCATGCCCGTGATCGGAAACGTCGACGGCAATTTCGACCTCGCGGGACACACCGAGGGATTTTTGCAGGAGCCGGAGTATCGCGGCAAACTGCAGGGCGCGCTCTTCGAGAGCGCGATGGGCCGGAGCTTTTCGGCGGAGCGGCAGTGGGGGTGGCACCGCACGATGGAGGCGTATCGCAGCCTCGTCGCGCACACCGCTGCACCGCACCTGGTCGTCTTCGACGTGAAAACGAGCCCGGACGGGCGGCTGCTCCAGCCGGAGGCGGAGCGCAGCGGCTACGGCGGCGGCGCGCCGTTCGCGTTTGCACGCTACGCGCTCGCCTCGACGCTGATGGACGACGGGTATTTTGCGGTCAAAAGCGGCGGCTACAGCAAGGCGACGACCGTCTGGCTCGACGAGTTCGACCTCGCGGGCGCGGCCAAAACGGACTGGCTCGGCGAGGCGATCGATCCGCCGCCGTTGAAGCCGTTTCGCGACGGCGTCTATCTCCGCCGGTTCGAGCACGGCGCGGCGCTCGTGAATCCGCGCAGCCGGCCGGGCACCCGCGACAACAACCGGAGCGCGGTCGATGTCGAAATTCCGCTCTCGCTGGGAAAATTCATCCGCTTCCTTGGCAAACAGGATCCGCGGACCAACAATGGCGAACCCCTGCCGCTGAATGCGCGCGGGATTCCCCATATCGTGATCCGGGCGGGCGACGGAATTTTGCTGAAAAAGCGGTGACATGAATCGGTTCCTTTCCATCGGTGCCGGCACGCTGGCCCTCGCCCTGATGGCGACCGTCGCGTCGCGCCGCGCCGCGGCTGCGGTCACGATTGAGAACAAGGAACTGCGGTTGGTGATCGGCGACGACGGCCGTGCGCTCAGCCTGCTGCACAAGCCGACGGGGGAGGAGTGTCTCGCGCCCGGAGCGCGAATGCCGGCTTTCGCGGCAGTCCGGCACCGCGGCTATGTGCAGCCGAAGGTCACGCCGGCGCATTCCGTCCGCCGCGAGGGCGACCGGTTGATCGTCACCTTCGAGCCGCTCGTCAGCGTCGTCACGCTGCGCCTGCGAATCACCGATGACTACATCGGCGTGACGCTCGAAAAGATCGAGGGCAACGGCGCCTACGACCAGGGCGGCGCCTGGTATAGCGAATTGAACGAGGACACGCTGCCGTTCGACGAGCTGCGATTCCTGCAACTCCCGCTCAAGGAGCGCGGCCAGTTCGGCGCGTGGCTCAACGTCGATTTCGACCGGCACGTCGCGGTGAACCTGCTCGCGACCGATCCCTGCGCGAAGATCGATTCGGTCGAGAATCCGGCCGGCCGGGTGATGCGGGCGACGATGGTGCCCGACGTGCGGACGGCGCCGGTCGGCGCGGCGTTGATCGTGAGCGCGCCCGGGAAGCTGCTGCAGCACATCGACCGGCTCGAGGCGGACTACGGCCTGCCGCGCGGCGTGCGCAGCCGCGAGTCCGAAATGGCGAAGCGTTCGTATCTGGAAATCGGCGAACCGGTCACGCTGCAGAACGTGGATCGCTACATCGACTACGCGCATCGCGGCGGCTTCCGGCTGGTGATGATCGTTCACGGCGCGTTCGCGAAGAGCCCGGGGCACTTTCCGTTTCGCGACGAATATCCGAACGGGATGGCGGATCTTCGCGCGGTCGTGAAAAAAT
>DASZPP010000140.1:0-5930 GCA_035549975.1 Opitutus sp.
CGCAATTTCTCGTGGCGTTTGCCCGCGAGGATTCGCCCACGGCGTTGCACACCCTTCTGGTCACCGTGCCCGAGGGCAAACTCGCCAAAGCCGAAAAACTCTGACTGCCCGACCGGGGCCCGCTTCAGTTTTCCAGCCCGAACACCGCCTTCGCGTAGTTCTCGATATTGAAGGGCTGCAAATCCTCCGGCTGTTCGCCCAGCCCGATGAAATAAATCGGAATCTTCAACTGCCGCCAGATGCCCACCAGCGCGCCGCCGCGGCTCGTGCCGTCGAGCTTCGTCACCACAAGGCCGGTCACGCCGAATTCCTTGTGAAACACCCTCGCCTGCTCGATCGAGTTCGAGCCGAGCGAGCCGTCGACGACCAGCCAGCTGTGCTGCGGCGCCGTCGCATCATGCTTCTTCAGCACGCGCCGGATCTTCGCCAGCTCCTCCATCAGGTTGCTCTTCGTGTGCAGCCGCCCGGCCGTATCGACAATCAGGTAGTCGCGCGCGCGCGCCTTCGCCGCCTGCCACGCGTCGAACGCCACGGCCGCCGCGTCCGCGCCCGTGTGGCTCGCCACGATGTCGAGCTCGAGGCGCGTCGCCCATGTCTTCAACTGCTCGACTGCCGCCGCCCGGAACGTGTCGCACGCGGCGAGCATCACGGTCTTTCCGTCCTGCTTCAGCCGCCAGGCGAGTTTCGCCGACGTCGTCGTCTTTCCCGAACCGTTCACCCCGATCATCGCGATCACGGTCGGAAGCCGCGGCGCCGCACCCGCTGGAGGCGCGGTGCCCTCGCCGCGTCTCGCCTCCGGCTGCGAGGACGCCGCGACTCCATTCAAACTTCCCTCGCTTCCCGCCAGCACGCGTCGCAACACCGCGGCGCCGATCGCCGCCGCTTCCTGGCCGCGCAGGTCCTTCTCCTTTTTGTAGGCCGCCTTGATCTCGCCCAGAATCTCCTCGGTCGTCTCGACGCCGAAGTCCGCCGTGTAGAGCGCCTCCTCGAGTTCGTCGAGCGACGCCGCATCGATCTTCCGCCCGCCGAACAACCCGTGCGTCTTCGCCGCGATCGCCGAGACCGTCTTGGCGAACCCGTCTTTGAATTTCTTGAAAAGGCCAAACATATCTCTGGAACTCAGGAAATCAGGCTGGATTCCACTCGCGACCGATCCGCCGGATGGTCAGCGGCCTGCTGGCAAAGTTCAGCAGCAACCCATCATCCACGCCCAGCGCTTTCATGTAGGAACGGCCGATCGCGAAGAAAACATCCTCGATCGCACGCACCGCCTTCAGCTCGACCAGCAATCTGCCCTCCACGAGAAGATCAACCCGGTGCCCGCCCACCTGGTCACCTTCATAGGACAACGCCACGGCTTTCTGGCGCTCGAACGCGATCCCCCGCCGTCGCAGCTCGATGTCGGGCGCACTCCCGTAGATCGACTCGAGAAATCCCGGGCCGAGCGTTTGCTGGACCTTGATCGCCGCCTCGATCACCCGCCCGCCGAGCTCCTTGTTTCCGAGGTCCGCCATCCTGATTTTCTGAGTTCCAGATTCACTCCGCCTTCCGCGCATCCCGGCCCAGTTGATCCTTCAGTCGGTCGAGGATCCCGTTGATGAAGCGCTTGGCATCCGCGTTGGAAAATTCCTTCGACAGGTCGATCGCCTCGTTGATCGACACCACCGGCGGGATGTCCTTGCGGTAAATCATCTCGAACATCGCCAGCCGCAGGATCGCGAGGTCGATCTTGGCGATCCGGTCGAATTCCCAGTTCTGCGCCAGCGAGCGGATGCGCGCGTCGATCTCCGCGCTGTGCTCGATCGCGCCATGGATCAGCTCCTCGCCGAACGCGTAATGCTCGCGCGGTCCCTCCAGGTTCTCGAAAAACACCCGCAGGTCCTCCGCCAGGTTCTGCGGCGGGTTCAGGCTCCACGCGAACAGGTATTGCAGCGCCGCCACGCGGCCGGCGCGACGCTGGGCGAACTGCGGCTTGCTCATCGTGACAACTCCCCCTTCAGCGCCGCCATTTCCAGCGCCGCCGCCGCAAATTCCCCGCCGCGATCGATCCGCCCGCGGCAGCGCGCCTCCGCCTGCGCCTGCGTGTTCGCCACGATCACGCCGTTGATCACCGGCGTGCGCGTGTCCAGCGCGACGCGCTGCAGCGCGTGCGACACGCTCTGCCCGACCATCTCGTGATGCGACGTGTCGCCGCCGATCAGCACGCCGAGCCCGATCACCACGTCGCGCCGCCCGCCGTGCGCCAGCGCCGCGGCCGCCCACGGCACCTCGTGCGAGCCCGGCACGCGCACGACCGTGATCCGCTTCTCCTTCACCCCGGCCGCGCGCAATCCCTCGATCACCCGCGCCAGCAGCGCATCGACCAGCTCGCCGTTGAAACGCGCCGCCGCGATGCCCACGCGAAATGGGGAACCATGGACGACGACTTCGGCGGGCTTGGCGAAACTCATGAAAGGTTCATTCGCTAGACCAAATCGGAAATCCGCAATCCGAAACCAGCGGCGCTCACAGCGCCACCGTCTCGACGATCTCCAGGCCGTAGCCGTCGAGCCCGACCGGCCGCCGCAGGCTCCGCGACAGCAGCCGGATTTTTTTCAGCCCCAGCGCCACGAGAATCTGCGCGCCGATCCCGTAATCCCGCAGGCTCATCGGCGGCGTCGGCTCGCCGGGCCTGGCATCCAGCCGCTTGATCAGCTCCGCGCCGCCATTCGCGTGCTCCATGTACAGCACGACGCCGCGCCCGGCCTTCGCCACCGCCTCGAGCGCGGCGGTCAGCGCCTGTTGCGATCCCACGCCCTGCATGCGAAAAACGTCGCTCAGCAGGTTTTCGCTGTGCACGCGCACCAGCGTCGGCTCCGGCCCGACCGCGCCCGCCACGAAGGCCAGGTGGTGCCGGCCGTCGATCTTGCTCCGGAAAACGTGCAGCTCGAACCGGCCGAACTCCGACGGAAACGGCCGCAGGCACACGCGCTCGACCAGTTGCTCACGCCGCGCCCGGTGCTCGATCAACTGCGCGATCGAGATCATCTTCAGCCCGAACCGCTCCTTGAACTCCATCAGCTCCGGCAGCCGTTGCACGGTGCCGTCGTCGTTCACCAGCTCGCACAGCACGCCGACCGGCGGCTGCCCCGCGAGCACCGCGAGGTCGACCGCCGCCTCCGTGTGCCCCGCGCGCTCCAGCACGCCGCCGGGTTTCGCGCGCAACGGAAACACATGGCCCGGTTGCACCAGTTGCTCCGGTCGCGCCGCCGGATCGGCCAGGATCCGGATCGTCCGCGTCCGGTCCCGCGCGCTGATGCCCGTCGTGATTCCCTCCGCCGCATCCACGCTCACCGCAAAATCCGTCCGCTGCACCTCGCGGTTCTGCTGCACCATCGGTCCCAGCGCGAGCCGCCGCAGTTGCGCCTCCACCGTCGGCACGCAGACAATGCCGCTCCCGTAACGGATCATCATCGTCACGGTCTCCGGCGTCGCCTGCGCCGCCGCCATGATCAGGTCGCCTTCGTTTTCGCGATTCTCGTCATCCGTCACGATGACGAGCCGTCCCGCGGCGACATCAGCCACGGCTGACTCGAGCGTGTCGAACGAAGCATGGACGGAGGCGGACATCCGCCAAAAATCGCCGGCCCTCTCCGGCGTGTCAACCGCCTCGCCCCGCCGACTGGCGTCCGCTCTCACCGTTGTAGCGGCGGTCTATGACCGCCGTTTCCCGCTGCCGATTCACCCCGGCCCTGTCGCCTGCGGCCGCGGTGGAATTTGCGCCCGCTTCAATCGTGAAATTCCACCACGTAATCCTCGACCGCGTCCTGGCTGCCCGCCTTGAACAGTCCGAGATAAAGCCGGAAGTCATGCGGCGGTCGCACAAACAGCGGCGACGTCAGCGAGGTGCCGTCCCCGCCCGGCGTCAGCGAGGTCCGTTCGTCTCCCTTCTGGTATTTCACCGGCCAGCGGGCCACGGCCATCGCGACGTCCGGCGCCGTCTTTTTTTTCTCCTTGGTGTAGAACGTCAGCACGAAGTTGTTGTTGCGAAGCTCGAGCCCGAGAAAGGACCCGTCGGGTCGCGTGATCGGGATGCCGTCGATCTTGGCCGGCGCGTCAGCGTTTTTTTTGTCCGCCGCCGTCGCCAGCAGCATCCCAACGCCGAAGATCATGAGCAGCCCGAAGCCGAGGCGCGCCAGTTTCATGGGCCCAGAACAGTTCAAATCGCCCTTCGTCGCAAGCGCATCGTTTGCCCGATCGCCAGCGGACGATCCTTCCAAGAAAATTCCGCCGCGCCCGGTGTGCACCTTCCGGGCGCGCGCTGACGCGTCGGTTCCGGATTCGCCGCCAGCGATTTCGCGCAGCGCCCGCGCAGGCGATCCCGCATGGCCCGGTCGGCGTCCGTCCCGATGTTTTTGCGTGAAAGGGTGGCTACATTGGAACGGACCGGGCCGCCGCCGCACTATGCCACCAACGCCCCGGCGCCGACGGCGCGCCGCCGCGCGACGTGCGAAACACCTGCCCGTCCCATGGCTCAACCGCCGCACGAACCCACGCCGCCCGCCCCAGCGCATCGCGCGCCGTTGTTTCGTCCCCGGGCCACCACGCTGTTTCGCGTCGCGCTCCTCGGCCTCGGACTCGTGGCCGTGAGCGCCGGCTACGGCACCTGGCAGTACTTCCATTCGAATTACTGGAACCGCATCGGCTTCGCGCCGAACCAGCCCGTCCTCTTCAGCCACCGTCATCACGCCGGAGAGCTGCGCATCGATTGCCGCAACTGCCACACGTCCGTCGAGCAGACCGCGTTTGCCGGCATGCCGTCGACCCACACCTGCCTCGCGTGCCACTCCCAGATCTTCACCGACACGACGATGCTCCGCCCCGTCGTGCTCAGCAGCTCCGAGGACGAGCCCATCGCGTGGAACCGCGTCGACCAGCTCCCGCAACACGTCTATTTCAACCACAGCATCCACCTCGCCAAGGGCGTCGCCTGCACCGAGTGCCACGGCGACATCGGCAACATGGCGATGACCGCCAAGGCCACGCCGATGACGATGCGCTGGTGCCTCGACTGCCACCGCGATCCCTCCATGCGGCTCCATCCGCGCGACGAAATCTTCTCGCCGCACCCGCTCCCGCACTGCTCGCGCACCGAGGGCGAAAAACTCCTGGCCGCCTACCACATCTCCACGCGCCACCTCACCAACTGCTCCACATGCCATCACTAAAAACCGCCGCAAGGGAAACCCCGCCGGGCGGGCCTTACCCCCGCCACTGACCCGAACCCATGTCCGCCGCCGCCGAGAATTCTCCAGCGTCCTCCCCGCCCGAACTCTGGCGCAGCCTCGAGGAATATTCCAACACGGCGGGCTTCCGCGCGCGCCTCGCCGACGAGTTTCCCGCCGGCGCCACGCTCTGGCCGCACGATCTCGACCGGCGCGATTTCCTGAAACTGCTCGGCGGCTCGCTCGCCCTCGCCGGTCTCGCCGGCTGCGGCGGCCGGCCCGCCGAAAAAATTCTTCCCTACGTCTCGACTCCCGAAAACCTCGTCGCCGGCCAACCCGATTTTTACGCGAGCGCCTTCTCCGTCGAGGGCTACGCGCGCGGCATCCTTGTCGAGTCCCACGAGGGCCGCCCGACGAAAATCGAGGGCAATCCCGATCATCCCGAAAGCCTGGGGGCCACCGACGCGATGACGCAGGCCTCCGTCCTTTCGCTCTACGATCCCGACCGCTCGCGGGCTCCGCGCCACGAGGGACTGATCTCCTCGTGGAACGAATTCGAATCCGCCTGGTTCCCGCGCCAGCGCGCGCTCGTCGATCGTCGCGGCCGCGGCCTCGCGCTCCTCACCGAGCCCACGACATCACCGGCCGAGATTCGTGAAATCCATCGCGTGCTCGACGCGATGCCGGAGGCGCGCTGGTTCCAGCACACGCCGCTCGCCCGCCACG
>DASZPP010000141.1:0-4905 GCA_035549975.1 Opitutus sp.
CTGCCTCGAGAAGGACCGCGATCGCCGCTACGGCACCGCGCACGAGCTCGCCGACGACGTCCGCCGCCACCTCCGCCGCGAGCCCGTCGTCGCCCGCCCGCCGAGTGCCGCCTATCGCGCGCAAAAATTCGTCGCGCGCAACCGCCTCGCCTGCGCCAGCGCCGCCTCCGTTGCCGCCGCGCTGATCGCCGGCACGATCGTCAGCGTCCGCCAGGCCGTCCGCGCCACCCGCGCCGAACACGTCGCCCAGGCCGAACGCGACGCCGCCCAGGCCGCGACCCGCGCCGAGGCGCTCGCCCGCGCCGACGCCCAGCGCCGCCAGGGCGAAGCCGAGGACCTGCTCGCCTTCATGCTCGGCGATTTCCGCACCGGCCTCGAAAAAATCGGCCGGCTCGACCTCCTCGACGCCGTCGGCGAAAAGGCGCTCGCCTACTTCGCCGCGCTCGATCCGCGCGACCTCACCGACACCGCGCTCACCCGCCAGGCGAAGACGCTCACGCAAATCGGCGAAATCCGCCTCGCCGAGGCGCGCTATGCGGACGCCTCCGCCGCCTTCGCCAAAGCCTACGATCGCGCCGCCGCGCTCTTCACGCGCCATCCGAAAAATACCGACATGCTTTTCGAGCGCGCGCAGGCCGAATACTGGATCGGCTTCGCCGCGCACGAACGCGGCGATTTCACCCTCTGTCGCGAGTGGTTCACCCGCTATCGCGACTCCGCCCTCGCGCTCGCCGCGCTCGAAGGCAACACCGTCCGCGCGCAAACGGAGATCAGCTACGGCCACCACAACCTCGCCGCCCTCGACCTCGACCACGGCGACCTTGCCGCCGCCCGCACCGGCTTCCTCGCCGAGCGAGAGGCGGTCACCGCCCTTTTGTCGGCCACCCCCGCCGACACCCAGCTTCGGTACCGCCTCGCCGACATCGCCTCCTGGCTCGGCACGATCGCCGAGCGCGACGGCGATTACGCCGCCGCCCTGGCCCGCTACTCGGAGATGTCGTCGCGTCTGGATGCGCTTGTCGCACTCGAACCGCGCGTCGCGTTCTGGAAAACCCGCCAAGCGGAAAGCTGGATCTTCAAAGGCAACCTCCGGCTCATGCTGGGCCGCACCGGCGAGGCTAGAGAACTCTACGCCCGCGCCGACGCCGCACTGAGCGCCTTCGTAGCCCAGGATGCGAAGAACCGGGACTGGCAAATCCTGCTGCTTACGGCGAAGCTGCGTGAATCCTCGCTTATGTTCGGCGCAGGGGACATTCGGGCAACGCGCGCGATCCTCGATCCAGCCCGCGCCCAACTCGAAGCACTCGCGGCCCAGGAACCTTCCTTGCACATGGCCGGCTGGCTGTTGGCGACGGCGTGGCAGCTCGAAGCGGACTTGCGTTTCATCGCCCATCAATCCGATGCGGCCGACGCCGCCCGCCACGCGATCGAGCTGAGCAAGTCCTTGATTTCTCCGGGCGGGGCCGATGGCTTTGCCGAAAACGAATTGGCTCAATCAATCATTTTAGCCGGCCGGATTGCGGCCGATCATAACGAAGCCGACGTCGCAAAACGACATTGGCTGCACGCTCTCGAAACTCTTTCCCCCCGCCTCGACCACACGCATGACTGGCGCTTTCTCGACCCCGCCGCGCAGGCGCTTACGCTCTTGGGCCGCGTCGAGGAAGCCCGGCCGCTCGTCGAACGGCTAAAGCATTTCGGCTATCACACGGCCGATCCCTTGGCGGCGCCCATCCTGGACGTCGTCGTTTTGTCCGCCAACTCAACCAAACAGCATGACTAAACCAAACTCCACCACAGCTCAGGTTCCCGTCGAATCCGTCACGCCGACCGGCGTGCTCACCGTCACCGTCATTCAGTTTCGTTCGCTGGGCGCAATCACCTCGCTCGAGGCCACCCTCAGCAGCTGGACCGGATTTCACACGCCCGGCAACGTGCCGATGCCGCAGCCGCCGCCCACGCTCACGATGACCGAGGACAACGTGACAATCACCAGCCAGTATCCCGTCCGGCTCATCTACAACCTCCCGGATTCGCGCTACCTCCTCGTCGGCATCGCGTGGAAGGCCGACCAAACCGAGTCGGTTGGTGAAAAAACCTTTCCTGACGTGCTGGTCCGGCGCAATTGCAACACCCCGGATCCCTACAAGCCCGATGTGCCCGGCGGCAGCTGCATGACGATCAGCGACAACGCCCAGGAACCCGGCAACTATGACTACGTCCTGCTGATCCAGGAAGTTTCAACCGGTGAAATCGGCTTCTACGATCCCGGCATCGACAATCATCCGCACTGATCCGCCGAACCGTTGGTTCGCCTCCGCCTGCGCCTGCCGAGGCACTGCATTCGCCACGGCTGCGCAGGCGTTTTTTTGTCAGTCACAATGATAACCGCCGCGCACGAGCGACACGCGTTCACCGGGTTCGCCGTGAAAAAGCACGATCAGCTCGCCGTCCACCTGCGCGCAGGCCAGCCGCGCCGGGCCGGCCAGCGATGCGCCGTTGAGCGGCCGCTGCCCGTTCCAGCCCGCCTCGGCCAGCGTGCCGTAGCCATCGCTCGTCGTCAGTTCGTCACTCAAGTTATACGAGACCGGCAGCTTCGCCGTCAGCACGCCCGCGATCGAAAACGTGTCCTCGTGCAGCCCCGGACCGTCCGGCGCCGGATGCACGAGATGCAGCACGCCGTCGAGGCTCGCCAGCGCCAGCGGCGCGCCCGCGAGCAGGTTCACCATCCGCGGCTCGCGTTCGCCCGGCGTGCTCGCCGATGTCTCCGTGCCGAAGCGCGCCACGGAAAATGAGCTCGGCGACCAAGCGTAGATCGTCGTGTCGTCGTAGGGCCCGGCGTATTGCGACGCGGCCAGCGTCACGACGTTGAACTCCGCGCCATTGAGCGTCACCGCGCTGAGTCCCGACGTGCCGGGCGTCTTGAATACGAGCTGGAGCGACGCGCCGAGCGCGCCCAGCGCGAGCGCGCCGTCGGTGCGGTGTCCGGTCGGCAGCAGCTTGAACCAATCGCCGTCGCACCAGCGCCGCGAGACGATGCCGCCGTCCGCGCCGCGATATGCGAACATGAGTTGTTCGCCGCGCGCGCCAAACGCCGCCAGCGCCAGCGCCGTCGCCGGACCGCCGGCGAGCTTCACCGGCTCGCGATCCCAGCCCCGCGCAAAGTCGAAACCCACCGCCACCGGCGCGCCTGCCGCATCGGTCGTCACGAGCATCAGCCGGTCCCCGGAACCCGCCAGCGCCACCTCCGGCCCCGCGCGCAGCCCGACCGGCCGCGGCTCGCTCCATTCGCCGCCGCGCCGATGCGTCCGCATTTCCAATTCGCCCGCCGCATTCGCATACACCACGCAAGCCGTGCCCGACAGCGCCGCCACCGCGAGCGCGCCCGTCGTGGCGATGGGCGTCTGCTCCATCGCCGGCGCCCAGCGGAAACGTTCGCCCCAGAGAAACCGGAACCAGTTCGCCGCCGCGTCGTTCTTGCCGAGCGTGCCGAGCCGGAAGTTCTCCTCGATCGTGCGGAGAACGCTGTAGTGGTTGTAGCCCTCGTGCTCCACGCCGGGCGTGAGATGATCGCCGAGCAGCACGGTGTAGATCTGGTTCGGCCCGTCGTAAAAATACTTGTCCGTCGCCGCCGGATCCTCCGCCTGCTCGAAATCCGACTCGTCGAACGTCACCACCACCAGCGTGCGCGGCGGCAGGTGGCTGTCCGGCCCGGGAAACTTCAGCGTGCCGAAAAACTGCTCCAGCCACGCCGCCGCCTGGTCGACCATCGCCGGCGCGCGCGGATTCGCCTCCTGCTGCGTGCCCAGCAGGTAGTGCCCGTCGTTCCACATGTTCGGCGTGAACCACGCATACTCGGGCAGCGTGCCGTTCAGCAGATCCGCGAAAAAGTCCGCCTCGTTCCCGATCCGCTGCCAGCGGGCCGCGCTGCCGACGATATTCGCGAAAGAGGAGAACGGATCGTGCTTGATCACATACGGGAACGCGTTCGCTGGCACGAGCTGCGGCGTCCAGAGCGCGTTCTGCGGAATGAAGCTTTCCATGTAGGCCTTCCACGCGAGGCCGTCCGCGGATTCCTCGATCAGGTCGGCGATCGTGCGCTGCGGCGCCGGCGGCGTCGGCGGGTCGTCGGAGCTGAAATTGCACAGCTCGCCCGCGATCGACGCGATGTAGTTCGTCTGCGACGGGTGCATCACGCCGTGGAAGTTCGCGAGTTCGATGCCCTGCCGCGCGAGCCCGCGAAAATACGGGTTCGCGAGCACGTAGCTGCGATATTGGTTCTCGAACATGATCACGAGCACGCGCTCGAAGGCGCGCGGCCCCGCCGCCGCAGCCCTGTTCCCGTTTGGCGCGCCCGCTGGATTCTCCACGGGCTGGCCCGAAGATTGCGCATCCATTTTGCAAGAGTTCGCCAGCGCCCGCCCCGCTGTCAATGCCGCAGCCGTTCAGCGCGATGTTCATTCGTCCACCCGCCGAAGATGCAGGGCGGGGTCTCCCGACCCCGCCCCACAACACTGGGAACCGTCAACCTCCGCGGTTCGGCCCGGCAGCGGCAGGCGTCCCTGCCTGCCGTGATCAGGGCCGCCGCCGCGACAGGCACGGAGGCCTGCCACTACGCCGGTCAGATTTTCACCTCGACGCGCTTCCCCGTCGCCGCCGACTGGTAGATCGCCTCGATCGTCGCGATGTCGCCGCGACCCATCTCGCCGGGCACCGGCGTCGGCCGGTCGTCGAGGATGCAGCGCGCAAAATCGTCCATCTGCGCCGCCTGCTGGTTGATGTTCGGCACATTCATCGGGCCGCGATTCGTGCGGCCTTGCAGCCCGCCGTAAATGTACGCCGGGTCGAGCTCGACCCAGTTGCCGCTTTCCGAGTCCGCCCGAAAATCGTCGCGGCCGTCGTTAT
>DASZPP010000142.1:0-1733 GCA_035549975.1 Opitutus sp.
CCTCGAATTGGCATCGGCGGGCCGGTGGGCTCCGGCAAGACGATGCTGTGCCTGAAACTCTGCCAGCGGCTGCGCGAGCGCTGGTCGATGGCGGTCGTGACGAACGATATCTACTGCTCGGAGGACGCGGAGTTCCTGATCAAGCACAGCGCGCTGGCGGCGGAGCGGATTGCGGGCGTGGAGACCGGCGGCTGCCCGCACACGGCGATCCGCGACGACACGACGATGAACGAGCAGGCTTGCCGCGCGCTGGAGGCGAAGTTTCCCGACCTGCAATTGCTGCTGGTCGAGAGCGGCGGCGACAACCTGACGGCGACGTTTTCGCCGGAACTGGTGGACGCGTTCATCTACGTGATCGACGTCGCGGGAGGGGACAAGATTCCGCGCAAGGGCGGCCCGGCGATCCGGTTCAGCGACCTCCTGATCGTGAACAAAATCGACCTGGCGCCGCTGGTGGGCGCCGACCTCGGCGTGATGGAGCGCGATGCGAAGGCGCAGCGCGGCGCGCGGCCGTGCTTGTTTTGCGACCTGAAGCGCGAGCACAACCTCGCCGCGGTGATCGCGTGGATCGAGCGCGAGGTGATGTTTGCGGAGGCTGCGCGAGCGGGGTGAGGGCGCCGCGCCCTACGACGTGCTCATGACGGAGTTTTCCGGACAACTTGCGCTGCGGGCGGCGGCGCGCGACGACGGGCGAACGGTGCTCGCGGCGCAGTCGGCGCGGGCGCCGTATCACGTGAGCAAGCCTTACTGGGACGGGGAGGCGCGAGTGTTGCTGGTGCAGGTGGTGAATCCGACCGCGGGCATCCTCGCGGGCGACCGGCTCGAAGCGGAGATTGCCGTCGAACGCGGCGCGGCGCTGCTGGTGACGACGCCGAGCGCCAGCCGAATTTTTCAAATGAAGGACGGCGCGGCCGAATGCTCGCAGGCCTTTCGCGTCGCGGCGGGCGGATGGCTGGAAGTGCTGCCGGAGCCGCTGGTGCCGCATCGGGGGTGCCGCTACCGGCAAAGCACACGCGTCGACGCCGAGGCGGGAGCGGAGTTGATTTTTTGCGACCTGCTCACGCCGGGTCGCGTCGCGCACGGCGAGGCGTGGGAATGGGAGCGGCTGCGATTGGAAACGGAAGTGCGGGTCGGCGGCGAACTGGTGCTGCGGGAGCGGTTCGACCAGAGCGGGGCGGATTTGCGTGCGCTGGCAGAGCTGGCCGGATCAGGCGCCGGCGCCTGCTTCGGCAATGCGGTGCTGGTTGCGGCGGCGGGCGACCAGGACGGGGCGTGGGGGGCGAAGGTGGCGGCGCTGCACGGGGAAGGATTTTGGGTCGGGGTCAGCGCACTGCGCCGCGGCGGATGGAGCATCAAGTTTGTGGCGGGCGACGGCGTGCGGTTGCGCCGCGGATGGAGCGCGATTCGCGCGGCGCTGGCGGAGCGGTTTCCGCGGATGGCGTGTGACCCGCGGAAATTGTGAAGGAAGGCAGGGTGCGCGAGGCGCGCCCCCGCGGTGCCGATGATGAAAGCTCGTTGGCGCCGCGGCTCCATGAAACTCGCGCCCTACGCAACGAACAGCGCGACGCCGCAGGCGGCGATGGCGAGGCCGGCGAGCTGCGCCGCGCGGGAGGGCAGGCGAGTGCCGAGAAGGCCGGGCGCGAGGCCGATGATGTGCAGCAGGGCGGTCGCGGCGACGAAGCCGGAACCGTATTGGAGCCCGGCGGCGGTCGCGGGGATTTCGGCGCCGTGGG
>DASZPP010000143.1:0-5456 GCA_035549975.1 Opitutus sp.
GGGGCTTTTGGCGCAGTTGAAACTGCCGGTCGACCTGACGCTCGATGGAGTCGAGCTGGACGGAGAGCTGGTCGTGCCGCAGCCGACGGGCGGAGGCGAACCGGAGCGGCTGCATGTGACGCTGACCGGCGGCGGGCTGGCGGCGGGGCACGAGGGCGCTTTCAAGCTGGCTGCCGCGGAGGCGACGAACGAAGGCGGCGCGCTGACACTCCAGGCGGACCTGGGCGCGGCGATGGACAGCCCGCGGACGTTCAGCAAGCTCAGTGCGAAGGCGAACGCGACGGCGAGCGGCCCCCAATTCCCCAGCGGGGTGAAGCTCGCGATCGATGCGACGGCGGCCCGGACGGCGGCGGGCGAGGCCTACACGTTCGGCGCCGCGGGGGCCGGCAAGGAACTCGCCAGCATTCACGGCGAATATTCGACGGCGACTTCCAACCTTTCCGGCCAATGGAAGCTGGATGTGGTGCGGTCGGATGTCGCGGCCTTCGCGCTCGAACGAGCGCTGCCGGAGTTCAACGTCGTGGGGCAGGGTTCGTTCGAGTCGGGCGGCGACTTGAGCGAGATTCACGCGACGGGCCGGCTCAATGCATCGACGGGGTCGCTCGCGGTCGTGCGCGAGGAACTGGGCGTCTTGGGCGCGCTGGAGCTGGCGGTCGATTTCGACGTGCTGTTGCACGAGAATTCGCTGCGCGTCGACCGCTTCGATGCGACGCTCCGTGCCGACAAGCCGGTGGCGCGGGTGCGCGCGCTGCAGCCGTTCGAATTCGATCTCCGCACCGCAGCGCTGAAGGTGGCCGATCCGGCGCAGGACCTCGTGTCGGTCGTGCTGGATGGCGTGCCGCTGGCCTGGGCGCGACCCTGGCTCGGGAATTTCGAGGTGACGGGCGGCGCGGTGCGGGGCGAGTTCGACGGGAGCGCCCGCAACGGCGGGCTGGAACTCCGGGCGAAACAGCCGCTGACGATCAATGGCCTCGCGGTGGCCCAAGGCGGCGGCGCATTGCTGCGCGGCATCGACGTTTCACTCGACGCTGCGGCGGACTACGCGGCTGCGGGCTGGCAGGTGGAGGTTTCCCGTCTGACGGCGGGGACCGGGGGAGTGGAGTTTTTCTCGCTTGATGCGAAGGCCGGCCGGCTGGTCGGGAAAAGCGAGGCGCTCAAGGTCACCGGTCATTTCCAGGCGAATCTCGCGGGCTGGAATTCGCAGCCGGTGTTCGCGTCGTCGGCGGCGCTGAAGTCGGGGACGGCGGACGGGGAGTTCAGCGGCAGCATCGGCGGTGCAAAGGTGCTGGAAGCCAAGGTGTCCTTGACGAACCTCGGGGCGTCGGCGCAACCGAAGCTGCCCGCGGCCCATCTCGAATGCCGGCTCGAATTCGCCGACGACGGGAAGATCACTTTCGACGCGCCGCTGGTCGTGATGAACGGTGACCGGACATCGGACTTCGCCATCGGCGGCGTCCTTTTGCCGGGAACGCCGCTGCGGATGGACGGCCGGTTGACGGGCGACCAGGTTTACGTGGACGATGTGACGCAGCTCACCGCGTTGATTCCGGCCGGCGCTCCGGAAAATGGGTCCGCGCAGCCGACGGTCGCCGCGACGGCGAAGCCGGATGCGACGCCGTTTTGGGGCGCGCTCAACGGCCAGGTGACACTGGATTTGAAGAAGGTGACGTTTGCGAATTCGCTCGAAGTCTCGAATCTCAGCGGCGCGCTGCGGCTCGACCCGGGATCGTTGAAGATGGACGGTTTGAAGGCCGGGTTTGGCTCCGAGAGCGATCTCAAGGCGAGCGGCGAGGTGAAGTTCGATGCGGCGGCGAAGTCGCCCTACACGCTGGCGGCGGACGTTGCGGTGGCGAATTTCGAGACGGGTCCGGCGTTTCGCGCGCTGGAACCGGCCAAGCCGCCGACCATCGAAACCAAGCTCAACCTCACGGGACATCTCGCCGGCGCGGGGGCGGATCTCGGCGAACTGACCGAGCATTTGCGTGGCGAGGTCCAGATCACGGGCCGCGGCGGAATTTTCCGCGGGCTGCCGGTGGACCTCTCCGACAAACTGCCGAAGAACCAGAGCGCCGCGGCGGTGATCGGCGGAATCATCGGCGCGGTCACGGGGAAAAAGGAAACCGCCGACAACGTGCGGGACCTGTTCAGCCTGGCAAAAACGCTGTCGGAAATTCCGTTCGACCAATTGAGCGTCAAGGCGGTGCGCGGCGAGGACCTCAATGTGCAGTTGCAGGATTTTTCGCTGATCGCGCCGGAGCTGAGGCTGACAGGGACCGGCTCCGTCCAGCACGACCCGGCGAAACCGCTGCTGCAGCAGCCGCTCAACGTCCAGTTGAGCATTGGCGCGCGCGGCACGACCGGCGATGTGATGAAGCGACTGAAGCTCCTCGATACGGCGAAGCAGGACAGCCTCGGCTATTCGGCGATGGTGCTGCCGGTGACGATCGGCGGCAGCCTGGAGAAGCCGAATGTGAACCAGTTTGCCACGGACCTCGTGAAATACGTCCTCGAGCGGACCGGACTCCTGAACAGCATTCTCGGGAAGTAAATCGCGGGACGGCGGCTGCAGTCTTGCGCCCGGCGCACGACCTGCACAAATCCTGCTGAGACTACACCGATGCCGCGTGCGATCGCAGTGCGCCGACCGACGGGACTACAGGCGCTGAGGATCTTCCTCGGCGGATGGACCGCCGCGGTGTTTGTTTTTCTCTACGCCCCGATCGGTGTGCTGGTGGTCTATTCCTTCAACGCGTCGCGGCTGAACGTGATCTGGCAGGGCTTCACGCTCGATTGGTATCGACGGGTGTGGGAAAACGGACCGCTGCTGCGCTCGGCGCAAAACAGCCTCGTGATCGCCGGCGTGACGACGGTGTTTTCGGTCGCGCTCGGCACGGTTGGCGCGTGGCTGCTGCACCGCTACCGTTTCCGCGGGGCGCGAAGCATCCAGACGCTCGCGGCGGTCCCGATGGTGATGCCGGAGATTTTGATGGGCATCAGCCTGTTGATCTTTTTCGCGGCAGTGGGCCTGCGACTGGGTTTTTCGACGGTGATCATCGGGCACACGACCTTCAGCTTTCCGTTCGTGATGGTGGCGGTGCAGGCGCGGCTGCGGGGACTGGACCCGGCGCTGGAGGAGGCGGCGCTCGACCTGGGGGCGACGCCGGCGCGGGCGTTCTGGCTGGTGATCGTGCCGTGCCTGCGGCCGGCGATCGTGGCGGGCGCGCTGATGGCGTTTTCGCTCTCGTGGGACGAATTGATCGTGACGTTCTTCACCACGAGCGCGGCGTCGGCGACGCTGCCGATCCGCGTGTTCGGCATGGCGAAGGTGGGCCTCAACCCGATGCTGAACGCGCTGTCGGCGATTTTCGTCATTGCGACCACGGCGGTGGTGCTCTTTTCCGCATATGTAAGAAAGCTCGCTCGGTGAGCCGAAACTCCGGGAACGCTGATCCTCGCTAATTCGTGAAACCGGAAATCTACAAGGACGAAGGTTGCAAACTCATGAGGGCGGCTTTCGAGGTTTACAACGAGCGTGGCTACGGGCTGGCGGAGGGAATTTATCAGCAAAGCCCGGAAATCGAGCTGCGGCTTCGGGCGATTCCTTTCTCGGCGAAGAAGGACTTGCGATGCTTCCACAAACATCGCGAACTCGCGAAGCGTTATGTTCCCGGCCTCTTCGTGTTTGGTTGTTTGATCGTGGAGCTCGAGGCAGTCACCCAGCTCCTGCCGGAGCACGAAGCACAGCTCTACAACCACCTGCGCCTGGCCCGGCAACCGGTCGGTTATCTGGTGAATTTCGGCCACAAGGAGACGCTTGAGTGGAAGCGTTTGATACTTTCTGAGTTCATCCCTGTTCAGGCATCAGCGTTTCTCGGCGAAGATTAGCGTTCCTTCCTTTCATGAAATCGTCCTTCCGCTTCGTTGTCGTGGCGCTTCTGGCGCTTGCTGTCGGTGTCGCTGCCCGGGCTGCGGGTGAGCTCAATCTGTTCGGCTGGACCGAATATGTGCCGCAGCCCGTGCTCGACGGGTTCACCGCCGAGACCGGCATCAAGGTGAACTTCGAGACGTTTTCGTCCAACGAGGAGCTGCTCGCGAAGCTCGTCGCCGGCGGCGGCAACTACGACGTGGTGCAGCCCTCCGACTATGCGGCCGAGGTGATGATCCGGCAGCACCTGCTCGCGCCACTCGACAAGTCGAAGCTGCCGAACCTGAAAAACATCGCGCCCGAGTTCCGCCACCGGCCGCACGATCCCGACGGCCTCTACACCGTCCCTTACATGGGCGGCACGGTTGGCATCGTCGTGAACACCGAAAAGGTGAAGACGCCGGTGAAGGGCTACCGTGATTTCTTCGACCCGAAGTTCAAGAACCGCCTCGTCGTCCTGAACGACAACCGCGAGATCGTCTCGTGGGCGCTGGACACGCTCGGACTGCCGATCAACAACGTGACGCCGGAAAACCTCGAGAAGGCGCGGCCGTTGATCGCCCAGTGGATCAAGCTGGTGAAGGTGTTCGACTCCGACAGCCCGAAGACCGCGCTGCTCAACGGCGACGTCGACCTCGGCATCGTCTGGAGCGGCGAGGCGGCGATCCTCTGGAACCAGGACAGGAAGTTCCAGTATGTGATCCCCGCGGAAGGCGCGCACCAGTTCCTCGACACGCTCGCGATTCCGGTCAACGCGCCGAACAAGGACGCGGCGCACAAGTTCATCAATTACATCCTCCGGCCGGACGTCTCGAAGCTGATCTCGGACGCGTTTCCCTACACGAACCCGAACGCCGAGGCGCGCAAGCTGCTCTCGGCCGACGCGCTCGCAAACCCGGCCAGTTACCCGGCCGAGGGGACCGAGCGGCTCGAAAGCTTTCGTGACATCGGCAAGGCGGCGGCGGACATCGACCGGCTGATGACCGATCTGAAAAGCGCGCGGTGAGCACGGCGATCGAGCCACAAGTAGGGCGGATCTCGGATCCGCCTGCTGGGGCCGATGAGGGCGGGTCAAAAGAGACCCGCCCTGCCGGGGCGGCGGATCGTCGCAGGCCGCGCGGGCGGGCGTGGGCGCTGCTTTCGCCGATGCTCGCGTGGCTGGCGGTGTTTGTCGTGGCGCCGACGGCGATCCTGCTGGTCTACAGCTTTTGCGAACGCGACGAACTCGGACGCGTTGTCTTCACGTTCACGCTCGATAATTACCGGCGGGTGTTCGAGCCGGTTTATCTGCGAATTTTCTGGCGTTCGATCTGCTATGCGGGGCTGACGACCGCGATCTGCATCGCGGTCGGTTACCCGGTGGCGTATTGCATCGGGCGGGCGACCGAGGCCTGGCGGCAGCGGCTGCTGTTGTTCGTGATGGTGCCGTTCTGGACGAGCTTCCTGATCCGCACCTACGCGTGGATCACGATCCTGAAACAGGAAGGGCTGCTCAACGGCGCGTTGCAGGCGCTGGCGCTGACGACGGCGC
>DASZPP010000144.1:0-15380 GCA_035549975.1 Opitutus sp.
CCGCCGCTACTCCGGCGGGGTGAAGCCGCGGCGCATCACGTTTTCGGCGATCACGCGGGGAAAAAGGAAGTTTTCGAGATAACCCTTCCCGCCGGCCTTCGTGCCGCCGCCGCTCATCCGGTAGCCGCCGAACGGGTGCCGCTCGACGATCGCGCCGGTGATGCCGCGGTTCAGATAAACGTTGCCGCACTGCAGCTCGCGCTCGGCGCGCGCGAGCGCGCGCGGGCTGCGCGAGAAAATCCCGCCGGTCAGCGCGTAGTCGGTGGCGTTCGCGATCGCGAGGGCTTCGTCGAGGTCGCGGGCCTGGAGGATGGCGAGCACGGGACCGAAGATTTCCTCGCGTGCGATCACGTGCCCGGGCTGCACGTGCGTGAAAATCGCCGGCGGCACGAAGTAACCGCCGCCGGCGGCGGCGGCGGCCGGAAGCGCCGCCTGCCAGGCGAGTCGCGACTCCTTTTTGCCCTGCTCGATCAGCCCGAGGATTTTTTTTCGCGCGTCGGCGTCGATCACGGGACCGACGACCGTGCCGGGCTGCGCCGGATCGCCGACGGGAATCGCGGCGGCCGCCGCGATGAGGCGTTCGACGAGGTGATCGTAAACGTCCTCGAGCACGATCAGTCGCGAGAGGGCGGAGCACTTCTGGCCGGAAAAACCGAACGCGCTGTAGAGCACGGCAGGGATCGCTTCGTCGAGATCGGCGTCGTTGTCGATGATGAGGGCGTTCTTCCCGCCCATTTCGCACACGACTTTTTTCAGGTTCGCCTGGCCCGGCTGCGTGCGGCCGGCGGTTTCCCAGATTTTCGTGCCGACGGCGCGCGAGCCGGTGAAGGCGACGAAATCGATCTGCGGGTGGGCGACGAGGTGCGCGCCGACGTCCTCGCCGAAGCCGGGAAGAAAATTCACGACGCCGGCGGGCAGGCCCGCTTCGGTGAGAATGTCCATCAGTCGCGTGGCGATCACCACCGTTTGCTCGGCAGGTTTCATGATGACGGTGTTGCCAGCGACGACGGGCGCGACGGTGAGGCCGGTGAGGATCGCGAGCGGAAAATTCCACGGGGCGATCGCGACACCCGTGCCGCGCGGCGTCCAACGTTGCACGCAGCGCTCGCCCGGGACCGGCTGCGTGACGACGGGCCGGTCGAGCTGGCGCATTTCGGCGGCGTAGAAACGGCAGAAATCGATCGCCTCGGAAATGTCGGCGTCGGCCTCGATCCACGGTTTGCCGGCCTCGAGGATTTCGACCGCGCTGAGCTCGTGCCGGCGAGACTCCATGAGAGCGGCGGCGCGGTCGAGGATGGCGGCGCGGTCTTCAACCGGCGCGTCGCGCCACGCGGGACATGCGGCGCGCGCGGCGGCGACGGCAGCATCGGCGTCGGCGATGGTGGCGCGGGCCCAATGGCCGACGATTTGAGCGGGATGCGCCGGGTTGACCGAGGCGATGTAGTCGCGGTCGGAGATTTTCTTTCCGCCGATGACGAGCGGGTGACGCTGGCCGAGGTGGACCGAGAGGTGTGCGAGGGCGGCGCGGAGTTTTTCGCGGTTGGGCGCGACGGCGAAGTCGGTGTTGGCCGCGTTGGTGAACGCGGCAGGCGAGGGGCGAGAGGCGAGGGGCGAGAGGCTGGATGCGAGCGAGTCCGTTGGATTCGCGAGCAGTTGCTCCTTCGTCGCCTCGCCCATGTTTTTGATCCGGAGGAAGCCTTCGTTGCTCGTGTTTTCCAGCAGGCGGCGGACGAGATAGGCCATGCCGGGAAGGAGTTCGCCGATGGCGCAGTATTCGCGGACGCGGTGACCGGTGGCGATGAGCGCGCTCTTCAATTCGTCGGCCATGCCGTAGAGCGCCTGGAATTCGTAGGCGCGCGGATCGAGCCCGAGCCGGTCGGCCTGCGCGATCGCGTGGGCGACGGAGCGGACGTTGTGCGAGGCGAAGTTCGGCGTGACGATGTCGACGTTCTCGAGAAGGAAGAGGGAAAGTTTTTCGAAGTTCGCGTCGGATTCCGCTTTTTTTTGCCAGACCGGAACCGGCCAGTCGCGTTGCCGCGCGAGGATCGTCTCGTAATCCCAATAAGCGCCTTTCACGAGGCGAACGCTGATCGGGCGTTTGCGATCGCGGGCCCACGCGACGAGGTCGCGGAGATCGCGCTCGCAGTCGCGGAGGTAAGCCTGGAGTGCGAGGCCAATCGCCGGCTGTGCCGGCGATTGGCCAGGGGCGGGAGGCGAGAGTCGAGAGGAGAACTCCGGTTCTTCGAGGATGGATTTGAAGAGCGCGAGCGTGAGGTCCTTCAGCTTGTAGCTCTCCATGTCGAAGTTGATCAGCGCGCCGGCCGCGGCGGCGCGGCGGAGGATCGGGCGGAAGCGCTCCTTCAGTGCGATGATGGAGTTCTCGGGATCGGCCGGATGGACGTCGGGCGTGAGTGCGGAGATTTTGACGGAGAGGTTGAGTCGCGGCAGCGGCGCGTCCTTCGGGCCGAGATCGCTGAAGCCGGGCTGCGGCTCCTTCGCGAGGAACGAGGACACGGTGTCGAGCACGTCGAGGTTGCGCTGCAGAAACGCGTCGGCTTCGCCGGCGCTGACCACGGTTTCGCCGAGAAGGTCGATGGTGGTCGCGAGGCCGGCGGCGGTGTTCTGGCGGATGCGTTTGACGAGATCGGCGGGCGTTTCGCCGGCGACGAACTGCGCGGCCATCGCGACGACGTTGGCCTTGACCGGGCCGGCGACGAGCGCGGGGGCGAAGGACGACGCGGCGAGGCCGGCCTTCATCGCGGGGTTCAGCTCGACGGCCTGGTCGCCGAGATATTCCTGCAGGTGCCGGACGATCTCGCCGGAGGAGCGGAGCGCGGGAAGGACGTCAACGAAGCGGAAGAGCTGGGTCTTGAAGGCAGGATCCTTCATCGACCAGTCCATCACGCGGGCGTAGGCGCCTTTTTTGGAAAAAATGCCGGGTGCGGGACGGGCATCCATGAGCGCGAAGAGTTTTTCGCCGATCTCGCGGATGCGCTTTTCCAGCGCCGGGTCGGGCGGAAGAAAAGAAGACATGGGGTTGTTTTTGCCCGAGTCTCGCCGGCGGGCGCGGATTGGCAAGGCAGGCAGGGCCGGCCGGACGGATTGAACCCGCGCTGATTTCGCCCGTAAGCGGCGGGCGATCGCGAGCTGGAGCCTTATCCCGTCCGAAAAATCCGGTGGTGGCCGCGAAGGTGGGCGAGTGGGAAACGCGTCCACTCGCTCACGCTCGCGGCGACGGCGTCGCTGAAACGGTGCCGGAACGAAAAAAAGGCGCCACCTTGCGGCGGCGCCATGAAATCCCGATGACTGGCGAAACTCAGACCTTCACGGTCTGGATCGTCTTGATGATCCGGCCGGCGACGAGATACGGGTCGGCCGCCGAGTTCGGACGGCGATCCTCGAGGTAGCCCTTGTAGCCATTCTTGATGAACGTCACGGGCATGCGGACCGAGGCGCCGCGATCGGACAGGCCGTAGTTGAACTTGTCGATCGACTGCGTCTCGTGGAGTCCGGTGAGCCGGAGGTGATTGTCCGGGCCGTAGACGGCGATGTGCTCGTTGCGCAGATCGTTGAACGCTTTCATCAGCTTCTCGAAGTAGGGCTTTCCACCGACTTCGCGCAGGTGTTTGTTCGAGAAGTTGGTGTGCATGCCGGAGCCGTTCCAATCGAGCGGCTGGTTGAACGGACCGCGGACCGGCTTGCACTGCCACTCGATATCGATCCCGTGCGGCTCGCACAGGCGCATCATGATGTAGCGGGCGACCCACATCTGGTCGGCGGCGGTCTTCGAACCCTTGCCGAAGATCTGGAATTCCCACTGGCCTTTCGCGACCTCGGCGTTGATGCCTTCGATGTTGATGCCGGCGGCAATGCAGATGTCGATGTGCTCCTCGACGAGCTTGCGCGCGATCGGGCCGACGTGCTTGAAGCCGACGCCGGTGTAATACGGGCCTTGCGGCGCGGGGAAGCCGCCGTCCGGGAAGCCGAGCGGCGCGCCGTTCTGCCAGAAGAAGTATTCCTGCTCGAAACCGAACCACGTGTCCGGGTCGTCGGGAATGGTGGCGCGCGTGTTGCTCGGATGCGGCTCGCCGTTCGGGAGGAGCGTCTCGGTCATCACGAGGAAGGCGTTCTTGCGCGTGATGTCCGGATAGAGCGCGACGGGTTTGAGCAGGATGTCGGAACTCTTGCCCTCGGCTTGCTGGGTCGAGCTGCCGTCGAAGCCCCACATGGGGATGTCGGCGAGCTTCAACTTGGCGGCGTCGCCGTCGATGATTTTGGTTTTGGACCGAAGGCCTGCCAGGGGCGTGTAGCCGTCGAGCCAGATGTATTCGAGTTTGATTTTGGCCATGGATAAGCGTGGTTGCTGAGGAAAAAGGGTGCGGCCCCTTTCCCCCCTGTGAAGAGGCAAGGGGGCCGCGGTGGTCAGGTGGTGATGGATTCGGGAACGGGTTGGTCGAGGTGGTTGGATGGAACAACTAGATCGCGGAATCGCCGCGTTCGTCGGTGCGGATGCGGATGGCCTCGTCGATCGGCAGGACGAAGACCTTGCCGTCGCCGATTTTTCCGGTCTTGGCCGATTTCACGATGGCGTCGACCGCCTTCGGGGCGAGGGCGTCGCTGGTGGCGATCTCGATTTTCACCTTCGGCAGGAAGTCGACGGTGTATTCGCTGCCGCGATAGATCTCGGTGTGGCCCTTCTGGCGGCCGAAGCCCTTGACCTCGGTGACCGTCATGCCCTCGACGCTGATTTCGGCGAGCGCGCTCTTCACTTCCTCGAGCTTGAATGGCTTGATGATGGCGATGATGAGTTTCATGGCGAATTGGTTTGAAGGTGAAGATCAGGACTTGGCTTCGAAGATGTAGCCTTCCTCGCCGTGGTCGCTGAGGTCGAGGCCGGTCTCCTCGTCTTCCGGCGAGGGGCGCAGGCCGACGACGGCCTTGACGATGTAGGCGATGACGATCGTGCCGACGATCGCGAGGACGAGGGTGACGCCGATCGCCTTGAGCTGTTCCCAGACGAGCGGCTGGAAGACGGCGTCGGTGACCTTGTCCTTGAGATTCGTCGCGAGGTTGGCGTTGGCGCTGTTGCGCGCGAGCACGCCGGTGAGCAAGGCGCCCAGCGTGCCGCCGACGGCGTGGACGCCGAAGGTGTCGAGCGCGTCGTCGTAGCCGAACCAGCCCTTGACCTTGAAGCAGAAGAACCACGGGATCAGGCCGGCGGCGATGCCGATGACGACGGCGCCGTTGGCGGTGATGAAACCGCAGGCGGGCGTGACGACGACGAGGCCGGCGACGGCGCCGGAGCAGAAGCCGAGGATGCTGGGCTTGCCGCGCGTCATCCACTCGAGCATCGGCCAGACGAAGGAGGCGACGGCGGTCGCGATGGTGGTCGTCGTGAAGGCGTTGGCGGCGATGCCGTCGGCGGCGACGGCGCTGCCGGCGTTGAAACCATACCAGCCGACCCAGAGCATGCCGGTGCCGACCATGCAGAGCACCATGCTATGCGGCGGCATGGGCGTCTTGCCGAAGCCCATGCGCGGCCCGAGGATCAGGCAGAGGATGAGGGCCGACCAGCCGGAGGTCATGTGGACCACGGTGCCGCCGGCGAAGTCGATGGCCTTGATGCCGGCGTTGGCGTTCCAGACGCCGTTCATGAACCCGTCGATGCCCCAGACCATGTGCGCCTGCGGGAAGTAGACGATGAACATCCACAGCGTCATGAAGAGGAAGATCGCGGAGAACTTCATGCGCTCGGCGATCGAACCGACGATCAGCGCGGGCGTGATGATCGCGAACATGAGCTGGTACATCGAAAAGACATTGTGCGAAACCCAGTAGGAGTAGTCGGTATTCGGCGCGGAGCCGACCCCGTTGAGGAACGCGAAGCCGAGCCCGCCGAGAAACTTGCCGCCGCTGTGGAAGACGAGGCTGTAGCCGACGAGCCACCAGAGAATCGTGACGAGCCCGCTCAGCAGGAGGCATTGCGCCATCACGGAGAGCACGTTCTTGCGGCGCATCAGGCCGCCGTAGAACAGCGCGAGGCCGGGCAGCGTCATGAACAGCACGAGTGCGGCGGACGTCATCTGCCAGGCGTTATGGCCCGGGCCGGAGGTGCCGACCGCGGCGGTCGTGAGCCCGTCGGGAATGGCGCCCTTGGCGTCCTTTAGCGCCGCGGTTGGGTCGCTGTTGGTGAGGTAGGCTTCAAGCCCCGCCACGCGTTGTTCGAGCGTGGGTGTGGGAGCGGGCGGGGCGGCCGGCGCCGGGGTTTGAGCAAGCGCCGCGACTTTAAACAAGGAAGCGACTGCGAGCAACGCGGGCAGCTTCCTCAACACACGTGGAAGGATGTGCATGACGGATTTGGATTTGGATGAGTGTTAAGGCCGGAGCCTTGAACGTGGAACTCCGCCCATGAGCAGGCCCAATGCCAACGGGTCCCACCCATGAATAAAAGTATGACATCAGGCGCGCTCCCCGCGGGAAATGGTATGGATGCTGCGGCTGCGCAGCGAAGAGATGCCCGCCGGTCTCACCTCATTTTTCGCCCTCCCGCCGAAGCCGGTGCTGACCGCTCCGCGGGCGGCGCCGTCCCCGGCCTGGCGCGAATATGCCGAGGTGCTCGGGGGGATCGCGGCCCTGACGGGAGCGAGCTGGTTCGTGCCGCTGACCTACCACGCCTTCGGGCCGATTTACCTGCTCGCCGTGATGGCGCTGAGCCTGCGCGTCGGCCGCGGGCCGGCGCTCGCCGCGGCCGTGGTGAGCGCGCTCGTGTGGAATTACGTCTTCATGCCGCCGCGGATGTCGTTTTCCGTGCTCCACGTGGATGACGGGCTCATGCTCGGCACCTATCTCGTCACGGCGCTGGTCGCGAGCCAGTTGAACGCGCACATCCGGGCGCAGCAGCTCGAGCGCGAGGAACTGCTCGCGGCACGCCAGCGCGAGAAGCTCCTCGCCGAGTCCGAACGCCTGCACCGCACGTTGCTCGACAGCGTGTCGCACGAATTGAAAACGCCCCTCGCGGTGCTCCACGCCAGCGCGGAGAAACTCTCGACCGAGGACATCGCGAAACGGGCGGCGCTCCTGGCCGAGGTGCGGGCGGCGACGAGCCGCCTCGAGCATCTCGTCGCCAACCTTCTCAACCAGACGCGACTGGAGGCCGGCGCGCTCCGGCCCCGGCTCGACTGGTGCGATGCGCGCGACCTGATCGACGGCGCGCGCCGCAGCCTGGACAACGCGCTGGCGCACCACCCGCTCAGCCTCGACGTGCCCGCGCAGCTCCCGCTGTTTCACGCCGACGCGTCGCTCATGGAGCAGGTCCTCGCGAACCTCCTCCTCAACGCCGCGCGCCACACCCCGGCCGGCACGGCGGTCCGCGTGACGGCCGGCCACCAGCGCGTGGCGCCGCGGGTGTTCATCACCGTGGCGGATTGCGGGCCGGGAATTCCGTCGGAGTTGCAGGCGCGGCTCTTTCAGAAATTTCACCGCGGCGACGCCGCGCGGGCCGGCGGCCTCGGCCTCGGGCTGTCGATCGTGCGCGGTTTCATGCTGGCACAAGGCGGCGACGCGACCGCGGCCAACCGCCCCGGCGGCGGCGCGATTTTCACCGTGTGGCTGCCCCATTCCGCGCCCGACAACCTGCCGTCCGATGAGCTTTGATTCCGCCAAGTCGAGCGTGCTCGTCATCGACGACGAGGGGCAGATTCGCCGATTGCTCCGGCTGATACTCGAGGATGCCGGCTACGCGGTGCGCGATGCCGAGACCGGGCAGGACGGCATCCGGGAACTTGCCCGGCAGGCGCCGGACGCGATCGTCCTGGATCTCGGATTGCCCGACGTCGGCGGCGTGGAGGTGCTCAGGCAGCTTCGCACCTGGAGCACGACGCCGGTGCTGGTGCTGTCGGTCTTCGGACAGGAGGGGAGCAAGATCGCCGCGCTCGACGCGGGGGCCGACGACTATCTCACGAAGCCGTTTGGCGACGGCGAACTGCTCGCCCGCTTGCGGGCCCTGTTGCGACGCATCAAGCCGGCGGTGGCGTCGAGCACCTTCAGCTTCGGCACGGTCAAGGTCGACTTCGCGCGGCGCCGCGTGACCAAGGACGGGCTCGTCGTGAAGCTGACGGCGATGGAGTATGCGATGCTGCAGCTTTTGCTCACGCATCGCGGCAAGGTGCTCACGCACCGCCAGATTTTGCGCGAGCTCTGGGGTCCGAAGGCCGAGAGCCAGACCCACTACCTGCGCACCTACATGCTGCGGCTGCGGCGCAAGCTCGAGGTCGACATCGAATCGCCGCGCTATTTCCAAACCGAATCGGGCATCGGCTATCGTTTCGTGAGCGACGATCCGGACGATCGCTGAGGCCCGGCGTTTATTTCCCGTCCATTTATCCGCGCGAATTCTCCACGGTTTGTTAGCGGCGCTTGGTATGTCGGCTGCGACAAACGGAGGCGCTCCGAATGTGGAAGTTCGGAAACTGATCCTATAGGGAGCGGCCTTCTGGTGGAACGGAAGGCCGCTCTTTTTCTTGCGGTGTTTCGGGCCGAAAAAAAGGCACCGGCTCATGGCCGGTGCCGCAGGGATGACGCGACGTAAGGGAAATCAGAGTGCGGATTCGCCGCGCTCATCGGTGCGGATGCGCACGACCTCCTCGATCGGCAGAACGAAGACCTTGCCGTCGCCGATCTTGCCGGTCTTGGCTGACTTCACGATGGTGTCGACGGCCTTCGCCGCAGTGTCGTCACCGACCGCGACTTCGATTTTCACCTTCGGGAGAAAGTCCACCGTGTATTCGCTGCCCCGGTAGATTTCGGTGTGGCCCTTCTGGCGGCCGAAGCCTTTGACCTCGGTGACGGTCATGCCCTCGATCCCGGCCTGGGAGAGGGCCTCCTTCACCTCTTCGAGTTTGAACGGCTTGATGATGGCGACGACGAGTTTCATTGAGAGAACAACGTTTTCTTGAGTTGAGCGGTTGGTTTGATTGTTGGATGGTCGCGACCGAAAGACTCAGCGCGGTGACCGAGCGGGGCGCAGGCGGCGATAAAGCGTCCAGCCATATCCGGCCGCGACGCCCGCGGAGACGACCCACTGGACGCCGTCCACGAAGAGCAGCGGACAAACGAGCTGCACGAGCGCGAGCGCCAGGAGCAGATAGGCCACGCGGGCCCCGGCGCCGGGCATCAGCGACCAGCCGCTGGTGAGCTGGCCGCCGGTGCGTTCGCGCTGCTCATGGCGACGGAGTGCGGCTTGTTGCAGCAGGCCAAACGCGAGGCCGATGAGCGTGCCCGCGCCGAGGGCGGAGACGTCGCGGACGATGGAAATGAGCGTGGGTTGCATGCGGGAAGGATCAGTGGGCCACCGGGGTTTCGGATTGCTTGTCCATGACCATGCCGCCGTAGCCGGGCACGCCCATCTCGGGCACGTCGAGGCCTTCGATCTCAACGTCGACCGACACGCGGTTGCCCACCGTCTTCTCGGCGATGTAGTAGGCGATGATCGAGAGAATCGAGAGCGTGACAAAGCACGTGACGACGCCGACGAGCTCGGCCCAGAACTGGCTCATGCCGCCGCCGTAGAAAAGGCCCCGCACGGTGCCGGCCACGCCGTTCCAGCCATCGCCGTAGGTGCCGTCGGCGAAGAGGCCGATGGAGAGGCAGCCCCAGGCGCCGTTGACGCCGTGCACCGAGATCGCGCCGACCGCGTCGTCGATCCGGATCCGGTCGAAGAAGAACACGGCTTCGACCACAAGGATGCCGGAGATGATGCCGATGACCGCGGCGCCGCCGGCGCTCACGAACGCGCACGGTGCGGTGATGGCGACGAGGCCGGCGAGCATGCCGTTGCACATCATCGACGGGTCGGGCTTCTTGGTCTTGAACCACCACATGTAGAGCGTGGTCGAGAGCGCTGCGGTGGCGGAGGCCAGCATCGTGTTGACGGCGACGACCGCGATCCGGAGGTCGGTGCCCGCGAGCGTGGAGCCGGGGTTGAAGCCGAACCAGCCGAACGCGAGGATGAAGGTCCCGAGCATGACCATCGGGATGTTGTGCGGCATGATCGGGTGGACGAGTTTGCCGGCCTTGTCGTATTTGCCGTGCCGCGGGCCGATGAGCCACGCGAAGATGAAGGCGATTACGCCGCCCTGCATGTGCACCACCGAGGAACCGGCAAAGTCGACGTGCCCATGACCGAGGCCGAAGTTCGTGCCGAGCTGCGCGAGCCAGCCGCCGCCCCAGACCCAGTTGCCGAAGACAGGATACATGAACGTGCCGATGCAGCAGCCGTAGATCATGAAGGCGGAGAATTTCCACCGCTCGGCGGCGGCGCCGGTCGGGATGGTCGCGGTCGTGTCCATGAACACCATCTGGAACAGGAAGAGCGCGAAGGCCGCGGTGTCGTAGCCCGCGCCCTGGAGCAGGAAGCCCTTGAGTCCGAGCAGCCCGAACGGATGGCCGGCGATGGTGATCGTGAACTCGTTGTTCAGGCCCGCGTAGCCGCCCATGGTGCCGATCGCACCGAGGCCGCCGAACATGAAGGCGAAGCCGCACAGGTAGAATCCGAGCATGCCCATCGGGTAGATCATGAAATTCATCGCCATCGTGTGGCTCGAATTCTTCGCGCGGCAGAGGCCCGTCTCGACGAGGGCGAAGCCGGCCTGCATGAACATGACGAGGAAGCCCGTCACGAGCGTCCACATGAAGTTGATCGCGACGCGATTGTGGCCGACGTTGTCGGCGAGCTTCACGGCGAGCGGCTCGACCGCGGCCTGTTTTGTGTAATCGTCGAACGCCTTCTTCGCGTCGTCGTAGGCCTTGACCTTGTCCTTGTCGGCCTTGTCGTCGGCGCTCAACTCCGCCGGCGCGGTCACGACAAAGCCGGGCACGTCGCTGGCGACGCCGGTGGCGGTGCCGGCCGGGTCGGGCTTGGGATCATCAGCCAAAAGTCGTGGCGCACCGAAGCTGCCAAAAAGCGCGAGGGCCACGAGGACTGCGCGCGACCAAGCCGAACCGAGGAACCTGTTTTTCATAGGGCGGAGTGCGAATCGGAGTTGTGCTGAGTTGGAAACTGCGTGCCGAAGCAACGCCCGCTCATGTCGCACCCGTCATACCAACCCGGATAGACAGAAAATAGACATTGCGCGCCGCAAGATGGACGAAAAATGGACGGGGCTGCCCGGCACGGCGCCCCGGTAAGCGGTAGTCGGTGCGTGCGGAACCCCTTGGGATTGATGCTCGCTACGGGCCGGCGCGTGACGTATTTTCCTGCGACTTTCCGGCGTGGGCCGTGTTCTGGGCATGAACGATGACACTCCAGTGCAAACACCACCCTCGGGCCTGATCAGCCCGCCCGATTTTCCGACGTTCATGCACAACTATCAGGACATGGTCTTCTCGACAGCGGCCCGGCTCGTTGGCAACGACGCGCAGGCCGAGGATATTTCGCAGGAGGTTTTCCTGAAGGCTTACGAACATTTCGATTCGCTGCAGGCCAGCCCCACCGCGGGCGGCTGGCTCAAGACCGTCGCCACCAACCTTTCCCTCAACCACCTCTCGCGCTACCGGAAACGCTGGCGATTTTTCTCGGAGTTCCGCGCGAACGACGACTCGGCGAACGACTCCGACCAGCCCGACATCGAGTTCGCGGCGCCGGACACGTTTTTCGCCGGCATGGACGCCGAGGAACGCCGTGGCTGGATCGGCCAGGCGCTCGAGAAGCTGCCCGAGCACCAGCGCGTGCCGCTCGTGCTTTATCATTTTGAAGACATGTCCTACGACGAGATCGCGAAACGCCTTCACGTCTCGCTCGCCAAGGTGAAGACCGACATCCTCCGCGCCCGAGCCGCGCTCGCCCAGATCCTCGCCCGCAGCGGCGCGAGCCACGAAAAGTTCACCGCCTGGAAATCCCTTTCGCCATGAAACGCTCTCCTGAAGAATTCGAGAAATTCATCCACCAGACCCTCCGCTCCGTGCCGGACCGGCGCGCGCCCCGCTCGCTCGAAGCCCGCGTGCTGGCGGCGATCGCGGCGCGCGCCGCGCTGCCGTGGTGGAAACAATCCTTCGCGCAATGGCCGCTCGCCGCCCGCGGCGGGTTTCTCGTGCTTTGCGGCGGCCTCGTGAAGGTTGCGTTGATGGTCGCCGTGTGGGCGATGGGCGATTTCGAGGCGGCGCGGTTCACGGACGCGTTCAGCACGCAGTTCGCGTGGATCGAGCGCGCCGATGCGGTTGTGCGCGGCATCGGCGGTTTCTTCGCGCTGCTCTGGCACAGCATTCCTCCGCTCTGGCTCTACGGCGGGCTCGCCTGCCTCGCGTCGCTTTACCTGACCCTCTTCGGCCTCAGCGCGGCCGCCTACAAGACCCTTTACGCCAATCAGTCCTCCTCCGCGCGGTGACCGCGCGGCTTCAACTCCACACTCCGATGAAAACTCCAGCCCGCCACCTTTGCCTCGGCGCCGCCTTTGCGCTGGTCGCAACCCTGCTGGCCGCGACCTGGGCGCGTTCCGCCGACGAGCAGCCCGCGCCGGCCGGCCAGTCCGCCGCAGCCCCGGTTGCCGACGCTCCGACGCCGGCGCCGACTGTCGCGAAACCCGATCAGGCCCCGGCCGCGCCCGCGCCGCAAACCGCGACTGAGCCGGCGGAAAAGCCCGAGCTCCGGCGGCTCGATGTTCCCGCTGAAACGAAAACGGAGGCGCCGGACGCGGTTCCTGCGAGCGATTCCGCCGGGAAGAAGACGGAAGCCCCCGCGGCGGAAAAACCCGACCACCACCCGCAGCACAAGGGCAGGAATCTTTCGTTCGGCCACAAACAGTATCACCACAGCGACAATTCCCGCGTGACCTTCGGCGGCGATTCGCGGCTCGAGGAGGGCGAGGAGGCCGATGCGGTCGTCTCGATTTTCGGTTCGTCGACTTCCGACGGCAACGTCGGCGACGCTGTCGTTTCCGTGCTCGGGTCGTCCACTTCGAACGGAAATGTGGGCGACGCGGTCGTGTCGGTTCTCGGCAGCACGCGCGTCGCCGGCGGCCGGGTCGGCGGCGCGGCGGTGGCGGTGGTCGGCGACACTTACGTCAATACGCATGTGGGCGAGGCGGCCGTGGCGGTGTTGGGCAACGTCGAACTCGGGCCGAAGGCGGAGGTCGACGGCGATGTCGTGTCGGTCGGCGGCACGGTGAAGCGCGATGCGGGTGCGATCGTGCACGGCAATGTGCAAAACGTCGCGATCGGGCCTGTCTTCGGCGGCTTCGGCGGCATGGACTGGCTGCAGGCGTGGGTGAAGCAATGCTTGCTGCACGTGCGGCCGCTGGCGTTTGGCCCGCATTTGCTGTGGGCGTGGTGGATTGCGCTGGGTTTTCTCGGACTCTACGCGCTCATCGCGCTGGTTTTTGGCGGCGCGGTGGAAAAATGCGCGCAGACGCTCGAGCAACGGCCCGGCTATTCACTGCTCGCAGCGGTGCTGACGGTGCTGATCACGCCGATCGCGATCATCCTGCTGTGCGTGACGGTCATCGGCGTTGCGCTGGTGCCGTTCATTGCCGCCGGATTGTTTTTCGCGAACCTCTTCGGCAAGGCGGTGATTCTCGCGTGCATCGGGCGTGGGCTGGTGCGGCTCGTCGACCGGAATGCGGCAATGCACGCGGCGCTGACCGTACTCATCGGCGGAGCGGTCGTGCTGCTGCTTTATACGGTGCCGATTCTCGGGTTCATCGTTTACAAGGTGGTCGGGGTGTTGGGCCTCGGCGTGGTGGTTTACACGCTGCTCCTGTCGGCGAAGCGCAAGCCGGCGCCGCCAGCCGTGCCGCCGGCGGCGGGCGGAGGGATTGTGCCGGGTCCGGTGCCGCCGGTGGCTCCGTCGCCTGAATCGGTCGGAGTGGTTGCAGCGGTGAGCGGTGCGGAGGCAGCGGCGACGGCTGAAGGCGTGGTCCCGCCTGTGGCGCCGGCGGCGATTCCGCCGCCCGTGGCGATTTCCGCGTCCACGTTTGCCCGGGCTGGTTTCTGGATCCGGTTGGCGGCGTCGGCGATCGACGCGATCATCGTCGGGATCGCGATCGGCTTCCTGCCGCATGTGCTCCGGCCGAACTACCTGCTGCTGTTCGCCGGCTACAGCGCGGTGCTGTGGGCGTTGAAGGGCACGACCGTCGGTGGCATCGTGTGCAGCTTGAAGGTGGTGCGGCTCGATGATCGGCGCGTGGACTGGATGACGGCGCTCGTGCGTGCGCTCGGCGCGTTCTTGTCGCTGTTTGCGGCGGGGCTCGGGTTTATCTGGGTGGCGTTCGACGAGCAGAAGCAGTCGTGGCACGACAAGATCGCGGGGACAACGATCGTGACAGTGCCCAAAGGCGTGTCGCTGGTTTAGCCATCCGCGCGGAGCGATGGCGGTGGGAGGGACGCCAGCGCCAACCCGCTGCAGTTCGATGGCATTCGCGCGTGGAGGAAATTCCGACTCGCATTTCCGCGGGTGCAAAGCTAGCTGACGCCTGTTGTTTTTCAGCACAGTTTTTCGAGCTCCACGAAGCCATGAAATTCCAGCGTTTCCCTTCCGTCGTTATCGCCCTCTGTCTTGGCTTGGTCCTGCCGGCCGGTGGTCTCATCGCCCAAGGCGATAGTCAGGCCGTCAGCCAGTTTCTGGCCAATCCGACGCAGGCTCTCCAGCAGTATCCGAACGGCGGCGCGCAATTGATCAGCCTGATGCGTGACGTGGCCGTGGCGCACCCGGAAGCGCTGTCGACGATTATGAGCGCTCTGAGCAGTGCCAACACGGACCAGCAGGCCGCGATCGGATCCGGGCTGGGGCAGGCCGCGCAGATTTCGGTGCGAACCGATCAGGCCTACGCGAACCAGATTCAGCAGGCGCTCGCCAGTTCAAACTCAGACGCAGCGAAAACCGCCTTCGCCGGAGTCACCGGCGACACGACGATCGGAGCCGCGGGTGGAGGAGGTGGCGGAGGAGGTGGCGGCGGGGTCCGCGGCCCCGTCAATAGTGGCTTGCCTACGGGAGGTGGCGGTAGCGGCGGCGGGTCGACGGGTGGCGGTTTCTCGAACGGGCACAGCGGATTGACGGGCGGCTCCGGCGGCCCCGGCGGCAGCGGCGGCAACGGGTCGACTCAGCTCCTTACCGGCGGCGGCACGGGCGGCCTCAGCTCATCGCTGACGACCGACCAGGGCGAGTTCTCCGCAAGCGGGGGAATCGCCACGATCAATGTCTCCGGCGGGACGGTCACCGTCAATGTGCTCACCGGCCAACTCACGTTTACCAACAAGAGCAACCAGAGCAGCACAGTCAGCGCCGGGGACACGGCGCAGTTCGAAGGCGGCGCGGTCACCCAGCTCATGGCCACGACCGATGCGCTCAAGTCGAACAACTCCGCTTTCGCCCAGGTCACGCAGCAGTCGCT
>DASZPP010000145.1:0-33026 GCA_035549975.1 Opitutus sp.
AACCGATGAACCACGGCTCGCTGGCGCTCGCCGCTACGAAGGCCGAATCCCGCTTCGATCGACATGCAGAGGGTTTCGCTCAAATACCCCGGAGCTTGCTCCGGGGATGTTTGCTTCAGTTCACCGCGGCCGGCGGCGTATTTCCGCCGCGCGCAAACGGTGGAGTCGTGACATCGTGCCCCAGCACCGCCGAGGGCGCCGCCACCGGCACTTCGGTTCGCTGCACCGTGAGCGTCGTGTAGGCGAGCTGGATGTGCGGGTGCGTTTCGATCTCGGCGATAAGCCGCCGGTTGATTTTGTTCCGCGTGGCGGAGATTTCGCGGTAATGGGCCACGTAGAAAAGCGTCAGCGTCACGCCGCTGTCCGCGATCTGCGTGTAGATCTTCGGCTCGTAGACGGCATCCGCGATCCCGTAGCGCCGCTGCATCTTGTCCGCTGCCTGTCGCGCCTGCGCGAACTGCTCCCGCGTCTCCTCGTCGAGCACGCGCTGAAACAGCGTCAGCGCGCTCGCGACCGGGGTGCCGAAGGTCACGGTGACGTCGATCTTCCCCCAAATGAACGGATGGCCGTGGGTGAAGTTGAAGACCTTGTTTTTGAAGATGAAATTATTCGGCAGCACGAGCACCCGGCCCGTCGGCTCGTCGATGCCGAGCCAGGCATTGATCTCGAGCAGCGTGGTCCGGAGAAGCTGGATATCGAGCACATCGCCGCGCGTGCCGTCGATTTCGAGCCGGTCGCCGATGCCGAACTTGCCGCCGGCCATGATCACGAACCACGCCGCGATCGAGGTGCACACGTCCTGCAGCGAGATCACGAGCGCGGCGCTCACGATCCCGAGCGTCGCCGCGATCATCGACAGGTCGTCGAACAGGAAGCCGGCCACGACCACCACCGCGAGAAAGATCACGGCATACCGCGCGAACCGCCGGGTGAGGAACAGCCCTTCGTTTCGCAGGAAAACCGGCAACGCCGCCAGCGTGATCGCGAGGTACAGCACGAGCAGCGCGAGCAGCGCCGCCGCCGGCCAGAGCAGCCGGTGCAGGTAGGCCGACTTCAACCGGTCGTAATTCTCCGTCGCGAATGCCCCTTTCAGCGTCGCCAGCTCCTGCCGGTCGGCGACGGCCCGCTGCGTGCGCTTGATCGCGTCGACCTGTCGCGCGAAAAACGGCAGCCGCGCGGTGAGCGCGTCCTTTTCATTTCGTTCCTGGGCCAGCAGCCGCTCCACCCGCGCGTCGCGGCGGAAGAAGCTCGTCTGCTTTTCGAGCAGCGCGAGCTCCTCGTCGAACTTCGCCAGCTTCCGCCGCGAAAGGTCGAGCGACTCCTGGCTGATGCGCAATTTTTCCGCGAGCTTCGCCGCATCCGCGCCGAGCCGCCCCCCGGCATTGCGACCGGCGCGAACCCGCGTGTAGCTTTCGAACCACGCCCGCAGCGTCGGCCGGCCTGCCGTCGTGTCGGCCGATTTCACCTGTTCGCGCAGGGCGTCCCCGTCGTGCGCGAGGTCGGTCTCCGCCTCCCACGCGTCGCGTTCCAGCGCGATGGCCCGCAATTCCTCGTCCTTCGTCGCCACCCGCTCCTCCGCCTCGACGATGCGGTCCGGGCTGGCATTTTTCTCCGCCCGCACGCTGTCGCGTCGCGCCACCAGCTCCTCCCGCTCCTGGGCGGCCTGGCGGCGCTGCGCCGTGAGTTTCTCAATCTGCGCCGCCGCCCCGTCGGCGACGAATTCGACGCTGCGCAGCTTTTCGCGCAACTGGTCCAGGGTCGTCCTGGGCTGAGCCGTGTGGAGCGCCCGCTCGCGCGCCTCCAGTTCCTGCCGCTCCTGCAGGATCTTCAGCTCCTGCTGCAAGCGCTGGACCTTTTCGCCGAGCCGCGCCTTTTCCGAGGCGTCCTTGGTTCCGGCGACGACGGCCTCGAGGGTGCGAATCTGCTCGTTCAGTCCGGCCACGCGATCGTCGTCGGGCGCGCCAGCCGCGCCCACGCACCCTGCGAGGGCGAACAGGAGGGCAACAAGGACGCCGCGGCGCGCTGGCCGCACGCGGAAAAGATTCACGCGCGCCACGCTGCCCATTTCGACGCCAACGACAATGCGTTTTTTCGGACCGCCGGGCGGCCGGGAAAATCCCGCCCGCGGCCGCGGCGCGGGTTCACCGGCCGTGGCAGTGCTTGTATTTCTTGCCGCTGCCGCAGGGGCACGGGTCGTTGCGGCCGACCTTCGGCGCCTCGCGGCGGATCGTCACCTTTGGGAGCTGGATTTCCGATGATTCGGGCTCGGGCGCCGTCGCCACCGCCGGGCCGCCGCCATTGATCGCCGGGCGCGTTTGCAGCCGCGGCCCCGGCGCCGCCGCGCCGTTGACCGGCGCGGAGGGCTCGTCCGCCGGACCGACCGCGCGCGCCGTGCGGCTGAGGAGCGCGAGCATGTTTTCGAACGACTCGAGATTCGAGGCGCTGCGGAACAGGCCGGTGCAAATCTGCAGACGGACGTTGTTCATCAGCTCCTCGAAAAAGCGATACGCCTCCGCCTTGTATTCCACCAGCGGGTCCTTCTGGCCATAGCTGCGCAGGCCGATGCTCTTGCGCAGGTCCTCCATCTCGGTGAGGTGTTCCTGCCAGTGGTGATCGATCGCGTTGATCACGACGTAGCGCTCGAGCGCGCCGAGCGCCTCGGGAATCTCGACCGACTCCTTGATGGCGTAGGCCTTCTTGACGCGCTCCATCAGCATCTCCGCGAGCGCATCGACGTTGCCGCCGGTCAGCTCGGCGACGCGCAGGCTGATCGGAAAATGGGAATTTGCCCAGCCGACGAAGCTCTCCACGGCCGCCGGGTTCGGCCCGGCCCGCTCATCGAGGCCGGCGGTCTCGAGGCGCGCGATCAATTCATCGTGAATCTGCTCGAAGATGATTTCCTTCGGCCGGTCGGCGTGAATGGCGCCGTTGCGGATGCCGTAGACGACCTCCCGCTGCTGGTTGAGCACGTCGTCGTATTGCAGCAGGCGCTTGCGGATCGAGTAATTCTGCTGCTCGACCTTCTTCTGCGCCGACTCGATCGAGCGGTTGAGCCAGGGATGCTCGAGCTCCTCGCCCTCCTGCATCGAGCCTTCCATGAGCTTCGAGGCGAGATTGCCCTGGAGGAAGAGCCGCATGAGGTCGTCCTCGAGCGAAAGGTAGAATTTGGTGAGGCCTGGATCGCCCTGGCGCGAACAGCGGCCGCGGAGCTGGCGATCGATGCGGCGGGATTCGTGGCGTTCGGTGCCGATGACGTAGAGGCCGCCGGTTTCCTTCGTGTCGGGCTTGAGCCGCAAGCCGATCGCGTCGGAGCTGTCGGAATCGAACGTCCGGGTCTCGCCCGTCTTCGCCTCGGTCAGCGTGTAAAGCGTGACGCCGTCCTTCCGCTTCGCCGGATCGGGGTGTTCGCCATGGCTGACCTTCCAGCGCACGCCCTCGCCGAGTTTGATGTCGGTGCCGCGGCCGGCCATGTTCGTGGCGATCGTGACGGCGCCGCGCTGACCGGCCCGCGCCACGATATCGGCTTCCTGCGCGTGGAACTTCGCGTTCAGCACCGTGTGCACGATGCCGGCGCGGCGGAGCATGCGGGAAAGGACCTCCGAGGATTCGACCGAGACCGTGCCGACGAGCACCGGCTGGCCGCGCTTGTTCGCCTCCTCGATCTCCTTGACAACGTGGCTGTATTTGTCGCGACGCGTCTTGAAAATGGAATCGTTCTTGTCGATCCGGATGCAGGGCTTGTTCGTCGGGATGACCTGCACGGCGAGCTTGTAGATGTCGTTGAACTCCGTCGCCTCGGTTTCCGCCGTGCCGGTCATGCCGGCGAGTTTTTCATACATGCGGAAATAATTCTGGATCGTGATCGTCGCATACGTGCGCGTCTCGCGCTCGATCGTCACGCCTTCCTTCGCCTCGACCGCCTGGTGCAGTCCGTCGGACCAGCGGCGGCCGGGCATCACGCGGCCGGTGTTCTCGTCGACAATCATCACCTTGCCCTCCTGCACGACATATTCGACGTCGCGTTCGTAGAGCGAATAGGCGCGCAGGAGCTGCGAGATCGCGTGGATGTCCTCGGACACCTCGGCGAAGCGCTGCTGGGAGGCGAGTTTCTGCGCCTCGCGCTGCTCGGGCGCGAGTCCGGACTGCTTGTCGAGCTCGCTGAATTCAGTCGCGAGGTCGGGCAGGACAAACGCGTCGGGGTTGTCGGGGCGCAGCTTGTTGCGGCCGATTTCGGTGAGATCGGCCTGGTGCTGCTTCTCGTCGATCACGAAGAACAGCTCCTCCTTGAGCTTGTAGAGCTCCTCCTTGTTGAGGTCGGAGTTCATCTCCGTCTCGACCTTGTCGAGCAGCTTGCGCCACTCGGGCGTCTCCATCAGCCGGAGGATCTGCTTGTTCTTCGGATGCCCCATTTTGACCTGGAGCATTTTGCGCGCGGCGAACTGCCGGTCGTCGGATGAGAGGCCCGGCTTCTCGAGGATTTCCTTCGCCTCGGCGATGATCCGGTTGCAGAGGCGGACCTGGTCGTTGACGAGCTGGCTGACGGGCGGCAGCAGCCGGGTGAAGGGTTGCTCGCGCTCGATCGGCGCCGGGCCGGAGATGATCAATGGCGTGCGCGCCTCGTCGACGAGGATCGAGTCGATTTCGTCGACGATGCAATACCAGTGGTCGCGCTGCACCTGGTCCTCCTTGCGCGTGGCCATGCCGTTGTCGCGCAGGTAATCGAAGCCGAATTCGCTCGCGGTGCCGTAGGTGATGTCGCGGCTGTACATCTCGCGCCGGTCGCTCGGCGACATCTGCTGCTGGATGCAGCCGACCGTGACGCCGAGGAAGTTGTAAATGTGGCCCATCCACTCGGAGTCGCGGCGGGCGAGGTAATCGTTGACGGTGACGAGCTGGGCATTCCGGCCGACGAGCGAGTTGAGATAAAGCGGCAGCGTCGAGACGAGCGTCTTGCCCTCGCCGGTGGCCATTTCGGCGATCTTGCCCTGATGGATCGCGATGCCGCCGATGAGCTGCACGTCGAAATGGACCATGTCCCAGGTGAGCTCGTGCTCGCACACCACGATGGCCCGACCGACCAGCCGGCGGGCGGCGTTTTTCACGGTCGCGAAGGCCTCGGGGAGGATTTCATCGAGGGCCGCGCGCTTGTCCTCGGCGGCGGCGAGGCGGGCGCGGAAATCGTCGGTCTTCGCGCGGAGCTGTTCGTCGGTCAGCGATTGGTAGGACTTTTCCAGTTCATTGATGCGTGCGACGATCGGACGGCATGACTCGAGGAACTTTCGATAGTGCCGGCCGGAAAAATATTTGAGCAGCGAAAACATGAAAGGGACCGAACGCTAGTCCCGGCCGGCGGCTTGGCAAATGGCAAATGCCGCGGCCGGGGCCCGACGGCGGAACCGTTCCGCCCGCGGTGAAAAACGCCCTCCTCGCGCCAGGCGACCGGCGCCTCGGCCCGCGCCCCGCCTATTTCTTTTCGGCCGGCCGATCGCCCGCCGCCGGCTTTTCGTCGACGACGCCGAGCACCTTCAATTCGCCGAGGCTGACGTGCGGCGTGTACTCGAACTGGCGGACGAGGCGCTCGCTGTCCTTGCCGAAGTAGTGCGAAGCATCGTCCACCATCTGCGCCAGCCGCTCGTCGAAGCGATTGTCGCGCGCATCGATGCTCGCGACCGTCCGCCACAGTCCCTTCTTGTGTTTGTGCCGCAGCATGTCCTGGAAATCGTAGGCGGTGATCGCGATGTAGTAGCGGTCGGATTCGATGTCGCTGACCAGATCGTAATAGGCCGCTCCGCCACCGGCAAAGAGAACGGGACTGTCGGTAAAGCCATCACCGCCGCCGCCATACCTCCTGAGCTCGCCGGTATAACCGAGCAGGTTCGCATTATACTGGTCGGCCGAGGCGCGCAGGGCCTGGGAAAATTGGATCGTCATCAATCCCTCCACCATCTCGTCGGTCGCCGCGCCTGCCGCCGCGCCCTGGGGAACTCCCTGGGTGGGGGAATTGAAACCCGGGCTGCGCCCGATGCCCCCTCCCAATTGCTGATACAACGACAAATGCTGCACTCCCAAGTCCAACAGGTCTCGTTGGGTCCCGTGGTTGAACGGGATGGTTTTTCCCCAATGAACGACCAGCATCAGGTCCGCCTTCCGGCTGTCCTTTGCCGGATAATAGCTCTGCTTCGCCAGATACTTTCCGATCACCCGCACGATGCCGGCGAATTTCACGTCGTCGATCGAAGGATCCTTGCCAAACCCGGGGGCGTAGCCGCCCTTCGCGATGACGTAAGTTTGAATCTCGGGCGAGCCATCCGCCGCGAGCGGCCGTTCGTAGTTGTTGAACGACCGCGAAAAAACCGCCGTCACGACCGAGTCCCGGTCGCCCAATGCCATTGCCAGGTTCACAACGCCAACGCAGGCCAATGCGGCTGCAATTTTCGCGACAAGGGATGTTTTCATGTTAAGCAACAGCGCAGATTCGCTCGGTTTCCTTTTTCGATCTTCAAACGAAGCCTATTCGCAAGGAGGAGGGTGGTCAACGGCGCGGGTCACGGAGTTGATCCTTTTTGCTTCGGCGATGACTTCTCGTCCACCACGCCGAGCACCTTGAGATCGCCGAAACTGACGTGCGGCGTGTAGTGAAACTGCTGGACGAGGCGGCCGCTGTCCTTGCCGAAGTAGTGCGAGGCCCAGTCCACCATGTCCGCCAGCCGCTCGTCGAAGCGGTTGTCACGCGCGTCGACGCTGGCCACCGTCCGCCACAGCCCCTTCTTGTGCTGCTGCAGCAGGTCCTGAAAATCGTAGGCGGTGACGACGATGTAGTAGCGCTCGTGTTCCAAGTCGCTGAGCAAATCGTAGTAGGCCGTTCCGGCACCGGCGTAGAGGCTCGGGTTGTTCCGGGATTTCATGTCGGCGGTGTAGCCGAGCAGGTTCGCGTTGTGCTGGTCCGCGGCATAGCGCATCCCCTCCTCGAATTGAATCAGCATCATGCCCTCCACCATTTCCTCCGTCGCCTCCTCTGCATCGGCGCCCTGCGGCTCTCCCTGGCCGCGTGAATTGAAACCCGGGCTGCGGCCGATGCCTCCACCCAGTTGCTGAAACCTCGCGAAGTGCTGCAGACCCATGTCCAATATATTTCGCTGAGTACCGTTGTTGAACGGCATCGTCTTTCCCCAATGGACGAGGAGCATCAAGTCCGCCTTCCGCCCGTCCTTCGCCGGATAATAGCCCTGCTGTGCCAGATATTTTCCAAGCACGCGCACGATCCCGGCAAACTTCACGTCGTCGATGGAGGGATCCTTGTCCGTCCCCGGCGCGTAACCGCCCTTCGCGATGACGTAGGTTTGAATCTCGGGCGAGCCGTCGGCCTGCACCGGACGCACATAGTTGTTGAACGCCCGCGAAAACACCGCCGTCACGACCGAATCCCGGTCGTTGGCCGCCAGGCGCGGAATTGCGATCCCGGCGCAGAACAGGCCTGCTGCCATCATCGGAAGCCGTCGGGTTTTCATGGGGAGAGCGGAAGGAGCATTGCCGGGAATTCGCCGTGACGAAACCCCATCGCCCAATCATACGCAAACCGAAGGAGTTTGGATTCAAGAAAAAGCCGCCGCCCTGCGCGCCCGAAACCGGCCGCCTATTTCTTCGGCGCCGGCTTTTCGTCCACCACTCCCAGCACCTTGAGTTCGCCAAGGTCGACATGCGGTATGTACTCGAACTCACGGACGAGCCGCTCGCTGTCCCGGCCGAAATAGTGGGACGCTCGGTCCAGCATCGTCGCAAGCCGCTCGTTGAAGCGGTTGCCGCGTGCATCGATGCTGGCCACGGTCCGCCACAGGCCCTTCTTGTTCTGGTGCCGCAACGCCTCCTGGAAATCGTAGGCCGTCACCGCCACGTAGTATCGTTCCGATTCGATGTCGGCGAGCAGGTCGTTGTAAGCGGTCCCGGCGCCACCGTAGATCGAGGGATTGTCGCGGCGTTTCAACTCGCCGGTGTAGCCGAGCAGATTCGCGTTATAAGTATCTGCGGAAGTGCGCATATTCTGGGCTTCGCGAAGCTCGAACACCCCTTGCACCATTTGCTCCGTGGCGGCCTCCTTGACGGCGGCTTCAGCCAGGTCCGCCGCCGCTTTGCTGCTTTGCCCCGGCTGGGTCGCGATGACGGCGGCGCTCGGCGGCAGCCCATCGTCAGGATTTCCCGCGCCCGGCGCTCCCCCGACGCCATGGCCCAACTGTTGCAGCGCCGCGAAGCTCTCCAGGCCCTGGTCCATCATGTTTCTCTGGACGCCGTCACTAAAAGGAATGGTTTTTCCCCAGTGCACGACGAGCATCAGGTCCGCCTTCTTCGGGTTCTTCGCCGGGACGTATCCCTGGTCCGCGAGATAGCCCGCGAGCAGGCGCACGATCCCGGGAAACTTCACCTCGTCGATTGAAGGATCCTTGTCCTCGCCCGGCGCAAAACCTCCTTTCGCGATGACGTAACTTTGGCGCACCGGCGTGCCGTCGGCCTGCACCGGACGTTCGTAATGGTTGAACGAACGAGAAAAAACCGCCGTCACCACCGAATCCATTTTGTCCGACGCCACGGCCAGATGCGTGAGGCCGATGCAGGCCAGGCCGACAGCAATTTTCGGGAAGCAGGACGTTGTCATGGTGTCATCGGGGGTTGCCGGAGCGTTTCGCTGCACGAGTCGGTTTCGATTGAACGATGCAAAAAAAACGGCGGCGGACTGCCAGGCGCTGGATCACCGATTCCGCCTCATTTTCGAGGCGACGGCTCTCCGTCCACCACGCCGAGCACCTTCAGGTCGCCGAAGCTCACGTGCGGCGTGTAGTCGAACTGGCGGACGAGCCGTTCGCTGTCGCGGCCGAAATAATGCGAGGCCTTGTCGACCATCGCCGTCAGGCTCTCATCGAAACGATTGCCGCGCGCGTCGATGCTGGTGACCGTCCGCCACAATCCCTTCTTTTGTTTGTGCTGCACCGCTTCCTGGAAGTCGTAGGCGGTCACGGAAACGTAATAGCGTTCCGACTCAACGTCGGCGAGCAGGTCGTAGTAGGCCGTGCCGGCCCCGCCGTAGAGGCTGGGATTGTCGCGGCGTTTCAGCTCGGCCGTGTAGCCGAGCAGGTTCGCATTGTAGGTGTCGGCCGCGATACGCATGTCCTGGGAGAAACGGATCTCATACGTGCCTTGCACCATCTCCTCCTGCGCCGCTTCCGTCACCGCCGCTTCGACCTGGTCCTGCGCCTGCTTCTCGCCAAAAGTCGCGGCGGTGGGTGGCACATCATCGCGGGGGTCAGCTGCGCCCGGCTTGCCCCCGATGCCATTGCCGAGGCGCTGGAAGGCTTCGAAGCCCCGCACTCCCTCATCCAGGATGTTTTGCTGGGTTCCTTGGTTGCCCGGCACGGTTTTGCCCCAATGAACCACCAGCATCAGGTCCGCCTTCCGGGCATCCTTCGCGGGATAATATCCCTGCTTCGCCAGATATTTTCCGAGCACCCGCACGATCCCGGCGAATTTCACGTCGTCCATCGAAGGATCGCTGCCCAGCCCCGGCGTGTAGCCGCCCTTCGCGACCACGTAGGTCTGGACTTCGGGCGAACCATCCGACCGCACGGGGCGCTCATAGTTGTTGAACGACCGGGAAAACACCGCGGTCACCACCGAATCGGCGTCATCCGATGCCAGGACAAAATTCGCGAGACAAAGGCAGCACACGGCTGCCGCGATCTTGGGGAGGGAGGGAGTCTTCATGATCAACAATGGGGTCACGTGTCAGTTTTCGACTGCCCGGGGCTTTTCGCGCCGGTCCATGCGTGGGGAGACACGGCCGACGGCCACGCATGATGATGCCGCCGGCTGTTTTCGCAAGCCACCAATACATTCCAACGCGAGCCTAACCCCGCCGAAGTCCGCACCCCTTCAGCTTACCGCGGCGTTTCGCGTTCGAACTTCGCCCAATTCTTCGCGATCGCATGGACGACCGGGCTCCCCACCCGGTAGGCCGCGTCGAGCGCCGCCGGCCCGCCGACGTAGTCGGCAACCATGTTCTCCGCGACGCTCCGGCCGGCGGGCGGTTCGGAGAAATTGCTGCCCGTCCGCAGGAAAAGCACCCGCTGGAAATCAACCCGAGCCATTTTGTCGAGGCGGTAAAGCGCCTCCGCAATCCCCTGGTCCTCCATGTCGGTCATCGCGCAAACGCCGGTGCCGCCGGTGTAAAGCTTCGTCCAGTCTTCCGCCCACTTCTGCATCCGCGCGCCGTGCCAGTAGCGGTTCGAACCAAAGCTGTCGCCGAGCAGCACGTGCGGCGGTTTCTGCGCTTCGGGGAAAGTCGCGTATTGGGCGCGGTGCGCCCGGCCGGCGGGCGAGTCCACGAGCCCGAGGTCCTTGGTCATCCCATAAGCCCAGGCGACGAGCGCCGGGTTCAGCGTCCACGCCATCGGCTTCGGCGCCCAGTCCGGAATCTTCGGTTTCTCGAGCGGCGTGTGGTTGCCCATCGACATGATTCCGTAAGGCCAGTCCGCCGGCGCCTCGCGCGAGTCGATTTCGAACGCGATGTCGCCATCGATCACGTGCTGCGCCCACGCCGCGCTGCCTTCCGAGGCCACGTTGGGATTCACGCCCGCGATCCCGTTGACGAGCCAGTAAGTATGCCTGAGGTCGAAGCGCGGATCGAGGCACAGTGCCATGATCTGCAGCCCCGCGCGGGAAGTCGTTCCCGACACGACGCCGTAAACGCCCTGGTCGTTGAACCGCACCGGGTGATCGAGGCCGGCCACGGTCATGCTCCCGTCAAGATGCTCGCGCTCCGCCCAATATTGAAATTCACCCGGCGCATCGCCCGTGTCGGCGCCGACCTCGAAGGTCGCCACGACGATCACTCTCGGCCGGATCGGCTCGGCGGCGGCGAGAGCGACGACAAGTGCAAAAAAAACACCGGGCAGGCGAAGCGGGATCATGCGCATGGTCCGTGCAGCCAAGCGCCGCCGGCGCGAAGCCTCAAGCCTGCGTGCAACCGCGCCTCGCGCACGCCCCTCGCGTTCACACCCGCGTCCGGAAATAAGCGATCGTCCGCTTCAGCCCTTCCTCGAGCGGCACCTTCGGCTCCCACTGCAGGATTTTCTTCGCGAGCGCGATGTCCGGCTGCCGTTGCTTCGGGTCGTCCGCCGGCAGCGGCTTGTGCACGATCCTCGATTTCCCGCCGACGAGCTTCAGCGTCAGCTCGGCAAGCTGCCGCATCGTGAACTCGCCCGGGTTGCCGAGGTTCATCGGGCCGACCGTCTCGGTCTGTGCCATGAACCCCACAAATCCCTCGATCAAATCATCGACGTAACAAAACGAACGCGTCTGCGACCCGTCGCCGTAGATCGTGATGTCCTCGCCGCGCAGGGCCTGCACGATGAAATTCGAGACCACCCGCCCGTCGGCCTCGTGCATCCGCGGGCCGTAGGTGTTGAAGATGCGGATGACGCGGATATCGACTTTGTTCTCACGGTGGTAGTCGAAGAAGAGCGTTTCGGCGCAGCGCTTCCCCTCGTCGTAGCACGATCGCCGGCCGACCGGGTTCACGTGACCCCAATAGCTCTCCGGTTGCGGATGCACCTCCGGATCGCCGTAAACCTCGCTCGTGCTCGCCTGAAATACCCGCGCCTTCACCCGCTTCGCCAGTCCGAGGCAGTTGATCGCGCCCATCACCGAGGTCTTGATCGTCTTGATCGGATTATACTGGTAGTGCGGCGGCGAGGCGGGACACGCGAGGTTGTAGATTTGATCGACCTCGAATTTGAACGGATCGGTCACGTCGTGCCGCACGAACTCGAACCGCGGATTTGCGAAATGATGCTCGAGGTTGATTTTTCGCCCGGTGAAAAGGTTGTCCACCGCGACGACGTCGTGCCCGTCCGCGAGCAGCCGGTCACAAAGATGTGAACCCAAAAAACCGGCGCCGCCGGTGACGAGAATGCGCATAAGTCCGGCCCAAAGACTTGGAAACCGGCGCTTGGTTCGCGAGCAAAACTTCCGCGCCCGCGCCGGCTCGTGCTCGTCTTTCAACCGTTCGTCAGCGTGGCGAAGCCGCCGGGCGCTAATTGCTTGTCTCCCCGGCGGCGCGGTTCATGAAACCGGCAACCCCACCCACTCGTCCGGCGCCCCATCCGGTCGGCCCCGGCGCATCCATCATGAAATCGCGCTTCCTCATCCCCGCCGTCCTGCTCCTCAGCCTCGCCCTCGCCCGCGCCGACGATTCCGCCAAAGCCAAGCCCGACGACGACAAGAAACCGTCCAAGGAATCCGAAGAGGTTTTCACGCCCGAGGAGGTGATCACCACCGGCACGCTCGCCGGCATCGATTACAAGGCGATCGCCGGCACGCTCGTCGTTCACCCGAAAGACTGGGACGACGTGAAGGACAAGGAAAACAAGGACAACCCCACCGCCGTCGCGTCGATGTTCTACGTCGCGTATTTCAAAAAGGACGCGCCCGCGACAAGCCGCCCGATCACTTTCCTCTACAACGGCGGCCCGGGCTCTTCGACCGTGTGGCTGCACATGGGCGCCTTCGGCCCGAAGCGCGTCGTCACCGCCGATGATTCGCACACGCCCGCCGCGCCCTATCAAGTCGTCGCCAACGACTCGAGCCTCCTCGACGTGAGCGACCTCGTCTTCATCGACGCGCCCGGCACCGGTTTCAGCCGCCTCGCCGGCAAGGACAAGGAAAAGGCCTTCTTCGGCGTCGATGCCGACGCCTACGCGTTCTCGCAATTCATCCAGCAGTTCCTCTCGAAATACGGCCGCTGGAACTCGCCCAAGTTTCTCTTCGGCGAAAGCTACGGCACGCCGCGCTCCGCCGTGCTCGTCAACCTCCTCGAGACCGAGGCCGACGTCGACGTCAACGGAGTGATCCTCCTCTCCCAAATCCTGAACTTCGACCTCGACGCCGATTCCGCCGAGGGCAATCCCTCCAACGATCTCCCCTACGAAGTCGCGCTCCCGACCTACGCGGCGACCGCTTGGTATCATCACAAGCTCCCCGGCGAGCGGCCCGCCGACCTCACGAAATTTCTCGGCGACGTCGAGCACTTCGCGATGACCGACTACGCCCTCGCCCTGCAGGCCGGCGCCGCGCTTGCCCCCGACCAGCGCGATGCCATCGCCGAAAAGCTCCACGCCTACACCGGCCTTCCGCTCGCCTACATCAAGAAGGCCAACCTCCGCATCACCGGCGGCGAGTTCGAAAAGAATCTCCAGGACGACGCCGATCTCACGACCGGCCGCCTCGACACGCGTTTCTCCGGCCCGACGCTCGACCCGCTCAGCAAGGAATCCGACTACGACCCGCAGAGCGCCTCGATCTCCTCCGCCTACGTTTCCGCATTCAACGACTACGTCCGCACCACGCTGAACTACGGCCACGACCGGCATTTCCAGCCGACGATCCCCGCTTACCTGACTTGGGAATTCAAACACCAGCAGCCCGGCGCCGCGTTCGCCTTCCCGCGTGCGACCAACACCATCCCCGATCTCTCGGTCGCGATGAAATACAATCCGCGGCTGAAAGTCCTGCTGCTCGGCGGCTACTTCGACATCGCGACGCCCTACTTCGAAGGCGTCTATGAAATGCGCCACCTCCAGATCCCGGCGAACCTCCAGGCCAACATCTCCTATCACTATTACCAGTCCGGTCACATGGTCTACGCCAACGAGGGCGCGCTGAAACAACTCCACGCCGACGTCGCCGCCTTCATCCGCTCAACGGATAACGTGAAAGACTGAACGATCGGTGCTGCCGCGCCGGAAGGGACGGCGCTCCGAGCCGTCCGGGTCCGTCTCGGTTACTCGCCCGCCTCATACCGCGCGATCCACGCCCGATGCCACGTCGCGTAATCGCCCGCCTCGATGTGCGCCCGCGCCTGCGCCATGAGGTCGAGAAAAAAGTGGAGATTGTGGATCGTCAGCAGCGTCCCGCCCAACATCTCGCCGGCCACGCTCAGGTGCCGCAGGTAGGCGCGGGAAAAATTCCGGCACGTGTAATTGTCCATGCCTTCGACGATCGGCCGCGGATCGGTCCGGAATTTTTCGTTCCGCAAATTCATCGGCCCGTCGGGCGTGAACACCTGCCCGTTGCGCGCCACGCGCGTCGGGAGCACGCAATCGAACATGTCCACGCCCAGCGCGATCATCTTCAGCAACTGCGGCGGCGTGCCGAGTCCCATCGTGTAACGCGGCTTGTCCGCCGGCAGAAACGGCGCCGTCGCGCCGACCTGTTTCAACATCTCGTCCTCCGGCTCGCCGACGCTCACCCCGCCGACCGCGTAGCCCGGAAAATCCATCGCCGCGAGCGCCTGCGCCGCTTCACGGCGCAAATCGTCGAAGGTCGACCCTTGCACGATCGCGAACACATGATGCCCGCCCGCCAGGAACCCGCTCTCCTCCGCGACCGCCTTGCACACCTTCGCCCAGCGTTCGCTCCGCGCCACCGCGCGCGCGCACTCGTCGCGCTCGCACGGCCACGGCGGGCACTCGTCGAGCACCATCGCGATGTCACTGCCGAGATCCGCCTGAATCTTCATCACCTCGCGCGGCCCGAGAAAATGCCTCGCCCCGTCGAGGTGCGACTGGAACGCCACGCCCGCATCCGTGATGTCGCGCAGCTTCGCCAGCGAAAAAACCTGAAACCCGCCGCTGTCCGTCAGGATCGGCCCGTCCCAGCCCATGAACCGGTGCAGCCCGCCGAGTTCGCGCACAAGCTCGCTTCCCGGCCGCAGGCTCAGGTGGTAGGTGTTGCCCAGAATGATCTGCGCGCCGAGCTCGCGCAAATGCACCGGCGTCACCGCCTTGACCGTGCCCTGCGTCCCGACCGGCATGAAGATCGGCGTTTCGACCGCGCCGTGCCGTGTCGTCAGCCGGCCGCGCCGCGCCGCCGTGGCTGTATCGGTCTGCAGGAGCTGGAAATGTTCGGCCATCGCGCGCCCTCACCCTACCCGGACGCTTGACCCTCCTGTCAACCCATGGGTGAATATCCCGAGGTGCTGCTCGTCATCGACAACTACGATTCCTTCACGTTCAACCTCGTCCAATACTTTGGCGAGCTCGGCGTGGAGCCGCGCGTCTTCCGCAATGACGAGATCACGCCCGCCGACGCCGTCGCCCTGAAGCCGGACCGCGTTCTCCTCTCGCCCGGCCCCTGTTCCCCGCGCGAAGCCGGGGTCACGCTCGACATCATCAAGGCCTTCGCCGGCGTGAAGCCCATCCTCGGCGTCTGCCTCGGCCATCAATCGATCGGCCACTATTACGGCGGCCACGTCGTCCGCGCCTCGCGGTTGATGCACGGCAAGACCTCGCCGATCCTCCACAAGGACACCGATGTCTTCCGCGGCCTGCCGCAGGGTTTCGCGGCGACGCGCTATCACTCGCTTTTGGTGGAACGCAGCACCTTTCCCGCCGATCTCGAAGTCACCGCCGAGACCGCCGAGGGCGAGGTCATGGGCCTCCGCCATCGCTCCCTCCCGATCTGGGGCGTCCAGTTCCATCCCGAATCGATCGCCACCGAAGGCGGGATGAAAATCCTCGAAAACTTCCTCAGCCTCAACTGATCGAAAGGCCGATCGCCGAATGAAGAATGATGAAACCGTTTCAGCGCCCATGAGTCTCACCGCCCGTCCGCTGTCATTCGGTCTTCGGCGTTCGTAATTCGTCATTCCCCATCATGCGTTGCCCCAAGTGCACCTCGATCGAGGACAAGGTCATCGACTCCCGCATCGCGAAGGACGGAGCCACGATCCGCCGCCGCCGTGAATGCCTCGAGTGCGGCCACCGCTACAGCACGACCGAGAGCCTGGTCCGCGACGGCATCGTCGTCACGAAGCGCGACGGTCGCCGCGAGGAGTTCTCCCGCGAAAAACTCCTCCACGCCGTCCGCGCCGCCTGCCACAAACGCCCGGTCGACGCCGAACAGATCACGATGCTGATCGAGGACGTGATCGACGTGCTCGAGGCCCAATTCGAAAACGAAATCCCCTCCTCCGCCATCGGCGACGCCGTCATGCAGCGGCTGCGCGCCGTCGACCAGGTCGCCTACGTCCGCTTTGCCAGCGTCTACAAGGAATTTCGCGACGTCTCCGAATTCGTCCAGGAAATCGGCGCCCTGGGAAAGACCAAGAACCGGGAACGCTGATCCGCGCTAGTCGTCGCTGATTCAGTCCGGAGACCAGCGTTTCATCAGCGCAGATCAGCGTTCCCCTCCGTATGTCCGCTTCCCCCGACGACCTGCGCCGGCTGCATTTCGTCAACTCGCTTTTCGCGCACGTCACCGGCCACGACCTCTACCTCGCGCGCCAGATCAAGGAGGCGATCGCTTTCAGCCTCGCCGATCTCGCCGCGCAAACCGCCGCGCGCCCCGAGCTCGCCGCGAAATACGACGCGGCCTTCAACGCCGCCGCCGCCGAGCTCCTCGCCCGCCTCTTCTCACATCTCCCGCGCCACGGCTTCTTCCATTGGGACGCCTCGCTCACCCTCGCCGCCGCGACTCCGCTCTTCACCCGCGCCGAAATCATGGCCGGCCTGAAACACCTCGCCCCCTATCGCGAATCGACGCTCCTCGTCACGAATCTCCGCCCTGCGCTCATTCCGCCCGCGCGCCGCGCGACCTTTCGCCGCCAGCGCGAATATGCCGACGCGCTCGCCCTCATCCACGACCTCGCCGCCGCCCGCACCGCCCGCCACGCCAGTCTCCAGTTGCTGTTTCTCTAAACGGATCGCGCCCCGGGGGCACGCGGATAAATTTCTTCCGTTCATCCGTGTTGATCCGTGTAATCCGCGGTCCATTCCGTTTTCCGCCATGCCCAAGACCATCTTCGAACGCATCATCGCCCGCGAAATCCCCGCCCGGATCGAATACGAGGACGACCACTGCATCGTCCTGCATGACATCCAGCCGCAGGCGCCGGTCCACCTCCTCATCGTCTCGAAGAAAGTCATTCCGCGCATCGCCGAGACCACTCCCGCCGACGAACCCGTCCTCGGCCACCTGCTCGCCGTCGCCGGCCAGGTCGCGCGAAAACTCAACCTCGCCGAGGGTTTTCGGCTCGTGATCAACAACGGCCCGCACGGCTGCGAATCCGTCCCGCACCTGCACATCCACCTGCTCGCGAAACGCCAGATGACCTGGCCGCCAGGTTAAAACCGTTTCGAATCAGTTGGTTTCATCCGGCTCTTGTTCGCTGGTCGGGACGGCTCTCCGAGCCGTCCCCACCCTGGGCCAACCTAAATCGAAGAGACTCTAGCCGCGTGCCTCGAACGCCCCGTCGCTGCGCTTCGCGATGAGCCGTTTCAGCTCGAGCATCATCAACGCCGCGGACACCTGCGCGATCGCCAGCCCCGTTTGCGCCACCACCGCATCCGGCGCCATGATCGCGCCGCCGCGGAAACACTCGAACACCTTCGCCTCCTCGTCCGTCAGGTTCGCCGGCCGGCCCGCCGCCGCCTCCACCGGCTTTTCCGCGATCGCCCGCGGCTGCAACCCGTCCAGGTAGCTCAACTCCGCCAGCACGTCGTCGACGCCCGTCAGCAGCGTCGCGCCGTCGCGGATGAGTTGATGGCACCCCGCGCTCGTCGCCTGGTCGATCCGGCCCGGCACCGCGAAAATCAGCCGCCCATACTCGCCGGCAAACCGCGCCGTGATCATCGCGCCGCCATTCACGTCCGTCTCGACCACGATGATCGCCTCGCACATTCCCGCGACGACGCGGTTTCGCATCGGGAAACTTTGCCGGTCCGCCCGCCGCCCGAAGGGAAACTCCGACAGCACCGCCCCGTCCGTCTCGATCCGCCGATACAGCTCCAAATTTTCCGGCGGATAAATGATGTCGATCCCGCACCCCAGCACGCCCGCCGTTTTCCCGCCCACGGACAACGCTCCCTCGTGCGCCGCCGTGTCGATCCCGCGCGCCAGCCCGCTCACGATGCAAAACCCCAGCCGCGCCAGCTCCGCCCCCAGTTTTTTCGCCGTCGCCTGCCCGTAGAGCGTCGTCCGCCGCGAGCCGACGATCGCGATGCAGGGCTGGCCAAACTCGTAACGGCCCTTGCGGTAGAGGCCGATCGGCGGATCCGAAATTTCCTTCAGCATCTTCGGATAACCCGGATCGCGCGTCGTGATGAAATCGGCGCCGCTCTTCCGCATCCGCTCCTCCTCCCGCGCGAGGTCGAAATGCTCCCGCCAGCCCGCGATCGTGCCGCTGATCACCGGCCCGACGCCTTTCACCGCTTCGAGCCGCTTCGCTCCGGCGGAGAACACCGCGCGCGGGTCGTCGCCCAATTCCGCGAGGAGGCGGTTCAACGTGATCGGCCCGATATTCGGCAGCGCGTTGAGAACCAAAAACGCCTGTCGCTCGCTCAGCTCCGTTGAACTCATCGTGGAAGCGGCTCTCCGCCGCAGCCTGCTTGTGGCGGCTTTGCACCGCGGCGTCCAGCCGCGGCTACAACTCGCGCAGGACCGCCGCCAGGTGGTCCAGCAACTCCGTCGTCTGCACCGCGACCTGTCCGCTCGCGCGGGCCAGTGATTCCGCCGCCAGCCCGTGCCAGACGACCCCGCGGGCTGCAGCCAGCGCTGGTTCGTCCGGCGATTGCGCGAGCTGCGTTCCGATCATTCCCGAAAGCAGGTCCCCGCTCCCGCCGCGCGCCAGCACCGGCCCGCCAAAAAAGCTGTGATAAACCGTCCTGCCGCCGGCGATCCGCGTCACCGGCCCTTTCAACACCACCGTCGCGCCCGTCTCCCCCGCAAAATCCTCCAGCTTCGTCGCACCCGCGATCCGTTTGAACTCCCCCGCGTGCGGCGTCACCACCAGGTGCGTCGTCGCCGCCCGCACGATTTCCTCCTGCAGCGCATCCGCATCGAGCAGCACCGGCACCTTCACGCTCGTCACCATCTCGCGCACCAGCGCCCGCGTCTCCTTCTCCCGCCCGATCCCCGGCCCGACCACGAGCGCGTCCGCCCGCTCCAGCCGCTCCCGCAGCAGGTGCATTCCCTCGAGCGCCAGGCCGCCATCCGGCGTTTCCGGCCAGCCCACCCAGATCGCCTCCGGCAGCCGCGCCGCATACGCCGGCTGCAACGACTCCGGCACAAACGCCGTCACCAGCCCCGCGCCGCTGCGCATCGCCGCCAGCGCGCTCATCAGCACCGCGCCGGGAAAACTCCGCGATCCGCCGACCACGAAGAGATGCCCGAAACTCCGCTTGTCGCAGCGCGCCGGCCGGAATTTCGCGAGCGGCGCGAGCACCGCGGGCGCCAGCACGCGCGATCCGCCCTCCGCCCTTTCGCCAAAAAACCCCAGGTCCAGATAACGCAGCCGCCCGGCGGCCTCCTGTTCGATGGCCGGCAACTTCACCGAACCCGTCGCGTAGGTGAAGTCCGCGCGAAACAATCCCGCGCTGGGCAGATCCACCGCCGCGCGCAATCGGATCGCCCGTTCGTTCACCCGCGCGATCAGCGTCGCGATCTTCGCATCCGCCGGCGGCCGGAACTGAAATCCGAAAATTCCATCGAGACAGAGATCGCAGCGGCCGGCGTTCCGATCGGCCGGTTCATGGCCGGCAACATCGCCCGTCGCCACGCGCCCCGACGCCGCCTGCGTGAGCTGCCGCCAGGCCCGCTTCACGAGCGGCCGCAATGCCCTCTCGCCAAACGCGAAGATCACCTCCGCCTCCGCCGCCGGAAATTTTTCCAGCACGAAGCCCGCGGCCATCAGCGCGTCGCCGCCATTGTGCCCTTTGCCCGCCAAAACGAGCACGCGGCCGTCGGCCGGAAACCCGCCGATCTCCTCGAAATCCCGCAACACCGCTTCGGCGATGGCGCGCCCCGCGCGCTGCATCGCCGCCCATTCGAGCTCTTCGTTCGCGCCGAAGAGTTTTTTTTCCAGCTCGCGCGCCTCGTCGCACGAGAGGATCGGATCGCTCGCGATCGCCGTCATCGGGTCAAAGACTCGTATTGCCCACGCTGGAGCCATTCGCGGCGCGATTCTTCCGTTTCGGTGAACAGCAGCGGGGAGTTCGCCGGCAGGCCGTGCGTGAGGATCGGCCGCGTCAGTTTCGGAATCGAACGAAAGTAGTGCGCGTCGCCGTTGCGCAGCACTTCGTAACAGATCGAGTAGCTGTGCGTGTCCGTGTCCCACAGCGCCACCTCGGTGAGGTCGTCCTTCCACACCGCGTGATCGCCCCACGCGGCGAACACCGCCTCGATTTCCGTCAGCTTCGGCCGCTCGAGCTGCACCACCCGGGGCGGCGCCGCCGGCGGCGCGGCCGGCGGCGGCTCGTGCGGCAGGACGAGCACGAAAAGCGCCCCGAGCAGGAAACCCAGCGTCACCCACGACGGCGTCTTCGACAGCCGGTTGGGCGTTGGCGGCGGGATTTCCTCGGGTTCGTCCATGGCTCGTCACCGCGCCGGGTTCACGGCCCCGCCCGCACCAGCACGGCGACGGCCATCGCGTAGTTTTCGGTGTGGGAAAGCGTGAGCAGCACGTGGGTCGCGCCGACGTGCTCGAGCAGCGCGCGCCCCTGCTCGTCGAGCCGCACGAGCGGCTCGTGCCGCACGCCGTGGTAAACAGAGACGGATTTCCAGCCGAGTTCCGCGCCGATGCCGGTGGTGAAACATTTCGACACGGCCTCCTTGGCCGCGAAGCGGGCCGCGATGTGCTTGTACGGATGCGCCATGCTTGCGCAGTAGGCGCGCTCCTCGTCCGTGAGGATGCGCTCGGCGAACCGTTCGCCATGCCGCAACAACACGCTGCGGATGCGCGCGATCTCAATGATGTCGGCGCCAATTCCGGCCACCTGGCCGCCGGGGGGAAGTTGGATGTTCATGCCAGTAGCGGGTAGTGAGTAGCGGGTAGTGAGTAGAAGACACCGAAAATCGTCGCGGCAAATGCCCGCTACTCACTACTCGCTACCCGCTACTTCATAAATTCATCCGCGCCTTCATCTCCCGCACCGCCTCGTCGATGCCGGTGAAAAGCGCGCGGCTGATGATGCTGTGGCCGATGTTGAGCTCGTGCAGATGCGGGAGCGTGCGGACCTCGGTGATGTTGACGTAGTTGATTCCGTGCCCGGCGTTGACGACGAGGCCGAGGTCGTGCGCGCCCGCCGCCCCGGCGCGCAACCGCTGAAACTCCCGCGCCTGCTCCGGCTTCCCGCAGGCGTTCGCGTAGGCGCCGGTGTGCAACTCGACCCAGGGGGCGCCGATTTTCGCCGCCAGTTCGATCTGCGGCCCGTCGGGGTCGATGAACAGGCTGGCCTTGATCCCCGCCTTCTTCAGCGCGGCGACGCTCGCGAGCACGCGCTCACGGTTGCCGACCACATCCAAACCGCCCTCGGTCGTCACCTCCTGGCGGTTTTCCGGCACGAGGCACACGGAGTCGGGTTTCAATTTCAGCGCGAACTCCGTCATCGCCGGCGTGCAGGCCATCTCGAAGTTCAGCCGCGTCGCGATCGTCTCGCGCAACCGCCACACGTCGCGTTCCTGGATGTGCCGCCGGTCCTCCCGCAGGTGCACCGTGATCCCGTCGGCCCCCGCGCGCTCGGCGGCGACCGCGAGCGACACCGGGTCCGGCTCCACCGGCCCGCCCGTCGTGGCCGACTGCCGGTAGCGCGCCTGGCGCAGCGTCGCGCCATGATCGATGTTGACGCCGAGAAGGATCATGTGAGCAGGGATTTGACGCGATGTAACCCTCTGCGATTCTGCAACGCAAAACGAAATGAGCCTTTCCCCCGATCCGCAACCGCGCCCGGCCGCCCCCGCCCCGCCGAAACCCGAAAACCTGCTCGTCAACCTCCTCTGCAACGTCGCGCTGCCCGCCGTGATCATGGCGCAGTTGAGCAAGGAGAACCGGCTCGGCCCCGCCTGGGGCCTCGTCGTCGCGCTCGCGTTCCCCGTCGGCTACGGGATCTACGACTTCATCGCGCGGAAAAAGACCAACCTGCTCTCCCTCCTCGGCTTCGTCGGCGTGCTGCTGAGCGGCGTGCTCGGGCTGTTGAAGCTCGACGGCCGCTGGTTCGCCATCAAGGACGCCGCGATCCCCACCCTGATCGGCATCATTCTGCTGGCCACGATGCGCACCCGCGAGCCGCTGGTGAAAATGCTGTTTTTCAACGACACGATCATGGACGTGCCGCGCGTCGAGGCGGCGCTGCGCCAGCGCGGCGCCGAGGCCGGATTCGCCGCGCTGCTTCGGCAGTGCACGGTGCTCGTGGCGCTCTCGTTTTTCCTCAGCGCCGCGCTCGCCTACGCGCTCGCGCGCTGGCTCCTCACGAGCCCGGGCGGCACCCCCGAGTTCAACGCCGAGCTCGCCAAGATGCACTGGCTGAGCTGGCCTGTGATCGTGATCCCGAGCATGGCGATGCTGATGATCGCCCTCTGGCGCCTCCTCGGCGGCCTGACCAAACTGACCGGCCTGACGAGCGACGAAGTTTTTCGCGCGGACAAGAAAAAGTAGGGCGCATCGTCCCCAACGCACCGTTCGCGCCGCGATCCAGACGGCGCGTCAAGATAACGCGCTACCCGCGCTTCTCGATCGGCACGTAGTCGCGCTGGGTCGGCCCGGTGTAGACCTGCCGCGGCCGGTAGATCTTGTTCTTCGGGTTCGCGGCGACTTCCTTCCAGTGCGCGATCCAGCCGGGCATCCGGCCGATCGCGAACATCACGGTAAACATGTTCTGCGGAATCCCCAGCGCGCGCATGATCAGCCCGCTGTAGAAATCGACATTCGGGTAAAGCTTCCGCGACAGGAAATAGTCGTCCTGCAACGCCGCCTCCTCGAGCCGCCGCGCGATCATCAGCAGCGGGTCGTCCTTGATGCCGAGGCTCGCCAGCGCCTTCTCGAACGACGCCTTGATGATCTTCGCCCGCGGGTCGTAGTTCTTGTACACCCGGTGCCCGAAACCCATCAACCGGTGCCCGCCCTTGCCGGATTTCGCCGCCTCGATGAACTTCGTGCCGTCGTCGCCCTCGGCATGGATGCTCTCGAGCATGTCGATCACCGCCATGTTCGCGCCGCCGTGCAGCGGACCCCACAACGCGCAGACGCCCGCCGCCGTCGACGCGAACAGGTTGGCGCCGCTCGACGCGACCATCCGCACCGTCGAGGTCGAGCAGTTCTGCTCGTGGTCGGCATGCAGCAGCAGGAAAAGATTCAGCGCCGACGCGACCTCGGGCGTCGCCACATAATCCTCGTAGGGCGACGAGAACATCATGTGCAGGAAGTTCTCGCAATAAGGCAGCGCCCGCTTCGGATAAATGTAGGGCAGCCCGCGGCTCTTCCGGTAGGACATCGCCGCGATCGTGCGCACCTTCGAGATCGCGATCGCCGAGGCTTCCTCGAAATTCGCCAGGTCCTCCTGCGGCCGGTTCGTCGCGAGGTGCGGATAGTAACAGCCCAGCGAGTTCAGCAGCGCCGACAAAATCGCCATCGGGTGCGAGCCGATCGGAAAGCCCTCGAAGATGTGCCCCATGTCCGCGTGCACTGGCGAATGCTGACGCAACAGGTCGCCGAAATGCCGCCGCTCCTTCGGATTCGGCAGCTCGCCGTTGATGATCAGGTAGGCCGTTTCGACGAACGACGAATGTTCCGCCAGTTGCTCGATCGGGTAACCGCGATAACGCAGGATGCCCTTGTCGCCGTCGATGAACGTGATGCCGCTCAGGCAGGAGCCGGTGTTGCCAAAGCCGTCGTCGAACGTGATGTAGCCCGTGTCCGCCCGCAATTGCCGGACGTCGATTGCTTTCTCACCTTCCGAACCCGTGATGGTCGGAAAACGGTGCTCCTTGCCTTCAAGATTGAGGACGGCTTCGTTCGGCATGACAGGCGAAAATAAGTGGAGGACTTGGCAAATGCCAAGACCGTTGCTCGGAGAAACTTCCAAATCGGCGAAATAATTAGCCCAAACTGTGCATCGGAGCAGCGGAAGTTACGCCGCTCCGGTTTCCCGATTTGGCGCGCCCCGTAGCGCAGGCGTCCCGCCTGCATCCCTCAGCGGGCAGGCGGGGACGCCTGCGCCACGTGAGCCGCGGTCACACCACCGCCGCACCGGTCCCGGCGATCGCGGCGAAATTCCGGTAGATTTGCAGGCCCTTCGCCTGGCTTTTTTCCGGGTGAAATTGGGTCGCGAAACATTTCCCGTGCGCAATCGCCGCCGTGAACGCGCCGCCGTAGTCGCACTCCGCCAGCACGAGGCCGGCGTCCGCCGGCACGCAGTGAAAACTGTGCACGAAATAAAACGCCTCGCCTTCCTCCGCGAGTCCCGCGGCCAGCGGCGACCGCGGTTGCACGAACCGCACCGTGTTCCAGCCCATGTGCGGAATCTTGAAGCCCGGCGGCCGGCGGAAGCGCCGGACCTCGCCGCGGAAAATGCCCAGCCCCTCGATGCCGCCCTCCTCCGATCGCTCGAACAGCGCCTGCATCCCGAGGCAAACGCCGAGAAACGGCCGGTCCGCCCCGATCCAATCGCGCACGATCGCGTCGAGTCCCGAGTTGCGCAGCGAGGCCACGCAATCGCGCAACGCACCCACCCCCGGCAGCACCAGGCCGCCCGCGTCCGCCGCCCGCACCTCGTCCGGCGTGCGCACGACGCGCGGCGACGCCCCCACCGCCTCGAGCGCCTTCGTGACGCTGCGCAGGTTGCAGATTCCGGTGTCGATGACGGCGATCGGAGCCATGGTTTGAACGACGGAGCGGCGGCATCCGCGCCGCCCAAGAACGCGGCGGGGGCGCCGCGTCCCCATCGCTACAGCTTCCCCTTTGTGCTCGGCAGCAAGTCCGCCGCGCGCGGTTCGATCTGCGTGGCGGCGTCGAGCGCCCGCGCGAGGCACTTGAAGATCGCCTCGGCCACGTGGTGCGGTTCCTCGCCATAGACGAGCTGCACATGCAGGTTCGCCCCGAGCGCATTGCTGAACGCCCGGCAAAATTCCTTCACGAGCACGATGTTGAAATCGCGCACGAACATCGTCGGCGCCTCGGCGTTGTAAACGAGGTGCGGCCGGCCGCCGACGTCGATCGCGATCCGCGCGAGTGACTCGTCCATCGGCAGCACGAAAAACCCGTAGCGCTTGATCCCGACCTTGCTGCCCAGCGCCTCCTTGAACGCCTGCCCGAGCACCAGTCCGACATCCTCGACCGTGTGGTGATAATCCACGTCGGTGTCGCCTTTCGCCTTCACGGCCAGGTCGAACAGCCCGTGCTTCGCGAAGAGCGTCAGCATGTGATCGAAAAATGCCACGCCCGTGTCGATCTTCGCCGCGCCACGCCCATCGAGCGCGAGCGTGAGCGCGATGTCCGTCTCCGCGGTCTTGCGCGAGACGGTCGCCATGCGTAGCGCAGGCGTCCCCGCCTGCTTCCCGGACCGGTGCAGGCGGGACGCCTGCGCTACTTTCCTGGAGGTGCCTTTAGCCATGCGTCGAGGGTGTTCTGGAGGACGAGCATTTCGTCGTCCGTGCCGACGCTGATGCGGAGGAACGACGCGGTCAAGGCGTGGCTGGCGAAGTAGCGCACCAGCACCTTGTGCGCGCGGAGAAATTCGTAAGCTGCTTTCGCGACGCCCGGGCCGGATTCCCCGCGCCCGTTGCGCGGCTCGGTGAACACGAAGTTCGCCTGCGACGGATAGGTGAACCAGCCGCGCGGCCGGAGGAATTCGTCCAGGAACCGGTCGCGCGTCGCGCGAACCTTCGCGACGAGGTTCTCGTGATAATCCCGGTCGCCGATCGCGGCGATCGCCGCGGCCTGCGAGAGGCGGTTGATGTTGTAACTGTCGCGCACGCGATCGAGCACGTCGGTCAGCGCGGGATCGGCGAGCGCATAGCCCACCCGGATGCCGGCGAGCGCATATGCCTTCGAAAGCGTGCGCACGACGACGAGCCGCGGATGACGCGCGAGCAGCGGAATGGCATTCTCGTTCGCGAACGGCGCATAGGCTTCGTCGACCACCAGCAGCCCGCCAAACCGTTCGAGAATCCGCTCGATCTGCGCGTTGGCGAAGCCGACGCCCGTCGGCGCGTTCGGCGAGGTCAGGAAAAAGATGCGCGCCTTCGAGGCGGCGATTCGCTCGAGCGGCAATTGCATCGAACGGTCGAACTCGATCACTTCGCTGCATCCGTCCTGCATCGCGATCAGCACCGGATAGAGCGAATAGCTCGGCAGCATGAACCCCGCGCCCTCCGCTCGTTGTAGGGCGGGGTCTCCCGACCCACAAAACGCCCGCACGAGCAGGTTCAGGATATCGTCCGAACCATTGCCGATGACCACGTTTTGCGGCCGCAGGCCGTGCAGTTCCGCGACCGCCGCGCGCAGCGCTTCACTTTTCGGATTCGGATAGAGCCGCAACCGCGCGCCGTCTCCGCCGATTTCGCGACGCAGCGCCTCCGCCACGCGCGGGCTCGGCGGATAGGGACACTCGTTCGTGTTCAGCTTCACCCAGCCGGGTTCGCCCGGTTGCAGACCGGGCGTGTAGGCGTGAAGCTTGGCAACGTGCGGCAGGGCGAGATCGGACGGATTCGTCATCGGAAATGGTGGGCACCAGTCTTGCCGGCAGCCGGAGCCCGTGCAAGCCACGCGGCTACGTTCGCATCTTCACGCTCCGCCCGTGCGCGTCCAGCCGCTCCATCGCCGCGAACGCCGCGACCACCGGCTCGGCTTTGCGCACGCTGCGGCGATCGTAGCGGACCACGCTCGTGCGACGGAGAAAATCCGCCACGCGCAATCCGCTGAAAAACCGCCCCGCCCGCCCGGTCGGCAACACGTGGCTCGGCCCCGCGGTAAAATCACCGAGTGCCGTCGGCGTGTCATTGCCGATCATGATCGCCCCGGCCGTCGTGATCGATTTGACGAGTTTCGTCGCCGTCGCCTCGGCCACCAGCAGCTCGAGGTGCTCGGGCGCCACGTAGTTCGCCACGTCCGCCGCCTGGCCGGGTGTCTTCGCCTGCACCACCAGAAATCCGTCCGTCAGCACCCGTCGCGTTTTCTCCGCGCGGGGTAGCGTCGCGACCTGCCGCTCGATCTCCCCGGCGATCTTCGTTGCGATTTTTTCCGTCAGCGCGACCAGATAAATTTTCTCCCGCCCCGAGCCATGCTCCGCCTGTGCCAGAAGATCCGCCGCGGCGAAATCCGCGCGCGCCGCGCCGTCGGCGATCACCATCAGCTCGCTCGGGCCCGGCAGCGAATCGACCCCGACCGTCCCGAACACCTGCCGCTTCGCTTCGCAGACGTAGGCGTTGCCCGGACCGAAAACCTTGTCCACCGCCGGGATCGTCGTCGTGCCAAATGCCATCGCGCCGATCGCCTGCACGCCACCGACCCGGTAAACTTCCGTCATCCCGACGAGGTGGAGCGCCGCGAGCAGTCCGTCGGCGACCCGGCCTTCGGCATTCGACGGCGTGAACACCGCGACCTCCGGACAGCCGGCGATCTGCGCGAGCGTGGCCGTCATGAGCACGGTCGAAACCAGCGGCACCTGGCCGCCAGGAACGTAAAGCCCGACGCGCCGGATCGGATCGAATTTCTCGCCGACGATCGCGCCCTGCGGATTTTTCGCCGTCCAGCTGGCCGGCAAACCCCGGCGGTTGAACGCCACGATGCTGTCGCGCGCCGCCACGAGCGCCTGCCGCTCGGCCCGCGGCAGGCGTCGGGCCGCCGCACTCATCTCGCGCGCCGTCACGCGAAAATCGCGCGGGCCCAGCTTGGCGCCGTCGAATTTCGCGGCGTAATGCGCCACCGCAGCGTCGCCCCGCGCCTGCACATCGGCCAGGATCGAGGCGACCGCCGCCGCGATCTCGCGCGGCACGTCGGCCGTGCGGCAGAACGCGGCCAGTTCCGCGCGAAAGTTTTTTGAAGCGTAGTTGAGCGTGCGCATATCAGGTTCGAGCCCGGACGGGAGCAGCTGCGACCGGCGACCGCCGATTGGACGGACCGGCGGTCATGCGCCGCCGCCACGGCCGGGCCCGGGGATCATTTCGGCATCGGCAGCGGAACGGCGAAAAGGCTTTCCGGAAAGGTCTCGTTGATCGTGATCTTGTCGAAGGTGATCGTGCGCGTCGTCATCTTGCCGTTCACCGTCTGTTTCATCACGAGCGATTTTGGGAAATGGATTCCTCCGGCGATGATCTCGCCGTGTTCGCGGATGCTGTTGTCTTCGTTGCCGGTCCGGGTGTCCACCAGATCGCCCGTCGACCGGTTGAAATAGCGATAATAGACGACCGCGGGACCGTGGATGAAGGCGATCTTCTCGCAGGCGATGCCATCGATCGTCGCCGGCCCCTTGTCTTCGATCGAACCGCCGACGCGGCCGATCCCGCGAAAGAACGCGAGGTTCTCCCACACGTCGGCGCGCAATTCCTTGACCTGCTCGGGGCCGAGCTGGGTTTGCTGCCACTTGCTTTGATCCTTCGCGTCGATCGTCCGGCGCCAGCCGTCGTAGTCGTCGAGGCCGTTGATTTCGATGCTGGCATCCGAGGTGATCACGACCCGCTGCCGGTAGGGCCGCTGCAGGATGATCTCGAGCGACCGGCGCGACTCCTTGGTCGGATCCTTGGGATCGGCTCCGATCATCGTGCCGCTGTAGTGGATCGACCGGACGGCATCGAGGACGGCGTCCGGGGCCAGCCGGGCGCGCGCCTTGGCGATAATCGGCGGCTCGGTGGCCGCGGTGGCACGCAGGCCGGGGGCAAGACAAAGGACGGCCGCGCAGCCAAGCGCACGGATGCTCGGGGATTTCAGGATCATGGCGGACAAGTTGAACGAATTCGCGGCGCGTGGGAAGCCCGCGCACCGGATTCGCGCGGTGCGTTCGACCCGCGCGGGAAAAAATTTGAGCCGTCGATTTCGCCCGGTTCCGGCGTTTACTCCCACTCGATCGTGGCCGGCGGCTTCGAGCTGATGTCGAGCACGACGCGGCTGACCCCGCGGACCTCGTTCGTGATCCGGCTGGAAACGCGTTGCAGCAGCTCGTGCGGCAGGCGCGCCCAGTCGGCCGTCATCGCATCGGTGCTTTCCACGATCCGCAGCGCGATCACGTCGGCGTAAACGCGCTCGTCGCCGAACACCCCGACCGTCTTGACGGGCAGGAAAACGCAGAACGCCTGCCAGACCTTGTAGTAGAGATCGGCGGCCATCATCTCCTCGTGGAGGATCGCATCGGCGTTGCGCAGGATTTCGAGCCGCTCCTTCGTGATCTCGCCGATCACGCGCACGCCGAGCCCCGGGCCGGGGAACGGATGCCGCCACACGACCTCGCGCGGCAGCCCGAGGGCAGTGCCGACCTTGCGCACCTCGTCCTTGAACAACTCGCGCAACGGCTCGATGAGCTTCAGCTTCATCCGCGCGGGCAGGCCGCCGACGTTGTGGTGCGTCTTGATCAGCGAGGCGGGGTTGTTGCCGATCGACACGCTTTCGATCACGTCCGGATAAAGCGTGCCCTGCCCCAGAAAATCCGCGTGCCCGATCGACTTCAGCGCCTTTTCAAAAACCTCGACGAAGGTCCGCCCGATGATCTTCCGTTTCTGTTCCGGCTCGGTCACGCCCTTGAGCCGGCGCAGGAAGAGCTTCGAGGCATCGACGATCCGCAGGTCGATGCGGAAGTGTTTCGCGTAAAGTTTCTCCACGTAATCGCGCTCGCCCTTGCGGATGAGCCCGTTGTCCACGAAGACGCAGGTGAGCTGGCGGCCGATCGCCTTGTGCAGCAGGGCCGCCGCCACCGACGAATCGACGCCGCCGGAAAGCCCGAGGATCACGCGCGACTTGCCCACCTTGGCGCGAATGTCGGCGATGGCGTGCGCGATGAAGTCCTTCGTCGTCCAGTCCTGCTTCGCGCCGCAGATGCCGAGCAGGAAATTCCGGATCATGTCCACGCCGCGCTCGGTGTGGAAAACCTCGGGGTGAAACTGGATGCCGTAAAAACGCCGCTTCGTGTCCTCGATGCCGGCGAACGGCGAATTCTCCGAGATCGCCGTCGCCACGAAGCCCGCCGGCAGCCGCGTGAGCTTGTCGCCATGGGAATTCCAGATGCGGAGCTTGCGGGGCAGGCCGGCGAAGAGCTTGCCGGGTTTCTTGATCGTCAGGTGGCCGTGGCCGTATTCGCGGGCCTTGCTGTGCTCGACTTCACCGCCCAGAAAATAGCCCATGAGCTGGACGCCGTAGCAAATTCCCAGCACCGGCACGCCGAGCTCGAAAATCTTCGGGTCGGGGTGCGGCGCGGCTTTCGCATACACGCTCTGCGGCCCGCCGGACAGGATGATGCCGACCACTCCTGCTTCCCGCAATTTCTCCGCCGGCGTCGAATAGTGGAAGATCTTCGAGTAAACCTGGCACTCGCGGATGCGGCGGGCGATAACCTGGGTGAGCTGGGAACCGAAGTCCAGGACGGCGATGGTCTCGGGCATGTGCGTTCGGGAAAACGCACAGCAGAACGCGAACGGACGCCGGAGCAAGAGCAGAGTGCTGCCGCGTTCGCAGTGCGCTCGTTCGCCCGCCATCCGCGGGCCGCGCCCTCGCGCCCGCACGGGATTCCGCCAGCCGGCGCTTGTGGCCGGCCGGGCCTTCGCCATCATCGACGGCCGCGAGCGGCCGCCACTCCGTTGCCTCCCACAAACCTCGAACACACCCGCCCGCCAACGACCCCATGCACATCAGCATCAGACGCTACAAGACCAAGTCGGGCGCCGAGCTCACGCGGCGCGTCCAGGCGGGATTCCTTCCGCTCATCCGTCAGGCCGAGGGCTTCATCGCCTACTACGTCGTCGAGTCCGGCGGCGACGCCTGGACTTCCATCAGCGTGTTCGAAACCGCCGCCCAGGCCGAGGCCTCGAACACGTTCGCCCGCGAGTGGGCCGGCGCAAACGTGCTGGCGCTGAGCGGCGTGCCGGACGTCACCGCCGGACCGGTCATGGCGCACGCCGCGAAAACGGCGGGCTGATCCAGCCAACGGACGCCGCCCACCGGCGGCATCTGCCACAATCCGCTCGCCTCGCGCCCGGCCATCCATCTGGAATCGCTGCTTTCGTCCTCATGCAGCGATTCGCGAATGCCTTCCGCAGTGTCGTTCGGCAGCCCGGGTTCCCGGGCCTGCTCGCCAGCGGCTTCATCCTCGGCCTCGCCTACTCGTTCGTGGTGCCGTTCATGTCGCTGTGGGGCACCGTTGCCGTCGGCATGCGGCCGATCGTGTTCGGCCTTTTCATGACCACGACCTCGCTCTGCGCCGTCGTGATCAACGTCAGTCTGGCCCGCTGGTCCGACGCGCGCGGGGCCCGGCGCAACGTTCTCCTCCTCTGTGCCACCGGCGGCATCCTCGGCTACCTGGGCTACGCGTTCGCCCGGGATGTGATCGCGCTCACGATCATCGGCTCGCTGGCGATCGGCCTCGCGTCGTCGAGCTTTTCGCAGGTTTTCGCCTACGCGCGCGAGGAACTCGGCCGGCCGGAGAACGCCACGGCCAACCGGCCGCTGCTCATGAGCCTGCTGCGCGCCTTTTTCTCGCTCGCTTGGACGATTGGGCCGGCGCTCGGCGCCGCGGTCATGATCAAGTTCAGCTATCGCGGCATCTTCATCGCGGCGAGCCTGCTGTTCGTCGTTTTCCTCGGGGGAGTCTTCGCGTTCGTACGGCATCGCCCGCGCACCGCGGCGGACCGGCACGCCGCGCGCGAACCGCTGCGGCAGGTGCTCACCCGTCCCGTGATTCTCGCTCACTTCGTCGGCTTCGCGCTGATCTTCGCCGCGTTTTCGATGAACATGATGAACCTGCCGCTCACCGTCACGGAGGTGCTCGGCGGCTCGGAACGCGACGTCGGCCTGATCTTCGGCATTTCGCCGGTTTTCGAAGTTCCGCTGATGATCTGGTTCGGCCGGCTGGCTGCGCAAGGCCACCAGGTCGCGCTCATCCGTTTCAGCGCGCTGGTCGCCGTCGCTTACTTCCTCGCGCTCTCGCTGACGCGCGCGCCCTGGCACATCTACCCGCTGCAGTTCCTCGTGGCCGCGACGATCGCGGTCACGACCAACGTCGCGATCACTTTTTTCCAGGACCTGCTGCCGGGCCAGGCCGGCCTGGCCACCAGCGTTTACGCGAACGCGTTCACCACCGGCAATCTCGTCGGCTATTTCGGCTTCGGAATGCTGGTCGGCGTCGTCGGGCACCGGGGGCTTTTTCTGGTCTGCGCCGGACTGGCGGCGGTCTCTTCGGCGATTTTTATCGGCTACCGGCACACCGCGGCGCCGATGGCCGCCGCGGCGCGCGCCGCCTGATTCCCGGCGCAGCCAGTTACGCCGGACGAGTGACCGGCCCCCGCCGCCCGCGCGGGGTTTTCTCGATCGGCGCTTCGTCCCACCCCCTGAGAGACGCCGCGCCATCGCGCGACTATGGTAACGCCAGGACCACCCGACGCCGCAAACCATTCAACCGAAAACCCAACTCAAACCCCTCGTTTCCCATGCCCTCACTCGAAAATCTCCACGACTTGTTTGTCGACGAACTCCGCGATCTCTACGACGCGGAAAAGCAACTCACCAAAGCGCTCCCGCTCATGGCGCAGGCGGCCAGCTCCGATCAGCTCCGCGAAGGGTTCGAGTCCCATCTGAAGGAAACGCGGGAGCACGCCGAGCGGCTCGAAACCATCTTTGGCGGCCTCGGCATGCCTGCCGAAGGCAAGACCTGCAAGGCCATGGCCGGACTCATCGCCGAGGCGAAGGAAACCATGGACGAGGATGCCGACCCGGCCGTGATGGACGCCGCGTTGATCGTCGCGGCCCAGAAGGTCGAGCACTATGAAATGGCCGGCTACGGCAGCGTCTGCACCTTCGGCCGTGTGCTGCACTACGACGACGCCGTCGGCATGCTCAAGAAAACCATGAGCGAGGAAGCGGCCGCCGACAAAAAGCTTTCGAAGCTTTCGGAACAGCTCAACCAGCACGCCAAGACCGCCGACCAGGCCCGCTGACATCCGCTCGTTGGAACGAATTGCCCGCGATCCACCAGCGGCGTCGCGGGCAAATTCGTCGCGGGCCCGGACGGTCA
>DASZPP010000146.1:0-18546 GCA_035549975.1 Opitutus sp.
CCCGACCAACGCGGAGGAAGTCGCGCGCGGGCTGCCGGCCGCCATGGTGCTCGCGGTTGCGAGAATCGACGAGGCGGTGCGGGACGTGCAGGCGGCGCTGAGCGGGCCGACGCTGCGGGTTTACACGAGCGACGACATGGCCGGGGCGGAATTCGGCGGTTGCCTGAAAAACATCTACGCGATCGCGGCGGGCTGCTGCGACGGGCTGATGCTCGGTGACAACACGAAGGCCGCGCTGCTCACCCGTGCGCTGGCGGAAATGGTGCGCGTCGGCGCGGCGCTCGGCGCGAGGGTGGAAACGTTTTACGGGCTGAGCGGTTTCGGCGACCTCGTGGCGACGTGCCACGGCGAGTGGAGCCGCAACCGCGACTTCGGCGAGGCGATCGGCGGCGGCCGCACGGCGGCGGAATTGATGAGCCACCGGAAGACGGTGGTCGAAGGCTACGAGACGACGCGGGCGTTCCACGAGCTGTGCCGGGAGCGCGGGATCGACGCGCCGATCCTGCATCAGGTGCACGCGATCCTGTTCGAGGGCAAGGCGCCTGCGGCGGCGCTGCAATCGCTGATGACCCGCGAACTGAAGAGCGAGGCGCGATAGCGCGGTCCAAGTTGAACGGTGGCCGGAATCGGTGCGGGCCGCGAGCGTGAGCGAGTGGAAAAGACGGCACTCGCTCACGCTCGCAGCCACGCTTGCAGGCGGACCGGATGAACAGAAAAGCCGCGCGGCGCGGGCCGCAGCGGCTTTTCTGAAAACGTGACGAGAGGGGCGCCGATGGCGCCGGTTATTTGACGACGGGTCCGACCGGCAGCACGACGCGGCCGTAAACCTCGTTCAGCACCGAGGCGAAGCCGGCATACATGGCGGAGAGACCGCAGAAGATGCCCTCGTAGCCGGCGAACTTGGCGACGCCCGCGCCGCCGCCCGCCTCGGCGTAAGCCAGCAGGAAGAAGAGGACGACCAGCGTGAAAAACACGACCTGCAGCGCGCGGCTCAGGCGGAGCGTGCCGATAAAAAGGCCGAGCGTGAAAATGCCCCAGACCGCGAGGTAGGCGGCCATCGCGGTGCCGTCGGCCGCGGTGGCGGCGTAGTGCGACTTCGGCAGCAGCACGAGGGCGACGAGCGTGAGCCAGAAAAATCCGTAGGACGTGAACGCGGTCGTGCCGAAGGTGTTTCCCTTTTTCCATTCCAGGATTCCGGCGACGACCTGGGCGAGGCCGCCGTAGAAAATGCCCATGGCGAGAATCATGGAATTGAGGGCGAAGAAGCCGGCATTGTGGAGATTCAGCAGGACGGTGGTCGTGCCGAAGGCGAGCAACCCGAGCGGGGCGGGGTTGGCCGTGGTATCCTTGATCGCAGTGACAGACGTGTCGGACATGGCAGTGGGGTTCGGGGTTGAAGGGCGACGGTTCGGGGGAACTTGGCGCGCAAAGCCAAAGCAACCGGCCACGGCGCAGGCAAGTGCGGAATGCGGCATCGCGGGCGGGCGCGGCGCAGGGGAAGAACGGCCACCGCGAGTTGTGCCGATGAACCGATCGCTGAAACGCGTGGGACCGGAAGAGAACGCGGGACGAAAATATGCGGATGCGGCGGCGACTGCGGGCTGAAGTCGGGTGCTGCTGACTACGCCGCAGGGGCCGGGGTGTCGCCGCCGGATTCCTCGGCCGTCTCGACGATGCGGGCGAGGCCGAGGAGCCTGTCGCCGGGCTCGAGCGTGACGAGGCGGACGCCTTTGGCGCCGCGGCCGGTCTCGCGGATTTCGCGGACGCGGGTGCGGATGCTCTGGCCCTTCGCGGTGAGGAGCATGACCTCGTCGTTCTCGGCGACGCTGAGGGCGTCGGCGACGTTGACGGAGCCGTCCTCGGGCAGGTCGATGGCGATCACGCCGGTGCCGCCGCGGCTGATCAGCCGGTAGTCCTCGAATGGCGTGCGCTTGCCGATGCCGTCCTCGCGGGCGACGAGGAGTTGCGCGGCGGGATCGCAGACGGCGATGGTCTTGACGTAGTCGCCGTCGTATTTGAAGCGCATGCCGGTGACGCCGACGGTGTCGCGGCCCTGATCGCGGAGGCCGTCTTCCTTGAAGCGCACGGCCTGGCCCTTGTAGCTGACGAGGACGATTTCGTTTTCGCCGTTGGTGAGGACGCAGCCGACGAGCGAGTCGCTTTGCTCGAGCTTGATGCCGCGCAGGCCGCCTTCGCGCGTGGCATTGGTGTAGTCGGCGAGGTTCGTTTTCTTCGCGATGCCGTTTTTCGTCGCGAGGACGATGTGGAGATTGTCGGCGAAAGCCTTCACGCAGATCATCGCGGCGATTTTCTCGCCTTCGGCGAGGCGGAGGAACGAGCTGACGGATTTGCCCTTCGAGGCGCGCGTGCCCTCGGGAACGTCATAAACCTTCTTCGCATGGCACTGGCCGGTGGACGTGAAGAACAGGATGTAGTCGTGGGTGCTGGCGGTGAAGAGATGTTCGACGAAATCCTCCTCGTAGGTCTCGGCGCCGATCACGCCCTTGCCGCCGCGGCGCTGCGAGCGGTAGTCGGAAACGCGCGTGCGCTTGATGAAACCGGCGTGGGAGACGGTCATGACGCAGCCCTCGTTCGGGATCACGTCCTCCATGCGGAACTCGTCGGCGGCGGCGACGATCTCGGTGCGGCGGGGCGAGGTGTATTTTTCCTTGAGAGCGAGGAGCTCGGTCTTGATCAGCGCGAGGAGTTTCGCCTCGGAGGCGAGGATTTCACGGAGCTCGAGGATGAGTTTTTCAAGCTCCATGTATTCCGCCTCGATCTTGCCGCGCTCGAGGCCGGTGAGCTGGTAGAGGCGGAGCTCGAGGATGGCGTCGGTCTGGCGGTCGGTGAGTGGATATTTCGCCATCAGGCGGACCTTGGCCTCCTCGCGATTTTGCGACGCGCGGATGATTTTGACGAAATCGTCGAGGTTATCGAGGGCGATGATGTAACCCTCAAGGATGTGCGCACGGTCCTCGGCCTGGCGAAGGCGGAACTGCGTGCGGCGGGTGACGACGTCGCGGCGGTGCTCGATGTAGCAATCGATCAGCTCGCGAATGTTCATCTGCTTCGGCCGTTTCTGGTCGAGCGCGAGCAGCGTGACACCGAAGGAGGATTCGAGCGCGGTTTTCTGGAAGAGTTGGTTGATGACGACCTTGGCCTGCTCGCCGCGCTTCAGCTCGATGACGATACGCGTGTTTTCGTCGGACTCGTCGCGGAGGTCCCGGATGCCGTCGATGAGCTTGTCACCGACGAGCTCGGCGATGCGCGTGACGAGGGTGTTGCGGTTAACGTTGTAGGGGATCTCGGTGATGACGATCTGCTCGAGGCCGTTCTTGAGTTCCTCGGTGTGAGCCTTGCCGCGCGTGCGGACGATGCCCTTGCCGGTTTTGAGATAGCTGAGGATGCCGTCACGGCCGGAAATGACGCCGCCGGTGGGAAAGTCGGGGCCGCGGACGATAGCGCAGATTTCGTCGAGCGTGATGGCCGGCCGGTCGATGATCGCGCAGGTGGCGTCGATGATCTCGTCGAGGTTGTGCGGCGGGATGTTCGTCGTCATGCCGACGGCGATGCCGGTCGAGCCGTTCATCAGCAGGTTCGGCAGCGCGGCGGGGAGGACGGTCGGCTCGGTGGTCGATTCCTTGTAATTCGGCGCGAAATCGACGGTGTCCTCCTCGATGTCGGCGAGCAGTTCCTCGGCGATCGCGGCGAGGCGGGCCTCGGTGTAGCGGTAGGCAGCGGGCGGATCGCCGTCGACGGAACCGAAGTTGCCCTGCGGTTCGATCAGCGGGTAGCGCATGACCCAGCCCTGCGCGAGGCGGACGAGCGTGTCGTAAACGGAGGAGTCGCCGTGCGGGTGATAGTTCTTCAGCACCTCGCCGACGACGCCGGCGCATTTGTCGAAGGCGCGGTTGTGGAGCAGGCCCTCGCGGAGCATGGCGTAGAGGATGCGGCGCTGGACGGGCTTGAGGCCGTCGCGGGCGTCGGGCAGCGCGCGCGAGATGATGACCGACATCGAGTAATCGATGTAGGCCGTCTGCATGATGTCGGTGATGTTGGCGGAGGAGAGTTTTTCGGAGGCGGTATACACGGAAAAAAGGTAATGGGTGATCGGTTATGGTGAAGGGAGGGCCAATGACCTATGACCACTTGCCCACGACCGGTCGTCACACGTCCAGGTAGCGGACGTTGAGGGCGTTGTCCTCGATGAACTGGCGGCGGGGGGGGACCTCGTCACCCATCAGGAGGGTGAAGAGCTGGTCGGCTTTCGCGGCGTCGTTGACGGAGACTTTGAGGAGGCGGCGCTTTTCGGGGTCCATCGTCGTCTCGAAGAGCTGCTTCGGGTTCATTTCACCGAGGCCCTTGTAGCGCTGGATCGAGAGGCCTTTGCGGCCGTTGGCGCGGATCTGCGTGACGATGTCGAGGAGCGAAAAGAGCTCGGTCTTCGCCTCGGTTTTCTGGCCGGCGTTCTCGGTGAGGACGAAGCGCGGCGTTGCCTGTGGTGTGAAGCCGGCGACGGCGAGGCCGATCTTGGCGATCGCGCGGACGAGTTTCGCCATCTCGGTGCTTTCGAAAACTTCGTGGATGGTGACGCGACGGGTCGTGAACGGAACGCCGGAGCGGCCGTTCGAGCCGTTGGCACCATTGTTTCCATTTCCGCCATTGCCGCCGTTCGCCTCGGCGGCGTGTTCGGTTTCGCCGGCGTCGATCGCGTTTTGCTGGATGAACTCGGCCTTCGCCTTGTCATCGACGAGGAACTCGTGGCTCTCCTTGTTGCCCTCGCGGATGCGGGCGACATAGCGCGGCAGGTCGAGCGTTTCGGGATGGCGGCGCTCGAGGTATTCGGCGAGCGAGGCGCCGTGGCGCGTGATGCCGGCACCGAGTTTTTCGATGGCGGCGAGGTTCTCGACGATCTTGTCGACCTGCGCGGGATCGAAGACGTGGCCGTCGGCGACGCGGGTGAGGACAACGTCCTCGGAACCGAGCTCGAGGAGGATGCGGTTGAGCTGGTCGTCGTTCTCGATGTATTGCTCGCGTTTCTTGCGCTTGATTTTGTAGAGCGGCGGTTGGGCGATGTAGACGTAGCCCCGGTCGAACAGGCCGGGCATCTGGCGGTAGAGGAACGTGAGCAGCAGCGTGCGGATGTGCGAGCCGTCGACGTCGGCGTCGGTCATGATGATGACGCGATGGTAGCGGGCCTTGTCGGGATTGAACGCGCTGTCCTCCTCGCCGTTGCCGATGCCGGTGCCGATGGCGGTGATGAGCGTGCGGATTTCCTCGTTGTTGAGGACCTTGTCGAGCTGGGCCTTCTCGGAATTGATGAGCTTGCCGCGGAGCGGGAGAATCGCCTGGAAACGGCGGTCGCGGCCCTGCTTCGCGGAGCCGCCGGCGGAATCGCCCTCGACGATGTAGAGCTCGCACAGCGCGGGATCGCGCTCGGAGCAGTCGGCGAGCTTGCCCGGCAGGCCGCCGCCGGAGAGGGCGCCCTTGCGGATCGTCTCGCGGGCCTTGCGCGCCGCCTCGCGGGCGCGGGCGGCCATGAGGGTCTTGTTGATGATGCGCTTGCCGATGGCGGTGTTCGACTCGAGAAAGAACTTCAGTTTCTCGCCGACGATTTTCTGGACGATGCCGTCGACCTCGCCGTTGGAGAGCTTGGTCTTCGTCTGGCCCTCGAAGCGCGGCTCGGGGACCTTCACGCTGATGACGGCCACGAGACCTTCGCGGACGTCGTCGCCGGTGATCGCGGGATCCTTTTCCTTCAGGAGATTTTCGCCCTTGGCGAAATTGTTGATCACGCGCGTGAGGGCGGTGCGGAAGCCGCTGAGGTGCGTGCCGCCCTCGAGATTGTAGATCGAATTGGCGTAGGCGAAGACCTGGTCGTTGAAGCCGTCGTTGTATTGGAGCGCGACATCGACGGTGGTCGGCGCCTTCGAGGCGTCGGCGTTGGCGAAGGAATCGGAGAAGCTGATCGGTTTGTCGTGAACGGCGGTTTTGTTCTGGTTGAGAAACTTCACGAACTCGGTGATGCCGTCCTTGAAGAAGAACAGCTCGCCCTTCTGGGAGCGCTCGTCGGCGAGCTCGATGCGGATGCCGGGGTTGAGGAAAGCGAGCTCGCGCAGGCGGCGGGCGAGCAGGTCGTATTGGAATTCGCGCGTGGTCTGGAAGATTTCCGGGTCGGGCTTGAAGGTGATTTTCGTGCCGGTCTTTTTCGTGTCGCCGATCACGGTCATCTTCTGCGTGGTTTTGCCCTGCGCGAAACGCATCTGGTAAACCTTGCCGGCGCGGCGGACCTCGGCCTCGAACCACTCGGAGACGGCGTTGACGCACTTCGCGCCGACGCCGTGGAGGCCGCCGGAAACCTGGTAGGCGCCCTTGCCGAATTTGCCGCCGGCGTGGAGATTCGTCAGGACGAGTTCGAGCGCGGGAATCTTGTAAACCGGATGGAGGTCGACCGGGATGCCGCGACCGTCGTCCTCGACGGAACAGGAGCCGTCGAGGTGAATCGTGACGGTGACGTGGGACGCGTAGCCGGCGAGCGCTTCGTCGATGCAGTTGTCGACGATCTCGAAGACGCAGTGGTGCAGGCCGCGCTCGTTCGTGTCGCCGATATACATGTCGGGGCGTTTACGGACGCCCTCGAGGCCCTCGAGTTTTTGGATTTTGGACGCGTCGTAAGACTCGGCGCCGGCAGTGCTTTTGGCGGTGTGTTCGGAGGCGGATTCGTCGGCCATGAAGGGGGAGATCGAGTGAAAATGGGAAGGGAAAAAAGTGTCGGTGAAGTGTCGTTGAAGCGAGGGTTTTTTCCGAAAAAAACCGCCTCAAATTGCCCGTTTTTTTTCGTTTTAAACGAGGGTTTCAATTGACCGGGGCAGGGATAGCCGGGCAGCCTCGGCGCGATGCCCTCACCGCTCGTGGAAAGCCTTCTGATTTTGCAGGATCGGGACATGCGCCGGCTGGCGCTGGAAGGGCAGTTGAAGTCGGTGCCGCGGGACGTCCAGGCGGTCGAGCAGCGGATTTCGGCCGAGAAGGCAGCGATCGACGCGGCGAAGGGCGAAGTCAAGGAGCTGGAAACCAAAAAGAAGGGCCTCGAGACCGACATTCGCAGCGCCGAGGAAAAGGCCGCCCGCTACAAAATCCAGCAGCTCGAAGTCCGCAAAAACGACGAATACCAGGCGCTCGGCCACGAGATCGAGCTGACCGAGGCGGAGGTCGGCGGGCTGGAAGAGAGGGAGTTGGAAATCATGTATGCCATCGACGAGGCGAGGAAGCGGTTCGCCGATGCCGAGGCGACCTTGAAAACCAACATCGCCGGTCACGAGGGGCGGATCCGCACGCTGAAGGAACGGGCGACGAATTTGACGGCGGAGCTGCAAACGGCGCAGGGTGAGGTGGCGGCGGCGCGCGGGCCGGTGGGCGAACCGGCGCTGCGGCTGTACGACCGGATTTCCGCGCGGAACATGCCGGCGGTCGTCGCGGTGCGCGGCGCGAAGTGCGAAGGCTGCCACCTGAAGGTCTCGAGCGAGGTCGAGTCGGCCGCCCGCGGAAAAAGCGTGGACCCGACGCAGTTGCTGGCGACTTGCGACCAGTGCGGACGGATCGTGTATTGGGAAGCGTGAAGCGGCCGGAAGGGCGGGCTGGACGTCGCCCCACCTTCGGCTTGCGCGCGCGGAGGATTTCCCATTGGTTGACCGTCTTAGCTTTGGGGCCAGGTCGTCGCTCCGAGTTCTTTGATCCCAAGGTGCGGGCTAAACCCGCGCCCGTTTTGGAAATTCGGAGAGGAAAGTCCGGACACCGCAGGGCAGGATGCCGCGCAAGGCGCAAGCCAAGCGCGGGCGGCGCGCCTCAAGGCGCGCTGACGGACAGTGTCACAGAAAACAGACCGCTGCGCAGTCAGGCGAGAGGCGAGGGGCAAGCGGCGGGTGGGAAACCACCTGGCGCGAGTCCCTCAAGCTCGGTTGCGGCGCAGCAAGGGTGAAAAGGTGGGGTAAGAGCCCACCGCGCCGTCAGCGATGACGGCGGCACGAAAAACCCCTTCCGGTGCAAGGCAAAATAGGCGGCTGGGCGGCCCGCCCGACAGCCGCGGGTATGCCGCGTCCGCCTCCGCTCGTGCGCTCCGGCGCGCGAGGCGGTGGTGGACAGGCCCGCTGCAAAGTGGTCCTGAGAAAAATGACGGCCGAATCCCGCGAAAGCGGGAGGAACAGAATCCGGCTTACCGGCCCCGAAGCTAAGATATTCTCGAAACGCGCGCGGTGGCGGCGCTGCCTGCCGGGCCGACCAGGCTGGGACAAAACCCTTGACTCGACCGCGGCGGTTTGGGTTGTTGTCCGACTTCCAATCTTTCCACGATCATGGCCAACACGAAATCCGCCATCAAAGCCGCACGCAAAAGCGTCCGGCTGCACGACCGCAACCAGCAGGTGAAGACCAAGCTGAAGACGCTGCACAAGAAGCTCGAGACCGCGGCCAAGGCGAGCGACGCCGCGGCGGCGAAGACGGCGGCGGTGGCCTACGTTTCGGCGATGGACAAGGCCGTGAAATCCGGCGTGGTGCATCGCAATGCCGCCAATCGCGCGAAGGCGCACGCGGCGAGGTTCGTGCTCGCGAAGTAAGCGGCGGCTTCCCGCCCGCGAAGTTTTTTGGCCCCGCGTTCGAGTGGACGCGGGGTTTTTGTTTTCATTTTCGGCGGAGGGACGACCTCGTGCCGTCCGGTCCGGCGGGACAGGAGCGAAGATGTTCGGGGGCGGGGCGGGAGCTGCGGGCGGACTTGCGGGCGGGCGGGCGGCGCTCCCATTGTCGCGAATCGTGGTCGCTCCGCCTGAATCCGTTCACCGCCATTTTCTGCCGTGGGACCGGCCGCTGGTGCCGCAGGCGGTCGCGTGGCTGGCGCGCGAGTGGCACGGTGCGGGGCCGCTCGATCTCGGCGACACGCTGGTGATCGTGCCGACGCGTCAGGCCGGACGGCGGCTGCGCGAGGCGCTGGCGGAACACGCGGCGACGCGCGGGCAGGCGGCGTTTCCGCCGCGGGTGACGACGCCGGAAGGACTGCTCGCCGTGGAGACGATCGCGGATGCGGCGTCGCGGCTGGAGTCGCTGCTCGCGTGGACGGAGGTGTTGCGCGCAGCGGAGCTGGAGGAATTCCGCGAGGTGTTCCCGGTCGATCCGCCGGAGCGCAGCTTTGCGTGGGCATGGCGGCTGGCGCAGCAATTCGGGCGGTTGCAGGCGACGCTCGCGGAGGCGGGGCTGCGAATGAGCGCGGTGGCGGCGAAGGCCGGCGACATTTCGGCGGAAACGGCGCGGTGGGAGCAGCTCGGCGAGCTGGAGGCGCGCTACGATGCGCGACTCGCGGCGCTCGGCCGGCGCGACGGGCGCGCGGCGGAATTTGCCGCGATTCAGCGGATGGCGGCGCCGGCCGGGGTTGCGCGGGTGGTGCTGCTGGCGGCGCCTGATCCGCTGCCGCAGGCGCTTGGCGCGCTGGCGGCGATTGCGCGGAGCGTGCCGGTGGACGCGGTGGTTTACGCGCCGGTGGAGGAGGCTGCGGCATTCGATGGCTGGGGGCGGCCGCGGGCGGAAGCGTGGGCGACGCGCGAACTCGCGTTGCCGGACGTGGGCGGCCATGTGCGGCTGTGTGCCGATCCGTCGTCGCAGGCGAAGCGTGGGGCGACGCTGGCGCGGGCGTATGGCGAACCGGAGGGCGTGCTGGCGGTCGGCATCGCGGATGCGGAAGTGCTCCCGCTGGTGGAATCGGAATTCGCGCACGCGGGGCTGGCGGCATTCAATCCCGAGGGGCGGCGGCGCGGCGGCGAGGCGTTTCACCAATTGCTTTCGGCGCTGATGGCGCTGGCGCGCGAGGAATCATTTGCAGCGGTCGCGATGCTCGCGCGCTGTCCGGATTTTCTGGAGTTTTTGCACGGGCGGTTGGGCGCGCGGTTTTCGGCGGCGGGTTTTCTCGCCGGGCTCGATGAACTGCACACGCGGCACCTGCCGCCGACGCTGGCCGAGGCGCGACGGCACGCGGCGGACACCGAACTCGCGGCGCCGCTGCACGTCGTGGCCGCGGTGCGCGCGCTGGCGCGCGACGGCGAATTTCCGGAAAACGCGGCGGCGGCGCTGCGCGAGATTTTTGCCCGGCGACGGCTCGATCCGGAACATCCGCCCGAGGCGCGGCTCGCGGATGCGGTGCAAACCTGGTCGGACGTGATGCGCGACGTCGCGACGCTGCGACGGCAGTTTCGCAGCGTGACCTCGATGGAGGCTTGGGAGATGGCGCTCCAGGTTTTCGCCGACAGCGTCCGCTACGAGGACAAAGCCGGAGGCGCGATCGAGTTGTCCGGATGGCTGGAACTGCTGTGGGAGGATGCGCCGCACCTGGTCGTCGCGGGGGTGAACGACGGGCGCGTGCCGGACGCGATCGTGGGCGATGCGTTTTTGCCGGAGTCGCTGCGCGAGCGGCTCGGCCTGAAAACGAATGCGGCGCGATTCGCGCGCGACGCCTACATCCTGCAGGCGATCGCGGCGGCGCGCACGGGCGGAGCCGGCTCGGCGCTCGATTTGCTCGTGGGCAAGACCTCGGCGGCGGGCGAGCCGTTGCGGCCGTCGCGGCTGCTGTTGCGCTGTGCGGACGAGGAATTGCCCGGGAGAATCGCGCAGCTGTTTCGTGCGATCGAGCCGGAGGGCGCGGCGCCGCCGTGGCGGCGGGCGTGGAAACTGCATCCGCGCCGCGTGGCGCCGCCCGGCCGCGTGGCGGTGACGGGATTGCGGCGGTGGCTGGAGTGCCCGCTGCGGTTTTATTTTTCGCGCGTGCTGAAAATGGAGGCGATCGATCCGGCGAAGACGGAGCTGGATCGTTTCGACTTCGGCACGCTGTGCCACGCGGCGCTCGAAGCGATGGGGAAGGACGACACGGCGCGCGAATTGACGGACGAATCGGCGCTGCGGGATTTTCTGGTCGCGCGCGTCGAAGCGGAGGCGCGGCGGCGGTTTGGCGCGGAGCTGACGCTGCCGTTGATGGTGCAACTCGCGTCGGCGCGGCAGCGGCTTGGGCGCGCGGCGGCGGTGCAGGCGCAGACGCGCGCGGAGGGCTGGGTGATCGAGGAAGTCGAGCGGCCGTTCGAAATCGACGTGGGCGGGCTGGTCGTGTGCGGCAAGATCGACCGGATCGACCGGCACGAGGGCACGGGGGCGCGCCGCGTGCTGGATTACAAGACCTCGGACAAACCCGTCGATCCGGCGGAGGCGCATTTCCGCGCGGCGCGGCGCGCGGGTGAGACGGTGGCGGAGTTCGCGCGATTTGAATTGAGCGGAAAGACGCGCGTGTGGACCGACCTGCAGCTGCCGCTGTATTTGCGCGCGCTGGCGGCGGAAGGTGGCGCGGCGGAGTGCGGTTATTTCAACCTGCCCAAGGCGGTCGGCGAGACCGGCATTCGCGCGTGGGCGGATTATTCGCGCGAGCTCGACGCGGCGGCGTGGCGGTGCGCGCTGGGTGTGACGGCGGCGATCCGCGCGGGCGAATTCTGGCCGCCGGCGGAGTGGACGGGACGCGAGGCGGAGCGGGATGACTTCGCGGCGCTGTTTCTGCGCGGGGCGGCGGAGAGCGTCGAGTGGGAGGCGGCGCGATGACCCGGATCGGGCACACGATGATCCTGGCGTCGGCGGGGTCGGGGAAAACCTACGCGCTGACGAATCGCTACGTGCGGCTGCTCGCGCTCGGCGTGGAGCCGGCGCGGATCGTGGCGCTGACCTTCACGCGGAAGGCGGCGGGCGAGTTCTTCGACGAAATCCTGAACAAGCTCGCGCGTGCGGCGCGGGACGACCCGGCGGCCCGCGCGCTGGCGGCGGAGATCGGCGGGCCGGCGCTCGCGGCGGCGGATTTCCGGCGGATGCTGCGGCGCGTGGTCGACGCGATGCCGCGGTTGCGGCTCGGGACGCTGGACGGATTCTTTGCGCGGATCGTGAGTGCGTTTGCGCTGGAGCTTGGGCTGGCGGGCGACTTCGAGGTGCTGGAGGAGCACGCGGCGCGCACCGAGCGGGCGCGCGTGCTGCGGCGGATGTTCGAGCGGACGGGTGCGCTCAGCGCGGCGCAGCGGGAGTTCATCGAGGCGTTCAAGCGGGCGACGTTCGGCGCGGAGGAGAAGCGCCTCGGGGCGCAGCTCGATGCGTTTCTCGACGCGCACCAGGAGATTTTTCTCGCGGCGCGGGACGCGCAGGTGTGGGGAAATCCGCGCGCGATCTGGCCGCAGGGCTGCGGGTGGTTCGAGGCGGCGGACCGGCTCGACGCGGTGGCGGAGGCGTTGCGCGCGGCGCTGCCCTGGCCGGAGCTGGGCGAAAAGCAACGCATGCGCCTCGAGGATTTCCTCGCCGCGCTGCCGGAGTGGTCGCCGGGCGCCTCGCTGCCGAAGCCGGTGGAATACCTGGCGAAAAACGCCTTCGCGGCCTGGCCGGAGCTGGCGGAGATCACGATCGAGCGGAAGAAAGTCGCGCTGGCGCCGGCCGCGGGCGCGGCGCTGCGGGCCACGATGGCCGCGATCGCCGGGGCGGAACTGACGCGGCGGTTGGAGATGACGCGGGGCATCCACGCGGTGCTCGCGAGCTACGAGGCGGTTTATCACGAGGCGGTGCGGCGCGCGGGGCGGCTGACGTTCGGCGACGTCCAGCGGCTGCTCGAGCCGGGCGGCGGCGCGCGGCTGTTGAGCGCGGAGGTGGCGGACGCGCAGCGGCTGGCGATCGACTACCGGCTGGACGGCGAATTTCAACACTGGTTGCTCGACGAATTCCAGGACACGAGCTTCGGGCAATGGTCGGTGCTGAGAAACCTGATCGACGAGGCGGTGCAGGATCCGGCGGGCGAGCGGAGTTTTTTTTATGTCGGCGACGTGAAGCAGGCGATCTTCGCGTGGCGCGCGGGCGACCCGAGGCTGTTTCGCGAGATCTTCAACACCTACAACGCGGGCGCGCCGGGCACGATCGCGGAGGAGCATCGGGTGCGATCGTGGCGGTCCGGGCCGCCGGTGATCGCGGCGGTGAATCGGGTGTTCGGCGACGCGGCGGCCGTGCGCGAAATTTTGCCCGGCCCGGCGTCGGAGATGTGGAATGCGGAATGGCGGGCGCACGAGACCGCGAAGCCGGAGCTCGGCGGCCAGGTGGCACTGTTGCAGGCGACCGCGGACGAGCGCGCGGGGGAGGAAGCGGCGCGGTTTGCGGTGACGCTGGAGCTGTTGCGGGAGATCGATCCGCTGGCGCGCGGCCTGAGCTGCGCGCTGCTGGTGCAGAAGAACGACACGGCGGCGCGGCTGGCAGACTACCTGCGGCAGGAAGGCGGGCTGCCGGCGACGGCGGAGTCGGATCTGCACGTCGGCACGGACAATCCGCTCGGCGCGGGCCTGCTTGCCCTGGCGAAAGCGGCGGCGCACCCGGGCGACCGGCTGGCGTGGGAGCACGTGCACATGACGCCGCTCGGTGCGGCGCTGGCGGCGGAGGGGCTGACCGCGCCGGAGGAGGTGACGCGGCGGCTGCTGGGCAGCTTTCACGCGGACGGTTTCGAGCGGACACTCGCGGGATGGGCGCGACGGATCGAGCCGGCGCTGGCGCCGGACGATGCCTTCAGTCGTGAACGGGCGCGGCAATTTGCAGCGGCGGCGGCGCGATTCGACGCGACGGGCAGCCGCGACGTGGCGGAGTTCGTGCGTTTCATGGAACTCCAGACGGTGCGCGACGCGGAGGCCAGCGCGGCGATCCGGGTGATGACGATTCACAAATCGAAAGGCCTCGGGTTTGACCTTGTGATCCTGCCGGACCTCGAAGGCCAGCGGCTCGACCAGCGGCGCGACGGACTGGCGGTGCAGCGCGACGCGTTGCGGACGGTGCAATGGGTGCTGGACTTGCCGGAGAAATTGTTTCGCGAGGCCGATGCGACGCTGTCGGCTCACGTGCGCGCGGCGGAGGCGGACGCGGGCTACGAGGCGCTGTCGTTGCTCTACGTGGCGATGACGCGGGCGAAACGTGCGATGTATCTGGTCGTAAAACCGCCGGGCGACTCGACCTCGCGCAACTATCCGCGGCTGCTGGCGGAAACGCTCGGCGGCGACATCACAACGGTGCGGGTTGGCGGAAGGCAGTTCGAGGGAACGTTTGCCGCCGGCGACCCGGACTGGCATGTGGCGCTGAGCCCGAAGGCCTCCGTGGCATCTGCGGCGGAGATCGCGACGCTCTCCGCGGACAAAATCATCCGGGTCACGCGCCGGCCGGCGCGACGGGCTTCGGCGGAGCGGGTGGGCTCGATCGAGCCGGCGAAGCTATTTGCGCTGGAGCGGACCCCCGGCACGGATTTCGGGGCGGCGGTGCATGCGCTGTTCGCGGAAGTGGAAGGCGGCGAAGACATCGCGGCGTTGACGGTCCGCTGGAGCGGGCGCGGGGTGGGCCCCGCGATCGTGGAGGAAGTGCTGGCGTGTTTGCGCGAGCCGGGGCTTGCGGCGGTGTGGGCGCCACCGGCGCACGGGGAAGTATGGCGAGAGCGGGCGTTCGAGGTCGTGCTCGACGGCGCGTGGGTGAGCGGAGTTTGCGATCGCGTCCGGATCGAGCGCGATGAGCGCGGTCGGGTCCAGGGCGCAACGGTATTCGACTTCAAGACTGACCGGGTCGATGGCGCGGCGGAGGTTTCCGGCGCGGCGGCGCGCCACGCGGCACAGATGAACATCTACCGTCGTGCGGTTGCGCTGCTGACCGGTTTGCCGGTGACGGCGGTTGAGTGCATTCTCGTGTTCACCCGGACGAGCCAGCCGGTGGTCGTGCCCCTCGAAGCGCCACGAGTTTCCTGACGTCTTGGGAGGGCGCCGGGCAGAGTGTCAGGAGGATGGCGGAAGGGTCGGGTGCAACGCGGTGCATTCCCGGCAAATTCGCACTCGACAGGCTGCGGAGCGCTGCGCACGGTGGCGGTCAATCACTCACGTCCACCATGGGTAATCTGAAGAAGAAACGCCGGTTGAAAATGTCGAAGCACAAGCGCCGCAAGCGGCTCAAGGCGAACCGGCACAAGAAGCGCACCTGGCAGAAATAGCCTGCGTGCTGCATCCGCCCTTCGCGGTTCCGCAAACCCGCCGCCTGCGCGGCGGGTTTTTTCATGCGACGATGAAGCGGAAAGAGGCGGGAATCCGGCCGGCGTGGGGTGCGCCCAGGCCCGGAAGGTTCAAGAAACAGTAAATGGGATTCCCACCGGGGCGGACCGTAGGGGAATAGTCTTGTCATACGTAAGGGTTTTTTGGAGCGTGCGGACCCGGTTTTTGATGGTTTCGTCCGCACTTTTGCACCGCCCACCACGCCGCGCCTGTTACCGGGCCGCCCGCCGAACCCGCTTCCAACCCCGATCCGAGATATTGTCGCATGCTATTCTCCTCCAAGAGCAACGGCTTCTTCGTTGAGCAAAACGATCATGCGGTCCTGCTGGCGCGAACGTCGGCGGCCGCGGCGCCGTTCACCGTCGAGGAAGTGGCGGAGTGCCCGGCCGATGATCCGGCGGCGGTGGCGGAAACGATCCGGCGGGTCCAGCGGACGAAGTCACCGAGCGGCTATCTGCATGCGACCTGCGGCGTTTATCCGGCTCATCGACTGGTGCGGCGGGCGACGCTCGATCTGAAGCGGGTGAAGGAGCCATCGTATTTCACGGAGGTGTTGTCCACGCAGTTCCGGGTCGAGGCGGACAAATACACGGTCTTCGTGATGAATGCGCCGGATGGCACCGACTTCGACGTGGCCAAGGCGACGCAGAAGGAGGCCATTTTCTGCGGCATGCAGACGGAAGGGATCGTCGCGGTGCAGGATGAGCTGCTGGCCAAGGGCATTTATCCGGAACGCCTTGAGCTCGGCTCGGTGGCCGCGATGGCGGCGATGGTCGACTATCTCGCCTTCCGGAAGTCGAAGACCCCGACGCTGGTGCTGGAAATCGGCGGCGATTCGACGCACTCGTTCATCGTCTCGAGCGCGGGGGTGGAGGCGTCCCGGCCGATTCCCCAGGGACTGGAGTCGATGGTGCCGGTGGTGCAGCAGGAATTGAAGTTGAAGGACGCGGAGTCCGCGCGAAAGTTGTTTTTCTCAAACGCATTCGACTTCACCGGGATGGGTCCGATGCTGGTGAAGAAACTGCTGAAGGAGCTGCAATCCTCGATCGGCTTCTACGAAGTACAGACGGGGCAGTCGGTGGGCCAGTTGTTGTGCACGTCGCTGTCGCCGAAGCTGGCCTGGCTGGAAAATGCGATTTCGACCGCCCTCGGCATCGGCGTCCTGAAGCTGGAACTGCCGCCGTGGCTGCAGTCGCGACAGATTGCGCTGGCCGAGAGCGTGCCGGCGACATCGCTGGATGCCCGGTGGCTGGGGCTGTTTGGGCTGATGGCTTACTACACGACGAACTCCGATGCTGCCGTTTCTGAAAAAAAAGGGTAGTGCCGCCGGGCCGCCGGCGCTCCCCGCCTGGCATCCGAACTTCCGCAATTTCGAGCGGCTGCCCGACACGAAAGTCGTGCGGACGGCGTTTTTCGTCAACGGCGGCGGGATCCTCACGGTGATCATCCTGCTCGCGTGTTTTGGCTATCAGGAGTTTCAACTGCGCGACCTGCACGGCCAGATTCAGGACTGGCAGGCGCGGATCGCGCGCGACCAGCATCCGAGCGACGCGGCGATCGCGCTCTTCAAGAAATACCAAACGGAAGCGGCCCGGGTCAACGAGATCGACGCGTTTGTGCACTCGGGCGCGGAGGTTTCGCCGCTGCTCCTGCAGATCGCGCAAACCCTGCCCCACAACGTCGCGCTGGACCTGTTCGATCTCGGCACGTCGGGCCTGCACATTGTCGGCACCGTGCGCGGCGCGCCCGATCTGGCCAGCGGCTACGCCTCGGCTTATCTCGACCAGCTTCGCGCCGATCCCGTGCTCAACCGGATTTTCGACAGCATCGACCTGAAGAAACTGGATCGCGATACCACGACCGGGCGGCTTTCGGTGGACATTTTCCTCCACCTGAAAAAGGCGCCGAAGGAGAAGCCGTGACGAACAAGCAGGTCATCGCGTTCCTGAAGAAGAATCCGATCAGCGTGGGCTGCGGGGTGATCGCGCTCGCGCTCGCGGCGGGAATCTATCTCCGGCGCGACGGCCTGCCGGCCGCGGAGGAACAGTTGAACAAGCTTTCCGACGAGGGCGACCGGCTCGCCACGAACATCAAGTACTCCGCTCAACTCCAGGAGCAGCTCAACACGCTGCTCGAGGCGGACAAGAAAATCGACACGCGCATCGTCCGCGCCAGCGAGCTCGCGAAGAACCTCCAGTTTTTCTACAAGCTCGAGTCGGACACCGGGACGAAGATCAGCGATCTGCACCAGGATGCGTTTTCCCCAAAAAAGGGCGCGAAGGGCGTCTTCACCCCCATCGGCTTCGGCTTTTCGGTGACGGGTGAATATCCGGCGCTGCTGGATTTCCTGCGCCGGCTCGAGCATGGGGTGCACTTCTGTCGCGTGGTCACCGCCAACGTCGGCGTCGGCAGCGACCTCGAGCGCCCGAAGCCGCTCAAGTTGAACCTCACCCTCGAACTGCTCGGCCAGCCATGAGCAAATCCCGCCGCTTTCTCGTCTCTCTCGCCGCCGGCTGCCTGCTCGCGGGCCCGGGCTGGGCCCAACGCTCCGACCTGCTGCCGCCCCAGCGCCGCATTCCCGCGGTCGAGCTGGCGCAGCGCCTGGCCGAGCCCACGCCGCCGCCGCCGCTGCCGGCTGATTTGATCCAGCCGTTCAACCCGGTGGCCTTCGGCCAGCCGGACCCGGAGGAGCTGCGCGCCCAGGCGGCCGCGGCGGCGCGCGCCGCCGCCACGAACGCCGCGACGAAGCCGGCGACGGATCGCGATTTTCTCGACCTGATCGCCTCCCGGATCGCGCCATCCGGCACGCTCATGGTTGGCGGCGAGTCCTGGCTGGTGTTCGGCCAGAAACGCGTGCGCCCGGGCGACCACTTTACCGTCAGCTACGAAGGCAGTGACTATGATTTGGAACTGGTCGCGGTGGACCGCACCAGCTTCACGCTCCGCCTCAATCAGGAAGAAATCACCCGGCCCATCAAAACAGGAAAGTAACCATGAGACCCCGTCCGCTTCTCCCCGCCCTCTTGTTGCTCGCCATTTTTTGCGCCCCGGCCCGTGCGCAGACGCCCGCGCCGGCGACTTCACCCGCCAATCCCGCGACCGCCGCCACCCAGCCCGCGAGTGGGCCGGCCGTCGCGCCCGTGGCGCCAGCCGCACCCGAAGTCACGATCAAGGGCGTCGAGCCGGCGCATCCGACGGTCACGAAATCCCATGGCACGAACGGCCCGGACACGCTGTCGGTCGATTTTCCCGAATCCGACATCCGCGACATCCTGCGCAATGTCGCGGACCTGTTCGAACTGAACCTGGTGATTCCCGAGACGCTGCAGGGCAAGGCCTCGATCAAGCTGCGCGACGTCACCTGGCGGCAGATCTTCGAATCGGTGCTCCAGCCGGTGGGCTACACCTATGTTGAGGAAGGTAACATCATCAAAATCGT
>DASZPP010000147.1:0-25795 GCA_035549975.1 Opitutus sp.
GCCAGTGAAGGTGCGGCAACGACCGCGGCGGCGGCGACCTGGCTGGCCTGGCCTGGAGCCGCGGCGACAATCGCATTCGTGACCGCCTGGGCGGCGGCGGCCACATTGGAGGAGGTGGCGGCGGAAGGCGCGGTGACCGCGGCGACGACTTGGGTGGAGAGGTCCGCAGCTTGGCTCGGCAACGCCGCGGCGGCGGTGCTGGCGACTTTTGACACGAGGTCGAGGGCCGAATCAGGCGACAGGCCGCCGAGGTTGGACTGGACAACCGTCGTCACCGAGTTGAGCGCGCCGCGAATATCGGTGGCGAAGGCGGGATTGGCGGCGACAGCGGCGGACAGGGCAATCGGCGGCTGCGGATCGCCTCCGGCGGGCGTGATCGTGACCTGGCCGGCGTTGATGGTGTAGGCCGTGCCGGCGGGTGTGACAAAGGACACGGTATCGGCCGTCGTCGCGATGGAGTAGCCGTCTTCGGAGACGGACGCGGTGAACGACGTGCCGCCGGCCTTGGCGATGCCCTTTGGGGTTCGGACGCCATAGTCGTTGATCGCGCGCAGGGCGGGATCGATCGTGGAGACGACCGTGCCGGCTTTCAGATCAAGGAGGGCCGATTGCCGCTTCACGACGTCGCCGGCCATCGTGACGGAGATGCGCTCGAGCTGAATCGTGGTGCTGGGACGAAGATCGGCGATGACGCCCGTCAACGGTTGCAGATAGAGATCGGTTTCCTTGCCAGTTTCGATGAGGGTGCCGGGCGGGAGCTTGGTGCCTTCCTTGAGTTCGATCTCGTGGGTTGCTTTCGGAAGCGTCGCCCGGGCCGGGCCGGAGAGCCGGACCACGATCGCTTCTCCATCTTTCGTGACGGGCGCGATCGTGGAGTCGGGTGCGAGCTGCGCGCCGATGGCGAGGGATCCGGGTTTGCTGGCATTGCCTGTCTCGGTGGCGGCCGTGGATTTGGCCGTTTCGTCTGCCTCGGACGTCTTGGCGGCGATCGTGAATTTGACGTAGGCTTCCTGTCCGGTGGTGAGGCGTTTGCCGAGCGAGACGAAATTGCCGTCGGTGTCGCGGGGATTCACCGTCGCGTTGCCCGTGATCATCGCGACGTGCGTCTGTTTCTCGTTGGTCTCAATGAGAACTTTTTCCCCACGGATCGAGATCGCGGCGTGCGGGGTCTGATAGAACATCGTCGTGCCGCTGAGCAGCCGCGGCGTGCTGATCACGACCCGGCCATGCACCAGCTTGACGACGGTGGACGAATTCGACGGTTCGACGCGGAGGTTGTTGTTCGGCGCGAAAAATTCCTGGTCGAACTTTTCGACGATGAAGCGGGTGTCCTCGTCGATGAACACCGCCGTGCCGTTCGAGTAGACGATCGTGGCGGTCGCGCCCTTGGCGGTTTCGATGGTATCACCGCGGGCCAGATAGCTGTCGCCTTTCTTGAGCGAAAGAATCCGGCCGTCGCTGATGACGGTCACATCGCCCTTCACGCCGCTCGCGTAAAACTTGCCGATGAGGCCGGCGCCGGGACGGGTGAGCTTGCCTGCGGAACTGAGCGTGAAAAGGACCGCGAACAATCCGACCGTGCAGGCGTGGAGGGCAGATTTCATGGCGGAAAAATGGGCGGCAAAAGTGGGCGGGTAGGTTCTAGGGTGTTATCCCTAGGATGATCGCCCACGAATGCAACCTATTTTTCCGTGACAATATTGATAATCTTTCCCGGGACGTAAATAACGCGTTTGACCGGCTTTCCGGCGAGGAAAGGGGCGACGCGCTCGTGTGCGGAAGCCAGCGCGAGTGCCTCTTTCTCGCTCAATCCGACGGCGACCAGCGCATCGCCGCGGTGCCGGCCATTCACTTGGAAGACCAGTTTAACCTGATCGGCGACGAGCTTGGCGGGATCGTAGGCCGGCCACGACGCCGACAGGATCGAAGGCGTTTGTCCCAGGCGCTCCCAGAGTTCCTCGGCGATATGCGGGGCAAAAGGCGCGAGGAGCTGAAGAAACGCGAGCACCGTGGCGCGGCTCACCGACGGCGCGGACTGGATCGCATTGTTGAACTCCATCATCGTCGAGATCGCGGTGTTGAAGCGCAGGTTCTCGATGTCGTCGCCGACCTTTTGAATCGTCTTGTGGAGGAGTTTCTCGACTTCGGGGGAATCGGCCGTCGCGTCGGAGATTTTCTGGTTGGGTGCGCCGTCGGGCCCGAGGCAGTTGCGCCAGACCTTCTGAAGAAAACGGTGCACGCCCTCGATGCCGCGCGGATTCCACGGCTTCATCGCCTCGAGCGGGCCGAGGAACATCAGGTAGAGCCGCAGCGTGTCCGCGCCGTGCGACGCGATCACCGTGTCGGGACTGACGACGTTGCCGCGGCTCTTCGACATCTTCTCGCCGTCCTCGCCGAGGATGATGCCTTGGTGGAAAAGCTTCTTGAATGGCTCGGACTCGGGCACGACGCCGAGATCGAAAAGCACCTTGTGCCAGAAACGCGCGTAGAGCAGGTGCAGCACCGCATGCTCCGCACCGCCGACGTAGAGATCCGGCGTGCCCCAGTAACGCAGTGCGGTGGGCGAGGCGATCGCCCCGGCATTTTGCGGATCGAGAAACCGCAGGTAATACCAGCACGAGCCGGCCCATTGCGGCATCGTGTTGGTCTCGCGCTTGCCGCGCACCCACGCGTCACCCGGAGGCCGCGGCTGCGTGGCCGGCACCGCGGCGCCGGATTCGAAGTTGAACCAGATCTCGAGCCAGTCGGTGACGTTGGCGAGCGGGCTCTCGCCGTTGCCGCTGGGCAAATAGGATTCGACCGGCGGCAGCCCGAGCGGCAGTGCGCCGGCGGGAAGCGGCAGCGCGTAGCGGGTTTCGTTTCCGCGGGAGAAAACCACCGGCTCCGGCGGCAGGTCGCCGGCGCGCGCGGCGGCAGCGCGGCGGTAGTCGGCTTCGTTCACCCAGACGATCGGGAACGGCTCGCCCCAGTAGCGCTGGCGCGAAAAGAGCCAGTCGCGCAGCTTGTAGTTCACGCGCCGGGCGGCGACGCCTTTGGACTCGAGCCAGCCGATGATTCGGTCCTTCGCGGCCTCGATGCCGAGGCCGTTGAGCGAGATCTCGTCGTTCGAGCTGTTGATCGCCGGGCCTTCATCGACAAACGCCTCGCCGGCGAAATCCGGCGGCGGCTGCACGGTGCGGATAATCGGCAGGTCGTAGAGTTTGGCGAAATCCCAGTCGCGCTGATCCTGCGCGGGCACGGCCATGATCGCGCCGGTGCCATAGCCCGTGAGCACGTAGTCGGCGATCCAGATGGGCACGCGGGCACCGTTCACGGGATTGATCGCGTGGCTGCCGGTGAAGACACCGGACTTTTCCTTCGCGAGATCGGTGCGTTCGAGGTCGCTCTTGGCAGCCGCTTTTTTCTTGTAGGCTTCGACGGCGTCGCGCTGTTCGGGCGTCGTCAGCGTCGCGACGAGCGGATGCTCGGGCGCGACGACCATGTAAGTGCAGCCGAAGAGCGTGTCGGGGCGGGTGGTGAAAACCTTCAGCGAGCCCTGCGCCGTGTTTTCGAGTTTGAACTGAATCTCCGCGCCTTCGCTGCGGCCGATCCACGCTTCCTGCATCCGCTTCGTCGAGTCGGGCCAGTCGACGTCCTTCAGGTCGGCCAGCAGCCGGTCGGCGTAGGCGGTGATGCGGAGGACCCACTGGCGGAGGTTGCGGCGCTCGACCGGAAATCCGCCGACCTCGCTTTTGCCGTCGACGACTTCCTCGTTGGCGAGCACGGTGCGCAGTTCAGGACACCACCACACCGGCCGCTCGTCGACGTAGGCGAGGCCGCGCTTGAAGAGCTGGAGGAAAATCCACTGCGTCCACCGGAAGTATTTCGGGTCTGTCGTGTCGATTTCGCGTTCCCAATCGTAGGAGAAACCGAGCGCCTTGATCTGGCGCTTGAAGTTCACGATGTTCTTTTGCGTGTTTGCCGCGGGATGTGTGCCGGTTTTCACGGCGTGCTGTTCCGCGGGCAGCCCGAAGGCGTCCCAGCCGATCGGGTGCAGGACATTGAACCCTTTGGCGCGGCGGCAGCGGGCGATGATGTCGGTGGCGGTGTAGCCCTCCGGATGGCCGATGTGCAGTCCCGCGCCCGACGGGTAGGGGAACATGTCGAGCACGTAGTATTTCGGCTTCGAGGAATCGTTGTCCGCGCGGAACGAGCGGTTTTTGTCCCAGAAAGATTGCCAGTGCGGCTCGATCTCTTGGAAGTTGTAGTCTGTGCTGCCGGTAGCCATTCGCGTGAACGTGCCACTGTGAAACCTTTCGTTGCCCGGTCAATCCCCGCGCTCGTTGTCGGCGCGTGCCTGCTGGCGACGGCGGCGCATGCGGCGATGAGCCGCGGCTTCAACCGGCTGCTCGACGCGGTCGTGCGGATCGACGTGCGCGAGCTGGAATTCGAGGCGGGCGCGCGGCGTTTCGGGGCCAGCATCGGGTCGGGCGTGATTTTGTCGGAGGACGGCCTCGTGCTGACCAACGCCCACGTCGCCAGTCCGCGCGCCGTGGAAATCAACGTCACGCTGCCGAGCCTCGAACGCGTCGGCGCCAAGCTCGTCGGCTGGGATCACTGGACCGACCTGGCGCTGTTGCGGCTCGACGTCGCGGACGTGAAGCGGCGCGGCCTGCAGTTCGCCCACGCGGAATTCGGCGACAGCGACAAGCTCAACGTCGGCGAGGTGGTCTACGCGGTCGGCACGCCGTTCGGGCTCACGCGCACGGCGACGCGCGGGATCATCTCGAACACGAGCCGTTATTTCGAGGACGAGCATGGCGTGAACGGTTACGAGACGGGCACGTTCAACACCTGGCTGCAGACCGACGCCGCGATCAATCCCGGCAACTCCGGCGGGCCGCTCGTGACCGAGGACGGACGCGTCGTCGGCATCAACTCGCGCGGCTATCTCGGCGCGGACAACCTCGGCTTCGCGATCCCGGCGAACATCGCGAAGAAAATCGTCGCCGGCCTCGTGCGCGACGGCGGGATCACGCGCAGCTACATCGGGCTCGTGCCGCGGGAGCTGCAGGGCCTGGAGTCATTCTACTCGCTCGCGCTGAACACGGGCCTCTTGATCAACAACGTCGACCGCGATTCCCCGGCGGCGCGGGCGGGACTGCGGGGCGGCGACATCCTGCTCGCGGTGAACGGCGTGAAGGTCGACGGGCGTTTTCCCGAGCAGCTCCCACCGATCCAGAACCTGATCGCGAGCCAGCCAGTGGGCGCGACGCTCAAGCTCACCGTCAAGCGCGGGAACGAGATCCGGTTTTTTTCCGTCGTGACCGAAAAGCTCGAGAGCCGGGTGGGCGAGGAGTGGGTGCTCGAGAAGTGGGGCCTGAGCGTCCGCAAGGTGTCGCGCACCTACGCGCGGGAAAACCAGCTCGCGGATTCGACCGGCGTGCTCGTGATCGGCGTGCAGCCGGGGTTTCCCGGCAGCATCGCCGGGGTGACGCCAGGCGATGTCATCACCAAGGTGAATCAGCAGCCGATCGACACGCTCGATGTGATCAAGCGCGTGCACGCGGCCTACGAAAAGAAACCGGAGCCGGCCCTCATCGAAGTGCTGCGCGACCGGCAGATTTCGCTCTACGTTTTGAAGCCATGAACATTTTTGCACGCAAAAGCCTGCCTTTGCTGATCGGACTGGCGACGGTGGCCTCGCTCCGCGCGACCGATCTGCCGGCGCTCTGGGCCGAGCGGGTGAAGTCGGTCGTGGCGGTCGAATACTACACCGAGACCGAGGTCGATCGCCGGCCGAGCGTGGCCTACGGCACCGTCATCGACGAACGGGGGACGATCATCCTGCCCTCGGTCGCGATCAGCGCGCGCGCGACGCCATCGCAGTTGAAGGATTTCAAGATCTACCGGCCCGGCAACCCGGCGAGCGCGCCGGGCGAGTATCTCGGCCAGGATGCGCTGACGGGCTGGCATTTCGTGCGCGCGGATGCGTCGATCCGCGGCGAGCTCGTGCCGATCACGCGCTTTGCCGCGAAACGGCCGGTCCGGCTGCAGATGGCGGAGGAGGTGTGGGGCATCGGGCTGCGGAACAAGGACGAGGATTTCACGGCGTATTACCTGTCGAGCCATGTTTCCCTGGTGCAGTCGCTGCCGCAGACCACGGCGATCGCGCAGCAGGAGGTCGCGGGGCCGGGTCTGCCGGCGTTCAACCGCGCGGGCGAGTTCGTCGGCCTGGGGCTGAGCTCGTTCGGGCAGAACTACGCCGAGTTCTCGCGCGCTTCGCCCGGTGGCCACCCGGTGATCCTGGTGAATGTCGAGGAGAGCGGCGCACTGCTCGCCGCCGAGGAGGTGTTGCCGTATCTCGGCCGGATTCCGAAAAATGCCTTCGGCCGGCCGCTCGCGTGGCTCGGGGCCTACGGGATCGAGCCGGTCGATCCGGACGTGGCGAAGTTTTTGAAGCTCGGCGCGCAGTCGGCGGTCGTGGTGAGCGAGGTGCTCGACGGCAGCCCGGCCGCGAAGGCGGGATTGAAGGATCGCGACATCATCACGGCGATCAACGGCGAACCGCTGCCGCGATTGAAGCCGGACCGCATCGTGGTCGTCTACCTCGGGCGCGAAATCCAGCGGCGAAACCCGGGCGACACGATCGCATTCACGGTGCTGCGTGACGGATCGGCCTCGGAAATTTCCGTGGTGCTCGGCGAGGAGCCGAAGCTGGTGATCGAGGCGGACCGGAAATATTTTGACCGGCTCGGTTTCACCGCGCGCGAATTTGTCTACGACGATGCCGTCGAACGGCGCGTCAACGCCGCGGACGCGAGGGGAGTGATTGCGCATTTCGTGAAGCCGAACGGGCCGGCAGCGGCGGCCGGGCTGCAGACGGACGACTGGATCAAGGAGATCGACGGCGTGGAGGTGAAGTCGTTCGCGGCGGCGGCGACGCAGCTCGGCGTGATCGAGGCGGACGCGTCGCGCAGCGAATGCGTGTTGCTCGTGAGCCGGAATGGCGATACCGCGGTGCTGCGAATGAAGCTCTAAAAATCCCAACCGACATGTTCACGGGAATCGTTGAAGAAACCGGGAAAGTGCTCGCGTTTACCGCGGAGCCGGAGGCCTGGCGGCTGGAGGTCGCGGCGCGCGCGGCGCTCGAGGACGTCGCGCCGGGCGACAGCATCGCGGTCAACGGCTGCTGCCTCACTGTCGCCCGAATCGGGGCGGGCCAGGTCGGGTTCGACGTGCTTGAGGAGACCCGGCGGCTGACGAATTTTTCCGCGCTCGGCGAGGGCGGACCGGTGAACCTGGAGCGCAGCCTGCGCTTCGGCGGGAAGATGGGCGGCCATTTTGTGACCGGGCATGTCGACGGGCTGGGCACGATCGAGGTGTTCGAGCCGCGCGGACGGGATTTTTACCTGCGGGTGCGGGCGCCCGCGGGCAGCGCGCGGCTGCTGGTGCACAAGGGCAGCGTCGCGATCGACGGGATTTCGCTGACGATCGCGGAGGTCGAGGACGATTCGTTCGCCGTGTGGCTCATCCCGACGACGCTCGGGGTCACGAACGTGCGCACGCGCCGGCCGGGCGATCGCGTCAACCTCGAGTTCGACTTGCTCGGGAAGTATGTGGAGAAATTGCTTTCATGCGTGCAGCGCTGAGCATCTTGACGGAGGAATTGCGGCGGTTGAAGGCCGCCGGCGTGAAGTCGGTGGCGGTGAGCGACGAGAGCCTGGCGGGGCTGCGGCGGGCTACGGAGAAATGGAGCCGCGGCGCCCCCGCCGCGGTGGTGATTGCGGCGAAACGCGACGAGGGCGTCGCGTCCCCAACTGAGCCGGTCGCGCTGGCGGGCAGGAAGCCCGCCCCACGGGAGGAGAGCGCGGAGCCGGCGCCTGCGCCGGTGCCGGCAGAGGCCGCCGGGGTGATTCCGTTGCCGGTGCCGTTCGAATTGCCGGCCGGCGGCAAGGCGGAGCGGATGGGGGCATTGCGCGAGCGGGTGCTCGGGGATGCGGTCTGTCGCGCGCACGTGCGGCCGGGGAAGAAAGTCGTGGTCGGCGTGGGCAGCCTCGACGCGAAGATCATGTTCGTCGGCGAGGCGCCGGGCGGGGAAGAGGAAGTGCAGGGGGAACCGTTTGTGGGCCCGGCAGGACAATTGCTGACGAAAATGATCAACGCGATGGGCTTGAAACGGGAGGAGGTTTACATCGGCAACATCATGAACTGGCGGCCGGAAATGCCGGTGAATGCGAGCGGCGTGCAGTATGGCAACCGGCCGCCGACCGAGGACGAAATGCGTTACTGCCTGCCCTACCTGCGCGCACAGATCGAGATCGTGAACCCGGAACTGCTGGTGGCGCTGGGCTCCACCGCGGCACAGGGCCTGCTCGGTGTCGGCACGTTCAAGGCGCTCGGCGAGGTGCGCGGGCGCTGGCGGGAGTTCGCGGGCAAGCCGCTCATGGTGACCTATCATCCGAGCTACATTTTGCGCAACCAATCGAACCGTTCGAAGCGGATGATCTGGGAGGATCTCCTGAAGGTGATGGAGCGGGCGGGGCTGCCGGTATCGGAAAAGCAACACGGATATTTTCTCGGGAAATGAAAATGCGATCTTTCGAAGTCGATGGAGCCAAATGCGCGGTGAGGGCACCGCACCTCCCTCTCCGGCTTTTTTTGCTGTGCATTGCGATCGTCGCGGGCAGCACGCGGGCGGCGGCCGGCGGATTCGATTTCGAGATGCTGCGCGCGAAAGCGAAGGCGCTCGCGGCGCAGCCTTACGTCGAGGCGCCGAGCCGCGTGCCGGAGTGGCTGCTCAAGCTCAGCTACGACGAGCATCGCAAGATCCGCTCCAACCCGAACCGCTCGTGGTGGCGCCAGGACGGGCTGCCGTTTCAACTGCAGTTTTTCCACCCGGGATTCCTGCTGAACCGCACGGTGCAGATTTCCGAGATCGACGGCGGCAAGGTTGAGCCGATCAAGTTCGACCGGAAATTCTTCATCTACGACGACGTGAAGACGGGCGAGCTGCCCTCGTCGATGGGTTTCGCCGGCTTCCGGATTCTTTATCCGCTGAACAAACCGGACGACGAACTCGGGGCGTTTCAGGGCGCGAGCTATTTCCGGATGCTGTGCCGGGACGCAATCTACGGCCTGTCGGCCCGCGGCCTGGCGCTGAACACGGCGGAGCCGGGCGGCGAGGAGTTTCCGACGTTCACGGATTTCTGGGTCGAGAAGCCGGCGGCGGACGCGAACGCGATGACGGTTTATGCGCTGTTGAACAGCCCGAGTGTCGCGGGGGCGTATCGGTTCGTGCTCCATCCCGGCGCGGAGACGGTCGTGGACGTCCGCATGGCGCTCTATTTTCGGCGCCCGGTGAAAACGGTCGGGATCGCGCCGCTGACGAGCATGTTCTGGCATGGGGAAAATACGAACGAGGCGACGGACGATTTCCGGCCCGAGGTGCACGATTCGGACGGCCTGATGATCCAGACCGGCGCGGGCGAGTGGGTCTGGCGGCCGCTCACGAATCCGAAATCGGTGCGGGTGGCGGCATTTGGCGACGAGAAGCCGCGCGGCTTCGGGCTGTTCCAGCGCGATCGTGATTTCAGCCACTATCAGGATCTGGAGGCGTTGTACAACCGCCGGCCGAGCGTGTGGGTCGAGCCGCAGGCGGGCTGGGGCCGGGGGTCGGTGCGCTTGGTGGAAATCCCGACGCCCGACGAGTCGAACGACAACATCGTGGCGTTCTGGTGCCCGGACAAGGGGCCGGCCGGGGGCGCGCCGCTCGAGCTGGAGTACCGGCTGCACTGGTTCATGGACCAGATTCGGCCGCCGGCGGGCTACACGGTTTCGACGCGGCACGGCCGCACGAAGACGCACGAGACGGATCTCGAGCGTTTCGTCGTGAATTTCACCGGCCCGTATCTGAGCAAGCAAGGCCCGGATCCCGCGATCCAGCCGGTCGTGACGGTCGGCCAGGGCGCGCAGCTTGCGGGCGCGATCGTGCAGAAGAACACCTACGACGGAAGCTGGCGCGTGGCATTCGCGATCAAGCCGGACGGCTCGGGCCATCCGGTGGAGCTGCGCTGCTTCCTGCGCAAGCCGCCGCACGTGTTGACGGAGACCTGGACGTATTTGTGGCAGCCGTGACGGCGGCGGCAATGCGATGAACGAGCTCCAGCCCAGCGAACTTCCCGGGACGTTTCGCCCGAAAACCGGTTCGATCGAGGACTGGAATGCGGCCTACGTGCGCGTCGAGGATTACCTGCGCGCGCACCGCATCCACAACCGCCTGCACACGAGCCGGCTGATCCAGGCCATTCTCGATCGCGCGGCGCGGCGGCACGAGGCGGAACCGAAGCTCGATCCCACGACCCTCGCGGCGGAGGAGATCGAGGCGGAGATGGACGAGTGGTTTGCGAACATGCTGGACGAGCGCGGGCAGCCGCACGAGCGGATCGCCGTCGACGGACGGGTGGCGTTGCTGTTGAGCGACGGCGCGCAGAAGTGGCCGACGGCGTTTCTGGAGGAGAAGGTGCCGGAGGAGTTCGCGCACGCGATGCGCGCCGAGGCGATCGCAGCCGGGCCGGACATGACCGTGTCGAGCATGGTGCCGCGGCCGATCGACCTCGGGCCGATCTCCGAGGCGGCGGGCGAGACGCTGGAGCGTTTCGCGCGGCTGCCGATGCTGCGAACGCTGTTCCTGTGGGTGGTGTTCGCCGGGGCGCTGGCGGCGATCTTCTACGCGACGCGGTGACGCCGGCGAACAAGGCCTAGCTGAAAACGATGAAGCCCGGATTCACCGAACGCATGACGACCGCGCGGCTGAACCGGCGGCGTTTTTCGTTTTTCTCGGCCATCTTCGGGCTGACGAGCCTGGCGACGTGGTTCATGGCGGACCTGCTGTGGCGCTCCGGCGTGACCGGGCTGGAGATCGCGCTGCTGATTCTTTTCGTGATCCTGTTTTCGCAGATCGCCGTCGGCTTCTGCACGGCGCTCGCGGGGTTTTACGCGATCAACCGCGGCGGCGACAGCACGCGGATCACGATGACGCTCGCGCCCGGCGAGGACGTGCCGCTCGCGTCCACGGCGATCATCATGCCGGTTTACAACGAGGACGTCAGCCGGGTGTTCGAGGGGCTGCGCGTCGTCTATCGTTCGGTCGAGGAGACGAAGAAGCTCGGTCATTTCGACTTCTTCATCCTGAGCGATTCGAACCAGCCGACGCAGTGGATCCAGGAGGAGGTCGCATGGGTCGAGCTGTGCCGGCAGGTCGGCGGCTTCGGGAAAATTTTTTATCGAAAGCGGCGGAATCAGATCAACAAGAAGGCGGGGAACGTGGCGGACTTCCTGCGCCGCTGGGGCCGGAGCTACCGTTACATGGTCGTGCTGGACGCGGATTCGATCATGACCGGCCGCGCGCTCGTGCGGCTGGTGGGATTGATGGAAAAAAATCCGGGCGCGGGCATCATCCAGACGGCGCCGCGGATCGTGAACGGCGAGACGCTCTACGCGCGGATGCAGTCGTTCGCGAACCGCGTTTACAGCCCGCTCTTTCTCGCCGGCCTGCACTACTGGCAGCACCACGAGGGAAATTACTGGGGGCACAACGCGATCATCCGCGTGCAGCCGTTCATGGAGCATTGTTCGCTGCCGGATTTGCCGGGCTCGGAGCCGTTCGGCGGACGGATCCTGTCGCACGATTTCGTGGAGGCGGCGTTGATGCGGCGCGCGGGCTGGGCGGTGTGGCTGGCGCACGACATCGACGGCAGCTACGAGGAGGGGCCGCCGACGCTGATCGAGAGCGCGAAGCGCGATCGCCGCTGGTCGCAGGGCAACCTGCAGCACACTTGGCTGCTCACGGCGCGGGGCTTCCGGCCGGCGAACCGGTTTCACCTCTTCATGGGGGTGATGGCGTATCTGTCGTCGCCGCTGTGGCTGCTGTTCCTGCTGCTGAGCACGATCGCGGCGTTCAGCCAGTCGACGTCGATCCTGCCGGGGCGCGTGCGGCCGGAGGACTACACTTCGCTGTTCGGCTACACGATCGAAGTCCCGGAGGCGCTCACACTGTTCGTGTTCACGATGCTGCTGCTGTTTTTGCCGAAGCTCGTGAGCATTTTTGTCATGCTCACGCGCCGCGAGGAGGCGGAGAGTTTTGGCGGCCGGGTCCGGTTTCTGCTGAGCGGACTGGGGGAGATCGCCGCGTCGACGCTGCTCGCGCCGATCAACATGATGTTCAATGCGAAGTTTGTCCTGTTCACGCTGCTCGGGCAGGGCGTGACGTGGGTGCCGCAGAAGCGCGCGTCGGACGAGGACGGCACCGACTGGCGCGAGGCGATCATCACGCACGGCGGCCAGACGCTGTTCGGGCTGGTGTGGGGCGTGTCGGCGTTGATCCTCGTGCCGCAGTTTTTCTGGTGGCTCACGCCGGTGCTGGCGGGACTGCTGTTGTCGATTCCGATTTCGATTCTGCTGAGCAAGGGGAGCTTCGGCCGGCGGGCGCGCGAACTGGGGCTGTTCCTCACGCCGGAGGAGTCGCAGCCCTGTTACGAATTGCGCCGGCTGCGGCAGAATCTCGGGGAGTGCTACCGGCACCTGCCGCCGCTCGAGCCATTGCGCGCCGACTACGGGCTGATGCAGGCGGTGCTCGATCCGTATGTGAACGCGGTGCACGTGGCGCTGCTGCGCCAGCGGCGCCCGACGGAGGAGGCGCGCGAGTGGTTCGCGCAATTGCAGCACGTGTTGCTGCACGAAGGCCCGGACAAGCTGACGACGAAGCAGAAGATGGCGCTCCTGCTCGACGCGGAGTCGATGATCTGGCTGCACCGCGAGTTGTGGAGCGCGCCCCCGTCGGCGCTGGCCGGATGGTGGCAGCTTGCGATGCGCCAGTATAACGTGCTCACGACCGCGCCGACGACGGCGCTGTATCGCTGAGCGAAGCGCTGCGCGTCAGTCGCGCTGAAGCAGGCGGGCGAACTCGAGCCGGGCGCGCTCGAATTCGGCCTTGAGCTCGGTGATGAGGCCGGTGAGGCCGGCGAGGTCTTCGTTCGCGGAGCGGCGTTCGAGCGACTCGGCGACGGCGCGCACGGCCATCGCGCCGACATTCGCGGAGCTGCCCTTGATGCTGTGGGCGGCGCGGGTGAACGTCGGCCGGTCCGCGGTTCGAAGGCCCTGCTCCAGCTCAACCAGGCGCCGCGGCGTGTCCTCGAGGTAAATGGCGATGATTTCCCGCAGGAACTCGTCGTTGTCCCCCGGGTTCAGTTTGCGCAGATTCTCGATGGTTTGCGGATCGATGACGAGAGGGGCGGGCATGATTTCAGGCTGGGCGGTTGAGGCGGAGAGGCGACGCGATGCGGGCGCTCAGACGGACCATTCGAAGGAGGTGTTTTGTTCGATTTCCTCGATCGTGGTCAGGCCGAGGAGGACTTTCTTGAGGCCGTCGTAGCGAAGCGGGCGGTAGCCGACCTTGGCGGCGGCGCGCGTGATTTCCTGCGCGCTGCGGCCTTCGGAGATCAGGGTGCGAATCTCCTCGGTGATGAGGATGAGCTCGTGAAAGGCGATCCGGCCCTTGTAGCCGGTGCCGCGGCAGACAGCGCAGCCGCGGCCGCGGTAGAACGGCACCTCGGTGAGGCCGTCGTCGTCGAAATATTTCCGGAGGACATCGCGCGACGGATAGTAGGCCTCCTTGCAATTCTCGCAGATGCGCGCCGCGAGGCGCTGCGCGAGCACGCCGATGATGGACGGCGCGACCATGTAGGATTCGACGCCGATCTCGATCAGCCGGATGATGGCCTGCGCGGCCGTGTTCGTGTGCAGCGTGGCAAAGACGAGATGGCCGGTCAGCGCGGCCTCGGTGGCGATCTTCGCGGTCTCGAGGTCGCGGATTTCGCCGATGAGGATCACGTCGGGATCCTGGCGCATGAGCGCGCGGAGGATCGTGGCGAATTTCAGGTCGATGTGGGTGTTGACCTGGGTCTGGGTGACGCCGGCGAGCTGAATCTCGATCGGGTCCTCGATGGTGGAGATGTTGACCGCGGGCGTGTTGATTTCGTTGAGCGCGGCGTAGAGCGTGGTGGTCTTGCCGGAACCGGTCGGGCCGGTGACGAAGATGATGCCGTTCGGATTCTGGATCAGGCGCTTGAAAGGCTGCTGGATCGACTGCGAGATCATCATCCGGTCGAGGGTGAGCATCGTCTTCTTGCCGGTCATCGCGAGGACGCGGATGACCGCCTTCTCACCGAAGGCCGTCGGGATGGTGGAGACGCGGAAGTTGGCCGACTGCGTGCCGATCGCGATCGTGAAGCGGCCGTCCTGCGGGAACCGGTTTTCGGCGATGTTGAGGCTGCAGAGAATCTTGATGCGGGAGACGAGCGCGCGGTGGAGCTTGCGGGAATAGGTGAGGATGTCGCGCAGGTTGCCGTCGATGCGAAAGCGGATCCGGCAGTGCGTTTCGTGGGGCTCGATGTGGAGGTCGGTGGCGCGTTCGCGCAGCGAGAAAAAGATGATCTCGTCGAGGACCTCGGCGAGCGAGTTGTGCTCGGCGAGGACGGCGAGCCGCTCGGCGGCGAGGTCGGGGTTGTCGAACAGCGCGGAGCGCTCGAGTTCGCCGAGGCTTTCCTCGAGATTTTTTTCCGTGCAGTAGTGGATCGCGATTGCGTCCTCGACTTCGCGCCGCAGGGCGAAGACGGGACTCACGGGCATCTGGGCGATCTGCCCGAGGCGCTTGATCAACTCGGCGTCGTCCGGCGTGGAGGTGGCGACCGTGAGCACGCCGTTCAGGACGTAGAGGCCGATCGCGTTGGTCTTTTTGGCGATCTCGACCGGGATGCGCTCGACCGCCTCGTCGGTGATCACCGAGGCGAACGGATCGACGTAGGCGACGCCCAGCGAGTCGGCCCAGTGGCGGCAGGCGTCCTCTTTGGGGAGGATTTTTTCGTCGATGAGGGCGTGGACGAGCTCGAGCGACACGCCGTGGCGTTCTGCGAGCGTGGCAAGTTCCTTGCCGTAGTCGAAATTCGGCCGGCGGCGGATGGTGTCGACGAAGGAGCTATTTCCTGGGTTTGACACGGCGGGTTCGTTGGCGGGACTTGAACATCTTGGCGATCTCGGCCTGGCCGAGCTTTTCCATGGCGAAAACGCCGGCCGCCCGCTCGACCTCCAGCTCCTTGAGCATTTGCGGCAGCGAGTAGCGGACTTCGGCGATCGTCGGCAGGGCGGCCGGGCTGGATTCGGTCGGGTGGGAGGTCATGGGGTTAGGATTCGCCCTCGTCCCCTTCGAAACAAGCATCGATGGTTTCGACGAGCGTGCGGGCGATCTCCTCCTTCGGCGTGTCCTTGCGGATGTAGGCGACGGCGCCGAGCGTGAGGGCCTCGTCGACGCTCTGGCGGTTCACGATCGAGGTGAGCATGATGACGACGCAGTCGGGGTCGATTTCCCGCAGCCGGCGCAGGGTCTCGAGGCCGTCCATGACCGGCATGCTGATGTCGAGCAACACCAGGTCCGGCGTTTCGCGCTGGTAAACCTCGACCGCGGCCGCGCCGTCGCCGGCTTCGATCAAGGCGGCCGCGCCGATGCTTTTGAGAATGAGGGAGACGAATTTGCGGATGTGCGGCTCGTCGTCGACGAGCAGGATCGAACCATGGAAATTCATGAGGCGAGGGGAAGGGTCACGCGGAACTCGCAGCCGCCGCCGGGCAGGTTTTCCGCGGTGATTGAACCTCGGTGAGCCTCGACGATTTTTCGGCAGATGGCGAGACCAAGCCCGGTGCTTTGTTCGCCGCCGGTGGGTTTTGCCGACAGGCGGCTGAAATCCTTGAACAGCCGGTCGCGCTCGTCGGGCGGGATGCCGGGTCCCTGGTCCTTGACGCCGAGATGACACTCCCGGCCGGTCGCGCGCAACTCGACCGTCACGGTCGCACGGGGCGGTGAGTACTTGACGGCGTTGCTGAGGAGGTTGTCCACGACTTGCTGGATCTTGGCGGCGTCGATCGAAGCGCGCGGGCCGGGCGGCGCGGATTGGAAGCGGATGTGGGTTTCCTTTTTTGCCGCATCGATGTTGGCGAGGTAAACCCGTTTCGCGACCAGTTCGCCGAGGTCGTGAGATTCCCGGACGAGCTTGAGCTCGCCCGCCTCGATCGTGGCGACGTCGAGCAGCTCGTTGACGAGCGTGAGCATCGACTGGCTGGCGCCGTGGATCGTGTTGACCAGATCGAGCTGGTCCGGGGTGAGCTGGCCGACGATCCCGTCGCGGAGAAATTCGGCGAGTCCGCGGATCGACGCGAGCGGGTTGCGCAGGTCGTGTGCGGCCATGCCGAGGAAGCGATTCTTGGCGGCGTTGGCGTTGCTGAGCTGCTCGACGAGGGACTTGAGTTGCTCGGCGAGGAGCTGGTTTTGCAGATGGGTTCCGATCCGCGCGACGACCTCCTTCGTGTTGAAAGGTTTCGGGAGGTAGTCGACCCCGCCGGCGCCAAAACCGGCGACGACGTCATCCGAATCGTTCTTGGCGGTGATGAAGATGACCGGCGCGCAAGCATCGCCGTGCCGGTGTTTGAGCGTGCGGCAGGTTTCAAAGCCGTCGATGCCCGGCATCATGACGTCGAGCAGGACGAGGTCGGGCTGAAACTCCGGATAGAGCGCGAGGGCTTCCTCGCCCGAGCCGGCGCCGGCGACGACGTAGCCCTGCGTTTCGAAAATCCGGCCAAGGATGCGGATGTTCATCCGATCGTCATCGACGATGAGGATTTTGCGGCCGTGCAAATCCGGCAGGGTCCAGGGTGAGGGTGTGGCGGCCGGGCCCGGCGCAGCGGGCGCGGCCAGTTCGGCGGGGGACGACATTGCCTTCTTCATCGGCGCGGACGGCATTCAGTTGAATCAGCCGCAAATTTCCAGAGGAATGCGCCGCCGCCGCTGCACGCATCAGGAGATTTGCATACGTTGATAATCCGCTTGCGTGGGCCGGAAGACGTGGTTTGCTGCGGCTTTTCCCATGGCGAAGTCATTCGTGTTTTCTTCTGAATCGGTTGGCGAAGGCCATCCCGACAAGGTGGCGGATTTCATTTCCGACAGCGTACTCGACGCCTGCCTGGCGCAGGACCCGGCGAGCCGCGTCGCGTGCGAGACGCTCGTGAAGAGCAACCATGTCGTCCTCGCCGGCGAAATCACGACGACGGCGAAGCTCGCCTACGACGCGATCGTGCGTGAAGCGATCCGCGAGATCGGCTACACGAACCCGGACGACGTGTTTCACGCCGACCGCGTTTTCATCTCGAACCTGATCACGCGGCAGTCGCCGGACATCGCGCAGGGCGTCGATGCGAAGGCGGCCGACGGCAAGGAATCGGCCGAGCAGGGCGCCGGCGACCAGGGCCTGATGTTCGGCTACGCCTGCAACGAGACGCCGGAGATGATGCCGACCGCGATCATGTTCGCCCACCGGCTCGGCCGCGAGCTGACGAAGCTGCGCAAGTCCGGCGTCGTGTCCTGGCTGCGGCCGGACGCGAAGTCGCAGGTCTCGATCCGCTATGAGAACGACCGCCCGGTGAAGGTGGAGAACGTCGTGATTTCCACGCAGCACACGCCGCACGTGCAGCATGGCGCCATTCGCGATTTCCTGATCGAAAACGTGATCAGGCGCGTGATCCCCGCCGAACTGATGGACGCGGAGACGAAATTCTACATCAACCCGACCGGCCGGTTCGTGGTCGGCGGACCCGAGGGCGATTCGGGTCTGACGGGGCGAAAGATCATCGTCGACACCTACGGCGGCTGGGGCCGGCACGGCGGCGGCGCGTTTTCCGGCAAGGATCCGTCGAAGGTTGATCGCTCCGCGGCCTACATGTGCCGCTGGGTCGCGAAGAACATCGTGGCCTCGGGGCTGGCGGATATCTGCGAGTTGCAGGTCGCCTATGCGATCGGCTGCGCCGAGCCGGTGTCGATCTGGGTCGACGCGATGGGCACCGCGAAGGCGCCGGAGGAAAAAATCTCCGCGGCGGTGCGAAAAGTTTTCAGCTTCAAGCCGGCGGCGATCATCGCGCAGCTCGACCTGTTGCGGCCGATTTATCGCGCGACCACGAACTACGGCCATTTCGGCAAGCCCGACCTGCCGTGGGAACAGACGAACAAGGTCGATGAGCTCCGCGCCGCGGTGAAGTGACCGTCGATCTTAAAAATCAAAACGCCAATCCGATTCCCGCCATGTCTGCCACCACCACCCATGCCAAATCACCCGAATATCGCATCAAGGACATCTCGCTGGCCGATTGGGGCCGGAAGGAAATCTCGATCGCCGAGCACGAGATGCCGGGGTTGATGGCGGTGCGCCGGAAGTTCGGCCCGGCGAAGCCGCTGGCCGGCGTCCGCATCACCGGCTCGCTGCACATGACGGTGCAGACGGCGGTGTTGATCGAGACATTGCGGACGCTCGGGGCGGACCTGCGCTGGGCCTCGTGCAACATCTTCTCGACGCAGGACCACGCGGCCGCGGCGATCGCGAAGTCGGGCGTGCCGGTGTTCGCGTGGAAGGGCGAGACGCTCGAAGACTACTGGGACCTGACATTGCAGGCGATTTCGTTTCCTGGCGGCAAGGGACCGCAGCTCGTGGTGGATGACGGTGGCGACGTGACACTGTTGATCCACAAAGGCTGCGAGCTCGAGGATGGCAGCGACTGGGTGAACACGCCGTCGGCGTCGCACGAGGAGGAGATCATCAAGAACCTGCTCAAGACGGTTCACGCGCAGGACCCGCTCCGCTGGACGACGCTGGCGAAGGAGTGGCGCGGCGTGTCGGAGGAAACGACGACCGGCGTGCACCGCCTTTACCAGATGCTCGAGAAGGGCAAGCTGCGCGTGCCGGCGGTCAACGTGAACGACTCGGTCACGAAATCGAAGTTCGACAATCTTTACGGCTGCCGCGAGTCGCTCGCCGACGGCCTCAAGCGCGCGACCGACGTGATGATCGCGGGCAAGGTCGCCTGCGTTTGCGGTTACGGCGACGTCGGCAAAGGCTGCGCACATTCGCTGCGCGGCTTCGGCGCGCGGGTGATCGTGACCGAGGTCGATCCGATCAACGCCCTGCAGGCGTCGATGGAAGGCTTCGAGGTGAACACGATCGAGTCGACGCTCGGCACGGCGGACATCTACGTGACGTGCACCGGCAACCGCGACATCATCACGCTCGAGCACATGCAGCGGATGAAAGACCAGGCGATCGTCTGCAACATCGGCCACTTCGACAACGAAATCCAGATCGCGCGGCTGAATGCGTCGGGAGCGACGAAGGCGACGGTGAAGCCGCAATACGACATGTACACGTTTCCAGGCGGCGGCACGATCTACGTGCTCGCCGAGGGCCGGCTCGTGAACCTCGGCTGCGCGACGGGCCACCCATCGTTCGTGATGTCGAACAGCTTCACGAACCAGGTCCTGGCGCAAATGGACTTGTGGCGGAATCGCGACACCTACGCGGTCGGCGTCTATCGCCTGCCGAAGCACCTCGACGAGGAGGTTGCGCGGCTGCACCTCGAGAAAATCGGCGCGAAGCTGACGACCCTCACGAAGAATCAGGCGGACTATCTTGGCGTGCCCGTCGAGGGTCCGTTCAAGCCGGATCACTACCGGTATTGAGCGGCCGGGCCGGCGCGCGCAGATTTATTTCGGGGCGGGCCGTTGAGCGCCGATGCGCAAGAGCGCGGCGCGGCCATGGGAAGGGCTGCAGTCCGGGATTGTTTTGCGCGGCTCGCGTGCTTCGATGGGTGGCGGCGTCGCCGCGAGGCGTCCTTCGCGGTGTCCGCGCCCGAGAACATGAATGCTTCGACCCCATCGACTGCGCGGCCTCGTTTTCGTTTTGTCCGCCTTTGTTCAGACGGTTTTTTCAAATTCGCTCGCGCGTTTGCGGCCGGTGCATGCACGCTGTTTCCTTTCATTGTCTTGGGTGCGATCGTCACGAGTGCCACCGCTGGCGGTGCGGAGTCGAATTTCCCGTCGGATTCCGCTCCGCGCAAACTGACGGCGGAGTATCAGGCCAGCCCGCTCGGCCTCGGCACGGCGCGGCCGCGCCTCGGCTGGCAGCTTGGATTCCGCGAGCGCGGGGCGCGGCAGACCGCCTACGAGATCCAATCGGCTGCGACGGCGGACGAGCTGGTCCACGGGAGCCGGCGGTTGTGGGATTCGCAGCGGGTCGAATCCGGTGAATCTGTTTTCGTGCCGTATGGCGGGCCGGCGCTGCAATCGGCGCAGCGAGTCTGTTGGCGCGTTCGAACCTGGAATGAAAGCGGAACGGTTTCGGGCTGGAGCGAGCCGGCGTGGTTCGAGACCGGATTGCTGGCCGCCTCGGACTGGAAGGCGCAGTGGATCGCCCCGGCGCTGCCCGAGGATCCCACAAAATCCGGGCCGGCGCCGCTCCTGCGCCGCGCATTCAAAATCACGGGGCCGGTGCGCGCGGCGAGGTTGTACATCACGAGCCTCGGCCTCTACGCTGCGCAGCTCAACGGGCGCGACGTCGGCGACCAGTTCCTGACCCCCGGCTGGACGGACTACGACAAGCGCGTCGAGTATCAGACCTACGATGTGACGGATCTGGTGCGGACCGGCGACAACGCACTCGGCGTCACTTTGGCCGATGGCTGGTATCGCGGATTCCTGGGCTACGCCGGCGCGCGCAATACTTACGGCCGGCAACTCGCGCTGCTGGCGGAACTGCGTGTCACGCGCGACGACGGCTCGGTGCAGGTGATCGTGACGGATGGCTCATGGAAGTCGTCGACCGGACCGGTCCGCGCAGCCGACCTGTATAATGGAGAGACCTACGATGCGCGAATGGAGAAGACCGGCTGGAGCTCGCCGGACTACGATGAGTCGGGATGGGCGGGTGTCCGTTTGATCGAGCGCACGAAAGACACGCTCTTCGCCGGCATCGATCCACCGGTGCGCCGGACCGGCGAAATCAGGCCGGTGTCAGCGCGCCGTGGGGGGAATGGAGAAACCATTTTTGACCTCGGCCAGAACATGGTCGGCTGGGTTCGCCTTCGCGTGCAGGGCGCTGCCGGGTCGACGGTGAAGCTGCGCTACGCCGAGGTGCTGGATCGCGATGGCAACCTTTACACGGCGAATCTTCGCTCGGCGCAGGCGACGGACCGCTACGTCTTGAAGGGCGGGGGAAGCCCCGAGATATTTGAGCCGCGATTCACCTTTCACGGGTTTCGTTATGTCGGCCTCTCGGCCGAGGCCCGTCCGTCGGCGCTCAACGACATCACCGGCATCGTCGTGGGCACGGATCTCGAACCGGCGGGCACGTGGGAAAGTTCGAATCAGTTGTTGAACCGCCTGCAGCAAAATGTCGTGTGGGGCCAGCGCGGGAATTTCGTCAGCGTCCCAACCGACTGTCCGCAGCGCGACGAGCGCCTGGGCTGGACGGGTGATGCGCAGGTGTTCGCACGAACGGCGGCCTACGAATTCAACGTGGCCGGCTTCTTCACCCGCTGGCTCGACGACGTGACCGCCGATCAGAAGCAGGATGGCGCCATGCCGTTCGTCATCCCCGATGTGCTCTCGCGCCACGACGCGACGCTCGAGAGTGCGGCGGGCTGGGGCGATTCCGCGGTGATCATTCCGTGGACGATGTATCTGGCTTACGGCGATCGGCAGTTGCTGGCGCGGCAATACCCGAGCATGCGGGCCTGGGTGGAATACCTGCGTCGCGTCGCGCCGCATCTGCTGTGGAACACCGGCCATCAATTCGGCGACTGGTTGGCCTATGCGGCGCCAAGCGATGAGGCGCGCTCCCATCCGGGCGCGACGACGGGGACGGACCTGATCGCGACGGCGTTCTTTGCGCATTCGACGGACCTGCTGGCGCGGGCGGCGCACGTCCTCGGGCACGAGGACGATGCCCGCGCCTACGCCGCGCTTTTCGGCCGGATCAAGGAGGCCTTCAACCGCGAGTTCGTGACGCCCGATGGCCGCGTCGGCGAAAGCACCCAGACGGCGTATGCGCTCGCGCTCGAGTTCGGACTGCTTCCCGCTGGCCTTGAAACAGAGGCGGTCCGCCGGCTGGCAGCGGACGTGGTGCGGCGCGGCAATCACCTCACGACGGGATTTCTCGGCACGCCGTATCTGTGCCAGGTGCTCGGCGACCATGACCATCTCGACACGGCGTATGCGCTGCTCCTGCAGGATTCGTATCCGTCGTGGCTTTTCCCGGTGCGGATGGGAGCGACGACGATCTGGGAACGCTGGGACGGGATCAAACCCGACGGCGCGTTTCAGGATCCCGGCATGAACTCGTTCAATCACTATGCCTACGGGTCTGTCGCGGCGTGGATGTATGGCGTCGTCGCCGGCATCGCGACCGATCCGGACCAGCCCGGCTACAAGCACGTGCTCATCCGGCCGCGTCCGGGCGGGGGTTTGACCTTCGTGCGGGCGACACAGCAGACGCAATACGGCGAGGTCGCATCCTCGTGGGAGGTGCGCGGGGAAACGCTGGCGCTGACGGCGATCGTTCCTCCGAACACAACGGCGACGGTGCGGCTGCCCGGCGCGAAGCTGTCCGACGTGCGGGAAGATGACCGTCCGCTGGCGGAGGCTTCGGGGATCACGGCGTCCGCGCAGGATGGCGACGCGGTCAGCGTCGAGACGGGGGCGGGAGTTTACCACTTCGCGTATCGGGCGCCGGACTTGATTCGCACACTGCACGGGCAGGCCGAACATTGATCGGGCAAACTGGCGGAGAGAGAGGGATTCGAACCCTCGGTAGGGATTTAAACCCCTACAACGGTTTAGCAAACCGCCCCTTTCGGCCACTCAGGCATCTCTCCGGAACAGGGTTTCCGAGGCAAACCCAGCCTCGGGAAAGTGCAAGGCGGATTTCTTGGCCGCGTTCGCGCGGCTCAATTCTCGCCGTCCACCGGCCGGTCGAGTTCTTCGCGACACTCGCTCACGACCCGGAGCCAGATTTCGCGCAGGTCAAAAAGTTTCGGCAGCGCGTTTTCGCGGTAGGTCTCGACCGTCTTGTGGCCGAGGGCGCTGCGATCGTTCAGCAGTGCGAGCGTGCCGTTCAGGGCGCTGAGCGCGCGCTTGAAAAGGCTGACGGCCATCGCGTAGTCGCCGAAATCGAGCGCGTGGATCGCCTGCACCGCCTGCTCCTCGCCCCGATGCAGCGATGCGAGCAGCGCGATCGCGAGCGGCTGCGGGACTTTTCGGTTGTCGCCGGCGGCGAGCTCCCAGTGGCGGCGCAGCCCGAGATAGAGCGCCTTGGTCGAGATGAAAATCGGGTTCTTGTGCAGCGTGTAGACGTCGTCGCCTTCGGCGAACTCGGGCGATTCGTCGGCGTCATCGTCGTCGCCGTTCTCCAGGCTGGAGGCGGAGGCATCATTGCCCCAGTTCATGAGCTCGGCGACGTCGTCGATCCGGTCGGTGCTGTTCTTGCACGCCTCGTAAAAGCCGAGGTAACGGTGAACCGCCTCGTCCTGCTCGCGGAGGTAACGTTCCCAATCGAACTCGTTCCAGGCCAGGTCGCCGCGATCCTCCCAGTCGTTTTCCGGGCCGCCGTCAGAATCGAATTCGCTCATTACGTTGCGGGAATGAGGCGCGCGGGTGGGGAAAAGCAATGCAAAAACCTGTGCAGGGAATGTCAAAAACGGCGCGGCCGGCCGGGCCTGAAATCCAAGGCGTTTGCGAGTTGAAGCGACGACGGCGGGGCCTAAGTTGGCGCCTGTCATGGCCGAAGTACACCACGAGACCGTCTTCTTCGCCGGGCGGGTGCAGGGAGTCGGGTTTCGCTACACCGTGATGCAGATTGCGGCGGGCTTCGATGTCACGGGCTATGTGCGCAATCTCCCCGATGGGCGCGTGCAGCTCGAGGCGGAAGGCAGGGCGGAGGAGATCGCGGCGTTTGTCAGCAGCATCGAGGAGCGAATGCACGGCTACATCCGGCGGTCGGAGCGAACGAGCGCGCGGCGGGCGGCGGAGTTTAACGGTTTCACGATCAGATGAATGTTCCGCCCGCGATCGAGCTGCGGCACGTGACCAAGGATTTTCCCGTCGGGCTGCGCGGCCGGCGGCTGCGGGCGCTCGACGATGTGACGCTGCGCGTTGCGCCCGGCGAGGTCGTTGGGCTGCTGGGTCCCAATGGCTCGGGCAAGAGCACGACGATCAAAATCCTGCTCGGGCTCACGGCACCGACCGCGGGCCAGTGCGAAATCTTCGGGGTTTCGTCCGATCGCGTGGAAGCGCGGCGCGCAGTCGGCTATCTGCCGGAGGCGCCGGATTTTTACCGGTTTCTCAGCGGGCGCGAGCTCGTGACCTTGCACGGCCGGCTCGCGGGGTTGCGCGGCCCGGTGCTGCGCGAGCGGGTGGCCGCGGCGATCGAAACCGCGGGATTGCCGGCGGAAGCCGCGGCGCGGCGCGTGTCCACGTATTCGCACGGCATGCTGCGGCGGGCGGGGCTCGCGCAGGCGCTGGTCCACGATCCGCGACTCGTGGTGCTCGACGAGCCGACGGCGGGGCTCGATCCGTTCGGCGCCGCGGCGATCGGGGAACTCATCCTGCGGCTGAAGGCGGCCGGCAAGACGGTGTTGCTCACCTCGCACCTGCTGGCGCACGTCGAGGAGTTGTGCGACCGGATTGCGATCCTTCATCGCGGGCGGCTGATCTTCGAAGCCCAGGTGAGCGAGCTGCCCGGCGGCGTGCGGCTGGACGAAGTCTTTCGCGAACGCGTGCTGGCGGCGGAGGCGTGCGCATGAATGCGGGCGGCGCCGCGAGGAAAGAGGGCGTGCCGTTTTCGATCGGACGTTCGCTGCTGATCGCGCAGACGACGGTCCGCGATGCACTGCGCCAGCGGCTGCTCGTTGCGCTCGCGCTGCTCGCGGCTTGCTTCATGGGCGCGGCCCACTGGCTGCGTGAGCTCAACTTCGGCTCATCCGAGCTGACGCTGATCGCGGATTTCGGCCTGGGAACGATGACGTTTTTCGGCGGCGTGCTGATGGTGGCCTCGGGCGCGCAGCTTTTTCTTGGCGAGGTCGAAGCCCGGACGGCCGCCACGGTGCTGGCGAAAGCGGTCTGGCGTTCCGAGTTCGTTGTCGGAAAATTTTTCGCGATCGCCGCGATCGCGGGCGCGTTTTGCGCCGCGATGGGAGCGGTGCTGGCGGCGGTCCTGTGGACGCGCGAGGCGGCGCTGATGCGGCAATTTCCCGACGCTTTCGCCAATGGAAGCCTCGTCGCCACCGCTCCGCTGGCCGCCGCGGTGCTCGTGCAATGGCTGAAGCTCGTGCTGCTCGCGGCGCTGCTGCTGCTGCTGGCGAGCTTTGCGCGCAGCCAGCTTTTCGTGATCACGACCGGCGTGCTCGTCTGGGCGATCTGCGAACTGCAGCAGGTGGCGCCGGCGGCGCGCGGCGCTTCGGTTGTCATGCGGGGCTTTGCCGGGTTGGTCGGGATGCTTTTCCCGAATTTTCAGCGGTTCGATCTGGCGGCCGGGGCGGGGCTGACGGTCGACGGGGCGGGGCTGCTGCGCCTCGCGCTTTACGCCGGCGGCTACGCCGTGGTCGTCTGCGCGCTGGCCACGCTCAGTTTTCGCCGGCGTGAAATCTAGCATCATCGTTGCGGTGATCGTCATCGCGGCGCTGGCGGCGACCGGCGCGGCGATGAACGCGATCATGCCCGGTGGCGAAAGTCCGACGCCGGGCGGACTGCGGGCCGTGGCCGCGGACCTCGCGTGGTTGCGCGCGAATTCCGCCTGGGAGCAGCGCGACCCGGCGCGCACGCGGACGTGGCTCAACCTTGTCGTGGCGCTGGATCCGCGGCCGGCTTATTTCTGGATCAACGGGGCGCGGATGA
>DASZPP010000148.1:0-1649 GCA_035549975.1 Opitutus sp.
TTTGCAGGCTCCGAAATCCGCCGGCGATGCCGGACCAGAAATGATAGTCGCCGTGCATGCTCGCGAAGCCGATGATCCAGCCTGACACCAGCAGCGGACGCAGCAGAAACCAGCCGGTGAGAAAGGGCGCTCCGATCCGGATCGCGCGGGATCCCACGAATCCAGCCGCGCCCTGCCGGCGCAGCGTCACGCAGCCGAAAAACCCGGCGAGCAGGAAGAACGTCTGCATCCGGAACGAATGGCTGACCGTGAAAAACCATCCGACGACCGGGCTGGTCGAAACATCCTGGACGGCCCACCCGATGAAGAACGGCAGGAACGACAGGCTGGCGTGAAACAGCACGCCGAGGATGAGCGCGAACGCGCGGGTCGCATCGAGATAGTCGAGCCGCGAACTGGTGGATGAGGAAGTCATGATGCGAAAGTTTCGGGAGCGATGTGGGTTTTGGCCGCGGCCACGCGGGGAGCCGCGATCAGTAGAAACCGATTTCGTCGACCTCGTAGGCGAAGCTGCCCTTCGCCATGCCCGCGGCCACGAGGTTCACGCATGTGACCGATTTCAGATTGAGCGCAGTCTGCTCCGACCACGCGCGCTTGAGGTCCTTGAAGGGGATCCGCACCTCTTGAAAATCGTTCGACCGAACCAGCGGCGCGCTGCGGTGATAATCGAAGTTCTGGATTTCCGCGCTGGCCACCTGCACCGCCAGGAAGCCCTGCTTCACCTTCACCCGCAGCCTGACGCCATGGTAAGCGCTCACATCCTGCGGCTTCGCGTCCGGCGAGAGGAGCGAGACGAGGCTGATGAACGCCGGCGTCCCGCGCCCCGGCGACAACTCGCCCTGCACCGCGAGCACGCCTCCTTCGCAGGATTGCGTGGCGTGCGATGCGCCGCCGGCGTCCTTGTCGGTGACGACGATGCGCTCGATGCCTAGGGCGTTGCGATGCGCATCGGAAAAGTTGTCCAGCAAGGCCGGCACATTCGCGGCGCGGCCGATGGTGCCGCCGAACGCGAGTGTGGTGGCAAGTAAAACGCCGACCGCGACAGCACGGCGACGGAGCAAGAGGAGTGATGACGGGTTCATGTAGGTATGGATGAGGGTGATGGTCCGCGAAACCGCCGCACGATCGCCCGGGCGATCAAAGGCTGCTTCGCGTAATTTTCGCCCATACGTGCCGCCATCGCCGCAACCGGTGACAAAGAATCCCCGAAAAATCGCGCCGGCCGAAAAAAAGCCGAATTCCGCGCAAATCCTGTCACCGCTTCGGGCTTTTCGGGCACTTGCCTTCCAACCATCATGCCTCCGCCCGATTCCATGCCGTCCCTTGAACTGACCAGTGATGCCGAGTTGGTCGCCGCGAGCCTCGGCGGCGACCGCGAAGCCTTCGGCCGGATCGTCCAGCGCTACCAGCGGCTGCTGTGCTCGCTCGCCTACTCTGCCACGGGTCAGTTGAGCCGCAGCGAGGACCTGGCGCAGGAGGCGTTCGTCGAGGCCTGGCGGCGGCTCGAGACCTTGCGCGAGCCCGACAAGCTTCGCGCGTGGCTCTGCGGCATCCTCCGCTTCAAAGTCAGCCGGCTGCGCCGCGACGAGCATCGCGAGCCGGTCCGGCTCGCCGAATCGATCGACGACGCCGGCGAAATGCCGTCGGGC
>DASZPP010000149.1:0-24389 GCA_035549975.1 Opitutus sp.
AAGGGCCGGGGAATGGGCGGTGCAAATGAAATTGCGCCGCGGCGGCGGCGGGTGTGATTGGAGGACGTGAACTCCAACCGGGAAATGACCTGGGTCGATGAGCTGGTGCGCTTCCTGCGCGAAGAGCCGGGCGTGCGGGGCGTGCGCATCGATCCGGCGGCGCACAAGATCGCCGTGGCGACGGTGGGCGAGGAAGTCGACCTCGCGACGCTGGAGCAAAAGCTGGCCGCGACGATTGCGGCGGTCGAAGCGCGGCTGGCGGCGAAGGCGGAGCGGGCGCCGGCCGGTTATGCGTTGCGGCACGAGGGCGAGGCGACGGTGCTGGGACGAGAAACGTGCTCGACGGCGGAAAGCCTGTGGTTGTGGCGCGAAATGGAATGGCCGGGCGTGGGCCCCGCCGAGGCGCAGCAGGAAGAAGAGGAGTGGCGGACGCTGGCGCTGCTGGCGGGGATCTGCGGAGTCACGGGCGTGGCGGGCGTGCTGGGCGAACACCTTGCGCCGGGGCTGCCGTGGCTCGCGCGGATTTTCTTTCTGGCGGGGCTGGTCACCGGCGGCTGGGACGCGGCGATCGACACGTGGGGCAGCCTGAGGAAGCGCGAGATCGACATCCATTTTCTCATGCTCGCGGTGGCGGTGGGAGCGATGTTCATCGGCGCATGGGGCGAGGCGGTGCTGTTGCTGTTCCTGTTTTCCGCGGCGGGCGCGATGGAGGAGTTCGCGCTGGCGCGCACCCAGCGCGAGGTGAGCTCGCTGCTGAAGACGGCGCCGAAGCACGCGACGCTGGTGTTGCCGGACGGCGGCGAGAAAGAGGTGGCGATCGAGGAATTGCGCGTGGGGCAGCGCGTGCTGGCGCGACCGGGCGACGCGTTCGCGGCGGACGGCGTCGTGGTGAACGGGCGCAGCGCGAGCGACGAATCGGCGCTGACGGGCGAGGCGAACCCGGTCGAGAAAGGCGTGGGCGACGAGGTGTTCAGCGGCACGCTGAATCTTTGGGGCGCGGTGGAGTTCGACGTGGCGCGGCTGCCGGCGGAAAGCACGCTGCAGAAGATCATCCGCCTGATCCAGACGGCGCAGAAGCTGAAGGCGCCGAGCGAGCGGTTCACGGACCGGTTTGGGACGCGTTACACGTATCTGGTGATCGGCGGTGCGCTCACAATGTTCCTGGTCTGGTGGCTGGGGTTCGGGCTGCCGGCGTTCGAAAACACGGCGGAGACGCGATCGGCGTTTTACCGGGCGATGACTTTGATGGTGGTGGCGAGCCCGTGCGCGCTGGTGCTGTCGATCCCGTCGGCCATCCTCGCGGCGATCGCGTGGGGCGCGAAGCACGGCGTGCTGTTTCGCGGCGGAGCGGCGATTGAAAAGCTCGCGGACGTGAACACGGTGGCGCTCGACAAGACCGGGACGCTGACGACCGGGGATCTGGCGGTGGTGGGCTGCGAGAGTTTTCCGGCGGGGCGCGAACGGGAGCTGCTGGAGCTGGCTTACGCGCTCGAGGTGAAATCGCAGCATCCGATTGCGCGCGCGATCGTGCGGCATGCGAAGGCGGAACGAGTCGAGGCGCGGGCGCTCGACGAATTCACGTCGATCACGGGACAGGGATTGAAGGGGAAGCTGGACGGCGCGTCGCTGCTGCTGGGCCGGCGCGAGCTTTTGGAAGGCGGGCCGCTCGCGGAGTGGGCGAAGTCGCTCCCGGCGGCGTCGCCGGAGTTGAGCGAGGTGTGGGTGATCGCGCGCGACCTCGTGGGGCGGATTTTGCTGCGGGACCAGATCCGGGGCGAATCAGCGGGCGTGCTGGCGCAGTTGCATGCGGCGGGCATCCGCACGGTGATGCTCACGGGCGACCGGCGGCATGCGGCGGAGGCGGTGGCGAAGGAATTGGGCGTCGACGAGGTGCGGGCGGGCCTGTCGCCGGAGGACAAGGTGAACGCGGTCCAGGAAATCAAGAGGCAGGGGCGAAAGATCGCGATGGTGGGCGACGGTGTGAACGACGCGCCCAGCCTGGCGGCGGCGGATGTGAGCGTGGCGATGGGGGCGCGCGGGAGCGACGCGGCGCTGGAGCAGGCCGAGGTGATCCTGATGCACGACCGGATCGAGAACTTTCTCGCGGCGCAGCGGCTGAGCCGGCGGGCGCGGGCGATCATCCGGCAGAATCTCACGATTTCGCTGGGCGTGGTCGTCGTGATGGTGATCGCGACGGCGTGGGGTGCGGTGCCGCTGGCGGTCGGCGTCGCGGCGCACGAAGGCAGCACGGTCGTCGTGTGCGTGAACTCGCTGCGGCTGCTGTTCGGGCGCAACCGGTGAGGATGAACGGCGGGCGCAGCGGATTGGTCGCGCGAGACGGCGAATCGCAGGCCGGCGCGTGAGCGCAGGGATCAAGGATTCCCGCAACTCATGCGGCGGGTCAAAGACTTCGGTCGCGGCGGGTGCGGCACGGGCCGGGAAACTTACTCTTCCATCGCGTCCTCCTCGACGGCCTGCCGGACCTTGCCGGCTTTGCGCTGGACGCGTCCGGCCGCTTCCTGGATCCGGCCCCTGGCCTGCTGCTTGCGGCTGCCGGTGACTTTGCCGGCGAGGGTGCGGGCCTTGCCTTTGATGACGTTGCGGGAGCCGGCGGCTTTGATGCGTGTACTTGATTTCATGAGATGGCGGGTTGAGGGGTGGGAGCGAAGCCGGCGGAGCGACGGACCGAGCATGATTGGCTGGGTTCCTCCATGGCCAAATTCAGAGTCGCGCGACACGAGGCGGCGCGGCAGTCTGTGGGAATGAAGCCCCGGACCCGCTGGTTGAATTTAATCCTGATGCCGGTGATGGCCTGGGGGGCCTCGGCCGGACACGCGATGGACGGAGGCAACGCGGGAAGGGCCGACCGGTGGGTGAGTCGCGCGAACCAGCCGCCGCGAAAGATCGTGGTGGCGTCCTCGCTCGGGGAATTTACGGGTCCGGTCGAAGAGCGGCTGGCAAAGGTGAAGGAAGTGGCGAATCGGGCCGCGCTCGAGGCCGGCAGGAAATACGCGGGGCGCGGCGTGGACCTGATGGTGTTCACGGAATTCGCGATCCAACGAAGGAGCGATGGAAAAGCGGCGGACCAGGCGGTGGAATTGAGAGGTGAGGTGCTCGACTCGCTTGGCGCCGTGGCGAGGGAGCATCATATGTGGCTGGTCGTGCCGATGACGCTGCGGGAGAGAGCGCGGATCAGCAACGCGGCGGTGCTGTTCAATCGCGCGGGCGGAGTGGCGGGGATTTTTCGGAAGGTTCACCCGATGGTCGACGACGCCGGCGTGTTCGAGGGCGGAGTGACGCCGGGGAACAGTTATCCGGTGTTCGACTGCGATTTCGGCCGGCTGGGCATCTTGATTTGCTGGGACATGGGTTACGACGAGGTTTGGGATGCTCTGGCCGCGGGCGGCGCCGAGATCGTGGCATTGCCGACAGCGTCGCCGCAGACCCTGCGGCCCTCTGCCGAGGCGCTGCGGCATCATTACTACGTCGTGACCAGTCCGCCGCGCGACAACGCTTCACTCTACGATCCGATCGGGCGGCCGGTGGCCCGCATCACCGAGCCGGGGGTGCTGGTCCATGAGATCGATCTCTCGTATGCAATCCTGCACTGGAATGAAAGGCTGCACGAAGGGCACGCGCTGACCGAACGGTTTGGCAACAAGGTCGGCTACGAGTACTCGACGCGCGAAGACACGGGGATTTTCTGGTCGAACGATCCGCGGACAAGCATCGGCGAGATGGTGCGGGAGTTCGGGCTGCGCGAAATGCCGGTGGTGATGGAGCAGGTCGAAGAGGCGGCCAGGAAAATGCGCGGGGATGCGAAATAAGTCCGAGAACGCGGGCTGAAGCGCCGCGTTACTGGATCAGCACGTGATCACCGGGGCGGACCTGGTCGTAGAGTTCGATGATGTCGAGATTGCGCATCAGGACGCAACCGGCGCTCAGCGGTTCGCCGACGCGGTCATCGTGATTCGTGCCGTGGATGTAAATGTAGCGGTCGTGGCTGTCCACGTCGCCGCCGTGGTTCACGCCGGGTTCGAGTCCGCGGAGCCAGAGGATGCGGGTGGTGATGAGGTTTTCGTCGGCGGGCGAAGCGGTGAATTCGGAAAAGTGGCGGCCGGTCGGGACGCGCGAGCAGAAGACGACGCCGGGCGGCTGGCCGGCGCCGATGCGCTCGGCGATTTCGTGGAGGCCGCGGGGCGTGCCGAGGGAGTTTTTGATGTTGGACGGCGGGCGCCGGGAGGTGGAGATGGGGTAACTTTTCACCAGCACACCGCGTTCAAGAAATTGCAGGGTCGCTGTATCGATCCGGACGAAGAGAAGCCGGTCTGCGGGCTTGATGCCCAGCCGCTGGCAGGTTTTGTTAGCCAGTTCCCACGGAGAATTCATGAGCAATACGCCATCCATCAATGTCGGCATCGTCGGCGCCACAGGCGTCGTCGGTCAAGAGTTGCTGCAGCTTTTGCACGAGCGGAATTTCCCGATGAGCAGGCTGCGGCTGTTCGCTTCGGCGCGTTCGGCGGGCAAGGTCGTCGCGTGCGCGGGCCGGACGTTCACGGTGGAGGAGGCGAAACCGGGACTTTTCGCGGAGCTCGACGTGGCGTTTTTCGCGGTGGACGGCGCGACGACGAAGGCGCTGGCGCCGGACGCGGTGGCGGCGGGATGCCTCGTGGTCGACAAGAGCTCCGCATATCGGATGGACCCGGCGGTGCCGCTGGTGATTCCCGAGATCAATCCCGAGGGCCTGCGGAAGCACAACGGCATCATCGCGAATCCGAACTGCTCGACGGCGGTGGCGCTGATGGCACTCTGGCCGCTGCACCGGGCGTTCGGGTTGAGGCGGTATTTCACGGCGACGTATCAGTCGGTCTCCGGCACGGGCGCGGACGCGGTGCAGGAACTGGAGGACCAGATCCAGGCCTACGCGAAGGGCGCGACGCTGCCGCGAAAGGTTTATCCCTATCAGATCGCGTTCAACGCGATCCCGCAGGTCGATTCGTTCGGCAACGACGGCTACACGGGCGAGGAGACGAAGATGACGCAGGAGAGCCGCAAGATCATGGGCCTGCCGGCGCTGAAGGTCTCGGCGACGTGCGTGCGCGTGCCGGTGGTGCGGGCGCACTCGATGGCGATCAACGCGGAGTTCGAGCGGCCGGTGAGCGTCGAGGCGGCGCAGGCGGCGGTCGCGGCGTTTCCGGGCGCGCAGCTCGTGGACGAGCCGGCGAAGTCGGGCTATCCGACGCCGCTGGATTTTTCGCGGAAGGTGAAGTGCGGCGTCGGGCGGATCCGGCTCGATTCCGCGCTGGAAAACGGCCTCGCGCTGTGGGTCAGCGGCGACAACCTGTGGAAGGGAGCGGCGTTGAACGCGCTGCAGAATGTCGAGTTGATGGTCCGCGAAGGATGGCTGAAACCGAAGCGGACGCTGGCGACAGCGTGAGCCGCGGGATGTGACCTTGCGGGGGTGTTTGGCCGCAGCGGCAGGCCAACGCGCTGGGGCGCCTGGGCCGCGTCCGCAAGCGGGCTGACCTACGGCTGGATCTTTGTCTAACCTGCGGCAGGAAAAAGTGCGGCGGTGGCGTGCGGCAGGTGTTGCGGCCTGCGGGAATCTGGCCCGCCGCTCGGAGGCGGCGCTCAGCGCAGTGCGCCGGCGGGCTCGGCGTGATTCCGCGCGGCAGGAAGCGCCTGCGGCCGGGGCAGGCGGTCGAACGCGCCGTTCGGCGAGGGCGAATTTACCGATGCGGCGGCGGGAGTTTCCGTGTCGGCCAAGGCGGCGGGCTGGTCGGAGGTTTTTTCGACGAGCGCGAGCATCGACCGGACGGCGGTCCCGAGCGCCCTGGCGCGGGAGCGGAGGGAGGCGGCGGAGGCGGCGACTTCCTCGGAGCTGGCGGCGCTCGCCTGCGTGACCTTGTCCATCGCGGCGACGGCGGTGTTGATCTGCTCGATGCCGAGGCTCTGTTCGCGACTGGCCTGCGCGACCTCGGTGATCACGGTGTCGATCTCGCGCACCTCGTTGACGATTTTCTCGAGCCGGGCCGCGACCTCGTTGCCGATCCTGGCGCCCTGGCTGGCGCGGGAGACGGCCTCGTCGATTTTGGCGGCGGTTTCCTTGGCGGCGGAGGCGGAGCGTTGCGCGAGCTCGCGGACCTCGCCGGCGACGACGGCAAAGCCCATGCCGGATTCGCCGGCGCGGGCGGCCTCGACCGCGGCGTTGAGGGCGAGAAGATTGGTCTGGAAGGCGATTTCCTCGATCGTCTTCACGATTTTCGCGATGTGGCCGCTGGAATCGGTGATCGCCTGCATGGCGGTGGACATCGCGTGGATGTCGCTGACGCCGTGTTCGGCAGTCTCGCGGGCCTGATGGACGAAGTGGTTGGCTTTTTGAATGCTGTCGGTGTTGCGGCGGGTCATGCCGGCGAGCTCCTCGAGCGACGCGCTGCTTTCCTCGAGGGAAGCTGCCTGTTCGGTCGCGCCCTGGGCGAGGCTCTCGCTCGTCGCGGCGACATGGCCGGCCTCGGCGAGAAGATGCTCGCCATCGGCGATGAGGCCGCGGGCGACGGTGACGATCCGTTGCTTGACGGAACGCATGCAGAACAGGATCAGCCCGATCGCGACAAGGAACACGACGCCCATCGTGGCGGCGGCTTCCAGGCGGCGGTGGCGTTCCGACTGCGTGGTGGAGGCGGAGAACTCGGCTTCGAGGCGGGCCTTGGCGTCGGTCTTGAAGCGAACGTAGCTGGCGCCGACCACGGCGCCGGGTTTGTAGCGCGGATGGCACTCCAGACAGGAGGCCTGGGCGAGCTGCGGCGTGAAAATTTCGCGGACGCCGTCGGCGCCGCGGCGGAATTTCCGGTCGCTGGAAAAGAGCTGGGCCTTGAAGTCGGCGGGAAGCTCGGTCTTGACCGCGGCCTTGTTGGAGGAGTGGGTGACGCGGCCGCGGCTGTCGTAGAGGGAAAACTCGTCGAGGCCCGGGATCGAGGACTGGAGGGTGGCGAGCTTGGCGAAGATCTCCATTTCGCCGGCTGACAGGTTGTCGGTGATCACGAAATCGATCATGTGCTCCAGGTTGGCCATCGCCTGATCGTCTTCGCCGACCATCAAGGCGGTGGCCTGGCGGGCGAGTTCGCGACTCTCACGGCCGGCGAGCCAGTTCTGGGCGAATTGCGACAGGGCAAGGACACATCCCAGGCCCGGAAGGAGTACGAGACTCAGCTTGGTTTGGATGCGCATGGCAGCGTTCATTGAATCGGCACGGTGATTTTGGAAGGTGACGCAATTAGTTCATGCGCGGGGTGCTTGTTTCGGTGACTTATGGTCGCCATTGGGTCGATGAATGCTGACACGGATTGGCGGCTGGAACCGGACGCAGTCCGGCGTGGGATGGATGCTTGCGGGGCAGCAAGTCTTCGTTGGCGGAGCGCGGCGGGGCGCGGATGCACCCGGAGGGCGTCCGCTCATCCGGCCAAACAAAACCCTTGTCTTCGCGGGGGCGCGCCAGCTTTGATCTTCCCTCCGCCGGGACGCCTAGCTCAGTTGGTTAGAGCACCTCGCTTACACCGAGGGGGTCACTGGTTCGAGTCCGGTGGCGTCCACCATTTTATTTATTCTTATCCAATGCGACACACGATCTCCGTCCTCGTTGAGAACAAATTCGGCGTGCTGGCGCGCGTGGCCGGGATGTTTTCCGGCCGCGGCTTCAACATCGACTCGCTCAACGTCGCCCCCACGCACGACCCGTCACTGTCGCGCATCACCGCCATCCTCAACGGCGATGAGGCGCAACTCGACCTGTGCATCAAGCAGCTCCGGAAGCTCGTCAATGTCGTCGACGTCATCGATTTCAAGGAAGGCCAGGCGGTCGCGCGCGAGCTGGTGCTCGTGAAGGTGACCGTGGACGCGAAGACGCGGTCGGAGATCGTCCAGATCGCCGACATCTTCCGCGCGAAGATCGTGAACCTGACGCACGAGAACCTGATCATCGAGCTGACCGGCGACGACGACAAGATCAGCGCGCTGCTCGGGCTGCTGGAGCCGTTCGGGATTCTCGAACTGGCGCGGACCGGACGGCTGGCGTTGAAGCGGTAGGCGCTGAAGCGCCGTGCACGGTTGAAAGTTGAAAGACTGACGACCCCGGATTTTCGACGGCGCTAGTTTCGCTCTTTCAACTTTCATCTTTCACCTTTCAACTTCCTTTCCACCATGCCCGCCAAAGTCTACACCGACAAAGACGCCGACCTCGGCGTGTTTCAGAACAAAACGCTCGCCATCCTCGGCTACGGTTCGCAGGGCCACGCCCATGCGCTCAACCTGAAGGACAGCGGCTGCAAGGTCATCATCGGCCTCTATCCGGGCTCGAAGTCGCGCGCGGTCGCCGAGCAGCACGGGTTCGAGGTGTTCGACACCGCCGAGGCGGTGCGCCGCGCGGACGTGATCATGGTCGGCCTGCCGGACATGAAGCAGGCGGACGTCTATCTCAACGACATCGCGCCGAACCTCACGAAAGGGAAGACCCTGCTCTTCTCGCACGGGCTCTCGATCCACTTCGGGCTGATCAAGCTGCCGAAGGACGTGGACTGCATCATGGTCGCGCCGAAAGGCCCCGGCCACATGGTTCGCCGGCTCTACGCCGAAGGCAAAGGCATGCCGGCGCTGATCGCGGTCGCGCAGGACAAGTCGAAGACGGCGAAGAAGCAGGCGCTGGCGTGGGCGAAGGGCATCGGCTCGACGCGCGCGGGCGTGCTGCAGACGACGTTCAAGGAGGAAACGGAAACGGATCTGTTCGGCGAGCAGGCGGTGCTGTGCGGCGGCGCGAGCGCGCTGGTGCAGGCCGGGTTCGAGACGCTCGTCGAGGCGGGTTACCAGCCGGAGATGGCGTATTTCGAATGCCTGCACGAGCTGAAGCTGATCTGCGACCTGATGTATGAGAGCGGGATCGCGGGCATGCGTTTCTCGATTTCCGAGACGGCGAAATACGGCGACATCACGCGCGGCCCGCGGGTCATCAACAAGGCGACGAAAGCCGAGATGAAGCGGATCCTGAAGGAGATTCAGTCCGGCAAGTTCACGAAGGAATGGGTCGCGGAATACAAGGGCGGCCTCAAGAACTACAAGAAGCTTCTGGCCGCGGGCGAGAAGCACAAGATCGAGAAGACCGGCCTTTACCTGCGCAGCATGATGCCCTGGATGACGAAGAAGCACATCAAGGGCGTGCAGGCGGCTTATTGAAGAAGTAGCGGGTAGCGAGTAGTGAGTAGCGGGCATCGCTTGCGCCTACTCGCTACTCGATGCTCGCTACTCGCTACTGTGAAGAAGCTCATCATCGCCACCCGGAAGAGCCCGCTCGCGCTGGCGCAGACGCAGCTCGTGGCGGCGCATTTGCGGGCGACAGTGCCGGCGGAGGTCGACCTGCTGAAGATCGTCACGACGGGCGACCGGCAGGCGGAGTGGTCGCTGGAGACGAAAGGCGGCAAGGGGCTGTTCACGAGCGAGCTCGAGGCGGCGGTGTTGCGCGGCGAGGCGGACCTGGCGGTGCACAGCACCAAGGACCTGCCCGGCGAAATGTCGGCGGGCCTCGCGATCGCGGGCTACCTGCCGCGTGAGGACGCGCACGATGTGCTCGTGTTGCGCGCGGGCGTCGCAAAACCGGCCTTGATCGCGACGGGCAGCCCGCGGCGGCGATTGCAGGTGGCGAAGCTGTTTCCCGAGGCGGCGTTCACCGAGATTCGGGGGAACGTCGACACGCGGCTGCGGAAAATCGGCGAGCTGAAGGCGGCGGATGGGACGGTGCTGGCGGCGGCGGGATTGAAACGGCTCGGGATCGCGCAGTGGCCGGGGGTGGAGTTTCACGCCCTGGGCTTCAACGACATGGTGCCGGCGGTTGGGCAGGGCGCGGTGGCGGTGCAGTGCCGCGCGGCGGACGCGGCGGGGTTCGCGGGCGCGTTCGATGCAGCGACCGCGCGCGGCGTGGCGCTGGAGCGGGCGTTTCAGGAGAAGCTCGGCGCGGGATGCCACACGGCGTTCGCGGCGCACGCGGCGGGAAGCACGCTGCATTTTTTCCACGAGAACGTCGGATATCGGAGCCTCCTGCTGAGCGATGCCGACTACGCGGCGCCGGAAAAAACCGCCGGGCGGGTGCTGCGGGAATTTGGTTTGAGGTAGCGGCGATCGTCCCGATCGCCACCGCTTCGGAGTGGCGGTCGGGACGGCCGCTGATACCCATGGCGTCATGGCGAAAGAATTTCATCCCCTGGCCGGACGGCGGATCGCGGTGACGCGGGCGCGGGAGCAGGCGTCGGAGCTGGCGGGCCGGCTCGCGGCGCTCGGCGCGGAGGTCGTCGAGCTGCCGCTGATCCGGGTGGCGAAGCACGTCGACAAGCAGAATCTCGCGGATGTGCTGCTGGAACTGGGCAGCTACGACTGGATCGTGTTCACGAGCGCGAACGGCGTGAGGTTTTTCTTCGAGGAATTCAACCGCATCTTCGACGACATCCGTTCGCTCGGATTGCTGCGGATCGCGTGCGTCGGCGAGGCAACGGCGAGCGAAATCCGCTCGCTGCACCTGAAAGTCGAGTGCCGGCCGGAGACGGCGACCGCGGAGGCGCTGGCGGACGCGCTGATCGCGACCGGCAGTCTCGACAGTGCGAAGGTGGTCGTCGTCACAGGCAACCTGAACCGCGAGACGCTGGTGACGAAACTGGAAGGCGCGGGAGCGATCGTGGATCAACTGCAGGTTTATCAAACCGAGAAAACCGATCTCGGCGACGATCCGGCCGCGGCGGGTTTTCGGGCGCAAGGCGCGGATGCGATCCTGTTCGCCAGTTCGTCGGCGGCGCAGTCGTTCGCCGACCAGGCGGCGGCGCTGACGCTGGCGGCCGGTGCAAAGAAGCCGCTGGCGGGGAGCATCGGGCCGCAGACGAGTGAGACGATGAAGGCGGCGGGCATCCCGGTGGATTTCACGGCGAAGCAGCCGGGTTTGGATGCGCTCGTCGAGGCGCTGGTGAAGAAACTTAACCACGGATGAACACGGATGGACATGGATGAACCGGAATTATCTGTGTTCATTTGGGTTCATCTGTGGTTCCTAATTCTGATTCATGAAGGTCCCGTTTCTCGATCTCTCGCTGCAACACCGCGCACTCCGCGAGCCGGCGCTGGCGGCCTTGGCGGCGACGTATGATGCCAACCGGTTTTGCCTCGGGAAGGATGTCGAGGAGTTCGAAAGGAATTTCGCGACGACGCTGGGCTGTCCGCCCGCGTTGGGGATGAACAGCGGGACGGCGCCGCTTCACGTGGCCTGCATGATCGCGGGTTTCGGCCGGGGCGACGAGGTGATCGCACCGCCGTTCACGTTCATCTCGACGGTCTGGGGGGTGACATATGTCGGCGCGACGCCGCGGTTCGTCGACATCGAGGAAGGCACGTTCAACCTCGATCCGGCGAAGATCGAGGCGGCGATCACGGCGCGAACCAAGGGCATCATCGTCGTGCACCTGTTCGGCCAGCCGGCACGGATGGACGAGATCATGGCGATCGCGCGGAAGCGCGGGCTGTTCGTGATCGAGGACTGCGCGCAGGCGGTGGGCGCGAAATACCGCGGAACGCCGGTGGGCGTTTTCGGGGACTGCGGGACGTTCAGCTTTTATCCGACGAAGAATCTCGGCGCGTGCGGCGAGGGCGGGGCGTTTGTTTCGCGGCGGGAGGAAATCCACACGCGCGCGCGGCACATTCGCGTGCACGGTTCCGACCGGCGCTACTATCACGACGTCGTCGGCGGAAACTTCCGGATGGACGGCTTTCAAGGCGCGCTGCTGAACGTGAAGCTGCCGCACCTCGCCGCGTGGACGGCGCGGCGGCGCGAGATCGCGGCGAGATTTTTGGAGGGAATAAAGCTGGCGGACGTGCGGCTGCCGGATCAGCCGGACTACGGGCCGTCGGTGTTTCATCAGTTCACGATCCGGCATCCGCGGCGCGACGCGTTGCGGGAGCACCTGGCGAAGCACGAGGTCGGGACGGACCTGATTTATCCGGTGCCGCTGCACCGGCAGAAATGCTACGCGGCGCTCGGCTTCGGCGAGGGATCGTTTTCCGTGGCGGAGGCGGCGGCGCGCACGTGCGTGAGCCTGCCGATCTTTCCCGAGCTCACGGACGCGCAGGTGGCGCACGTGATCGAGGCGGTCAATTCATTTTAGCCACGGATTGCACGGGTAAACTCAGATAAAATTCCCGGTCATCTGTGCCCATCCGTGTAATCTGTGGCTCTTTCGCATGATCGACGGAATTCGTTTCAAGGTTTGCGGGCTGACTTCGCTGGTGGACGCGGAGTTGGCGGACCGTTGCGGGGCGGATTATCTCGGTTTCATTTTTTATCCGAAGTCGCCGCGGTTCGTGTCGCTGGCAAAATACGAGGCGATGGCCAAGCGGTTGCCGGATCGGAAGCGGGTGGCGGTTTCGGTCGAGCCCACGCCGGACGAGCTTGCGGCGATGGCGGCGGCGGGGTTCGACCGCTTCCAGGTGCACTTTCGCGCGGACACGCCGATCGCAACGATCGCGGGCTGGTCGGAGCGCGTCGGAGCGGACCGGCTCTGGCTCGCGCCGAAACTGCCGCCGGATGCCGACGTGACGCCGGCGCTGCTGCCGCTCGCGAAAACGTTTTTGCTCGATGCCTTTCAGTCGGGGGTGTTCGGCGGGACGGGAAAAACCGGCGACTGGGCGAAGTTCGCGCGGCATCGCGCGGCGCACCCGGACCAGACGTGGATTCTCGCCGGCGGGCTGAACGCGGAGAACATCGGCGAGGCGCTGGCGGCGAGCGGAGCGCGATTCGTCGACGTGAACAGCGGCGTCGAGGCGGCGCCGGGCGTGAAAGACCTCGAGAAGCTGAAACGATTTGTCGTCGCCCTGCATCGGGCGCGCGCCGCGGGCGCCTGAGCTGAATTTTATGACGCGCGACCGAGAGGCGCGGCTGGATGGACCGGGATGTATTGCGCCGGTTAATTGACAGTTGCAGAGGAACCGCCACGGTGGCGGATGACTGGTTCGTCGGGATCGATTTTCAGCCCGGTGTCACCCGAGGCGCATGCGATCACGAGCCTTTTCATCATCACGCTGTGCATTTGCGCGGTGATCTTCGCGGTGGTGGCCGGGCTGGTCGGTTACAGCCTGGCGCGTTATCGCTGGCGAAAGGGCGACCCGGATCCGGCACAGGTCGCCGGCAACAAGCGGATGGAGATCGTGTGGACCGCGATCCCGTTCGTGATCGTGCTGGCGCTGTTCGGGCTGACGGTGCGCGCGATGGAGCAAGCGGATCCCGCGCCGCCGCCCGGCGGGCCGGACCTGGACGTGATCGGGCACCAGTGGTGGTGGGAGGTGCGGAGCCCGAAGCTGGGCTACGTGACGGCGAACGAAATTCACATCCCGGTCGGAAAAGATTTTTTGGTGCGGCTCGACACGACGGACGTGCTGCACGAGTTCTGGGTGCCGCAGCTCGGCCGCAAGATGACGACTCTGCCGGGAGCGGGAAACGAAATCTGGCTGCGCGCCGACGAACCCGGAATCTACGAGGGCGCGTGCACCGAGTTTTGCGGGACCGAGCACGCGTGGATGCGGGTCGAGGTGATCGCCGAGTCGCAGGAAAAATACCTGGCGTGGGTGCACGAGCAGCAGCAGGCGGCGCTCCCGGTGCAGGGCGAGGCGGCGCGCGGCCGCGAGGATTTTCTCACGATGACGTGCGTGAACTGCCATGCGATCAAAGGCGTGGGCGGCACGGAGAACGCCGGGCCCGATCTCACGCACGTGGCCAGCCGGCGCTATCTCGCGGGGCGGCTGTTGCCGAACACGCCGGCGAACCTGCGCCGCTGGCTCACGAATCCGCAGGCGGTGAAGCAGGGGGCGTTGATGCCGAACTTCAAGCTGACGCCCGCGCAGGTTGGTGACCTCGCGGCATATTTCGAGGCGTTGAAATGAGCGCGATTCCCGGCAGTCCGACGGCGATCGCGCCGGAAATCCTGACGGCGGACGAACAGGCGCACTGGAAACTCGCGTGGATCTCGACGGTCGATCACAAGCGGATCGGCGTGCTCTATTTGCTGTTCGCGCTGGTGTTCTTCGTGGCCGGCGGGCTCGAGGCGCTGTGCATGCGGCTGCAACTGGCGGTGCCGAACAACACGCTGGTGTCGCCGGACGCGTTCAACGCGCTGTTCACGATGCACGGGACGACGATGATCTTCCTCGTCGCGATGCCGGCGCTGTTCGGGTTCGCGAACTATTTCGTGCCGCTGATGATCGGGGCGCGCGACATGGCGTTCCCGCGGCTGAATGCGCTCAGCGTCTGGCTGGTGCCGCTCGGCGGAGCGCTGCTGCATTTCTCCATCTTCGTCGGCGTGCCGAAGGTCGGCTGGTTCGCCTATGCGCCGTTGAGCGAGACGCCGTACAATCCCGAGCTCGGCGTCGATTACTGGATCGTGGCGCTGCTCGTGCTCGGGATCGGCTCGGTGGCGACGGCGATCAACCTGATCGCGACGACGCTCTCGCTGCGCGCGCCCGGCATGACGATGAAACGCGTGCCGCTGTTCGTGTGGATCAACTTCGTGACGGCGTTCATCGTGGTGTTCGCGCTGCCGGTGCTGAACGCCGCGCTGGTGATGCTGCTGATGGACCGGCGGCTCGGGACGCATTTCTTCGCGGGGCATCACGGCGGATCGCCGGTGCTGTGGCAGCACATCTTCTGGGCGTTCGGGCATCCGGAGGTTTACATCCTCGCGCTGCCGGCGTTCGCCATCATCTCGGAAATCGTGCCGGTGTTCTCGCGGAAGCCGATCTTCGGCTACGAATTCGTGGCGCTCTCGTCGGTGGCGATCGCGTTCATGAGCTTCGCGGTGTGGGCGCACCACATGTTCACGGTCGGGATGGGACACGCGGCGGAGACGTTCTTCGTGATCGCCTCCATGCTGATCGCGATCCCGACGGGGGTGAAGGTGCTGAACTGGAGCGCGACGATGTTCCGCGGCCGGATTCGCACGAGCGTGCCGATGCTGTATGCGATCGCGTTCCTGCTGCAGTTCACGCTGGGCGGGTTGAGCGGCATCACGCATGCGTCGGCGGCGCTCGACTGGCAGACGAAGAACAGCTACTACCTCGTCGCGCATTTTCACTATGTCGCGGTGGGCGGGATCGTGTTCGCGATCCTCGGCGCGGTGCACTACTGGTTTCCCAAGATCAGCGGGCGGATGCTGTCGGAGCGGCTCGGGCGCTGGACGTTCTGGTGCATGGTGGTCGGGTTCAACGCGACCTTCGCCATCCAGCACATCCTCGGTTTCGAAGGGATGCCGCGGCGGGTTTACACCTATCCGGATTTTCCGAACTGGGGCTGGATGAACCTGCTCTCGACAGCGGGCGCGTGCGTGATGGGCGTCGCGGCGATCCTGCTCGTGATCAACCTGCTCGTCAGCCTGCGGCGCGGCGCGCCGGCGGGCGATAATCCGTGGGACGCGTGGACGCTCGAGTGGGCGACGACCTCGCCGCCCGCGGTGCACAATTTCGACGCACTGCCGCCGATCCGGAGCCGGCGGCCGTTGTGGGACCTGGCGAATCCGGACCGGCCGGATCCGCCGGTGGGCGGCGATGCGATCCGGCCGCTGAACAAGTTCAAATGCTCGATGTGGACGCTGATCGCGTCCGAGGCGGCGTTCTTCGGCACGCTGCTGCTGGTGTTCGCGTGGTTCAACCTCCGGCCGCCCGCCGGGCCGAATGCGACCAACAGCCTCGACCTGATGAAGACGGGATGGTTCAGCGTGTGCCTCTTCGCGAGCAGCTTCACGCTGTGGCGTGCGGAGGTGGCGGAGCGGGCGAAGCGCCGGCGCGGCATGGAAGGCTGGCTGGCGCTGACGATCGCGTTGGGCGCGGTGTTCATCGTCGGGCAGGGATCGGAGTATCTCGGACTCGATCGCCACGGCGTGAACGTCGGGACGAATTTATTCGCGTCGTCGTTTTACCTCGTGACCGGGTTTCACGGCTTCCATGTGATCGCGGGCCTGATCGCGCTGACGACGCTGCTGGTGATGCTGCTGGCGGGCGACTACCGGCGGTGGCGGCCGCCGCTGGAGGCGATCGGGCTGTATTGGCACTTCGTGGATATCGTGTGGGTGTTCGTGCTCGCGACGGTTTATATCCTGCCGCGATTGCTGTCATGAACGTGAACCAAAGAATTCGGAACGTAGCGGCAGGCGTCCCTGCCTGCCCCCGGAATCGGCCGGCACGGAGGCCTGCCGCCACGAGGCTGACAACGATTGGGAAATGGAGGAACCAGGATGAATGAGGAGACGAACGAGACGGCGCCAGCCGCGACGCCGGTGCCGGAAAACTGGACCCGGCTGGGCAAGGAACACCTGCCGCCGGCGACATTCTGGCCGGCGGGTTTTGCGCTTGGCATCACGTTTGTCTTTTGGGGCCTGATCACGTCGTGGGTCGTGCTGGTGGTCGGGCTGGTCATGTTCGCCGGTTGCCTGGCGGGATGGATTTCGGAGCTGCGCCATGAACGAAAAGTCCACTTCTGAACATCGGGAGGACGAGGAGGGGCGCGGAAAGCGCGACGAGGGCGTCGCGCCCCCAGGCGCGGCGCCGCTCACGCCGCCGACGCGCGAGGTGATGGCGTTGATTTCGCGGCGGCGGTTTCTGGCGCGGATGTCGGTGGCGCTCGGCGGCGCGTGCGCGGCGGCGATCGGAGGGACGTCGGTGGCGTTCGTGCTGGCGCCGTTGTTCCGGAAGACGGAGGAGGTGTGGCGGGACGTGGGCGCGATCGGCGATTTCAAGATCGGCGAGACGGTGAGCGTGGTGTTTGCCGATCCGTCGCCGCTGCCGTGGGCGGGCGTGACGGCGAAGGCGGGTGCGTGGCTGCGGCGCGAGGCGGAGGAAAAGTTCACGGCATTTTCGGTGCATTGCACGCATCTCGGCTGCCCGGTGCGGTGGATGGCGGGGGCGAACCTGTTCATGTGTCCGTGCCATGGCGGCGTCTATTACCGCGACGGCACCGTGGCCGCGGGCCCGCCGCCGCGGCCGCTGTTCCGGTATGATGTGCGGCTGTTGCGCGGCCAGGTGCAGATCCGGGCCAGCGCGGTTCCGATCACGACGTCGCTATGAGAGATGCGATGAAGTCTCGAGCTGAGAGTCCAGAGTCCGGAACTGGGGTGGGCTTCACTTTCCCCGACTTGCGCGGGGCGACAGGCCTCCGCGCCTGCGGGATTTTGAGCTTCCGAATCCGGCAGCCGCGGAGGCCTGCTTCTACGCGAGCCGATTCCCGCCGTCTTTGCCCATGAAGCGACTGCTCATTTCAACCTGGCTCTGGCTCGACGACCGGCTCGGGATCAGCGACTGGATCGGGCCGCCGATGAAGCACCTCGTGCCGCGCGAGGCGACGTGGTGGTATGTGTTCGGGAGCGCGACGCTGGCGGCGTTCATCGTGCAGGTGGTGACGGGCGTGGCGCTGGCGTTTTCGTTCGTGCCCTCGTCATCGCAGGCCTACGACACGCTGCAGTTCATCACCTATCAGGCGCCGTTCGGAAATTTCCTGCGCGGGCTGCACTACTACGGGGCGTCGGCGATGGTGCTGATGGTGGGCGCGCACATGGCGCAGACGTTCCTGTTCGGCTGCTACAAATTTCCGCGGGAGATGACGTGGTCGACGGGCGTGCTGCTGCTCGGGTTCACGCTCGTGATGGGTTTCACGGGTCAACTGCTGCGGTGGGACCAGACGGCGGCGTGGTCGGTGGTGGTGGCGGCGGAGCAGGCGGGGCGCGTGCCGTGGATCGGCGACTGGCTGGCGCGGTTTATTTTGGGTGGGACGACGATCGGCGGCGCGACGCTGAGCCGGTTTTTCGCGATCCACGTTTTTCTCGTGCCGGGGATGATGTTCGCGTTCATCGCGGTGCACCTGCGCCTCGTGCTGCGGCACGGGATTTCGGAGCAGCCGAAGCCGGGCGATCCGGTGAATCCGGCGACCTACAAGCAGAAGTATCACGAGGAGCTGGAGCGGACGGGCGTGCCGTTCTGGCCGGACGGGGCGTGGCGGGATTTCATTTTCGGCACGCTGGTGATCGCGGGGATCGCGGCGTTCGCGCTGATCTACGGGCCGCCGCCGATCGAGAATCCGCCGGATCCGAGCATCCTGCAGGCGGACCCGCGGCCCGACTGGTATTTGTTGTGGTATTTTGCCGTGCTGGCGCTGGTCCCGCCGAAGATCGAAGGCGTGGTGATGATCCTCGCGCCGGCGCTGATCGGGGTGATCCTGCTGCTGGCGCCGATCCTCGGCAACCGGGGCGAGCGCCATTGGCGGCGGCGGCCGTGGTCGGTCGGCGTGGTGTTGTTGAGCGTGCTCATGATCGGGTCGCTCTGGATCATGGGCATCGAATCGCCGTGGTCGCCGAACTTCGAGGCGGAGGCGCTGCCGGCGTCGGTGGTCGGCGCGACCACGGGACCGGTCGCAGCGGGCGCGCGGATTTTTCACGAACGCGCGTGCCTGAATTGTCATTTGATCGAGGGCTACGGCGGGCGGCGGGGACCGGACCTGACCCATGTCGGCGACCGGCTCACGGAGAACGACATGATCCTGCGCATCGTGAACGGCGGCGGCAACATGCCGGCGTATGGGAACAACCTGAAGCCGGCGGAAGTGCGGGCGCTGGTGGCGTTCCTGAAGTCGCGCAAGCGGGTCGTCCCGGGCGAATGAGCGGTCGCGGGTGGGTTGCGGCATCCCGACGGCGGGCTGCAAGGAAACTTTGAACCGGGGCGAAAGACTCTTAGTCTGGCGCCATGAAGAATTTCGACGAATTGAGCGAACGGGAGATTCTCGCGCTGGCGATTTCGTTGGAGGAGGAGGACGCGAAAATCTACGACAGCTTTGCCGAGGGGCTGCGCGAGCAGCACGCGGACGCGGCCGCGGATTTCGAGCGGATGCGCGAGGAGGAGGACGGACACCGGCACCGGCTGCTCGAACTTTATCGCGCACGCTTTGGCGAGCGGCTGCCGTATATCCGGCGGCAGGACGTGAGGGGGTTCGTGGCGCGCCGTCCGGTGTGGCTGGTGCGGCCGCTCGGACTGAAGGCGGCGCAGCGCACGGCGGAGACGATGGAGATCGAGACAAAAAAATATTACGAGGCCGCAGCGAAACGGACGGCGGACGCCGGCATCCGGCAATTGCTCGGCGACCTGATCGCGGAGGAGCGACGGCATGCGAAGACGGCGGAGAGGATGGGTGAGCGTCGCGCGGGGGCGCAGGAGACGGACGAAGCGACGCAGCGGCGGCTGTTCGTGCTGCAGGTGGTGCAGCCGGGACTGGCGGGATTGATGGATGGATCGGTGTCGACGCTCGCGCCGTTGTTCGCGGCGGCGTTCGCGACGCACAGCAGCAAGGAGACTTTCCTGGTCGGACTCGCGGCGAGCGTCGGCGCGGGGATCAGCATGGGATTCGCGGAGGCGCTGTCGGATGACGGCAGTCTCACGGGGCGCGGGCATCCGTGGACGCGCGGGCTGGTGTGCGGCGCGATGACGACGGCGGGCGGAATCGGGCACACGCTGCCGTTTCTGATTTCGAACGTGCGAACGGCGACGACGATTGCGGTCGCGGTCGTGGCGGTGGAACTGGCGGTGATCGCCTGGATCCGGAAGCACTACATGGACACGCCGCTGTTGTCGGCGGTGTTCCAGGTCGTGCTGGGTGGGATTCTGGTTTTTCTGACGGGGATACTGATCGGCGTGTCGTGAGGCGGGCGCTGGGCGAGACGAAATATGCGGACGCCTCGGAGAGGCGTCCCTGCCGTCGCCGGCGCGCCGGAGCGCGTCAGGTCAGTGCGGGCTGGAGCGCGCCTTCGTGTTCGAGGAGGCGGCGCTTGATGTCCTCGCCGAAGGCGTAGCCGGTGAGCGAGCCGTCGGCGCCGATCACGCGATGACAGGGGACGATGAGGCAGATGGGATTGGTGGCGTTGGCGCGGCCGATGGCGCGCGGCGAACTGTCGAGTGCGCGCGCGAGGTCGCCGTAGCTGCGGGTTTCGCCGAAGGGAATTTCGCGGAGCGCGGACCAGACGCGCTGTTGAAACGCGGAGCCGGCGGGCGCCAGCGGCAGATCGAAATCGCGCCTTTCGCCGGCGAAGTAGGCGAGGATCTGTTCGCGCACGCGGGCGGTGCGGCGGTTGTCATATAATGTATGACAATTGGCGGCGAACGCGGGCAGGCGGGCGGCGGGGCCGAAGGCGGTGGCGATGACGGCGCCGGCGGAGTCGACGGCGATCGTGAAATCGCCGGCGGGCGTGGGAAAGGTTTCGATGTGGAGATTCATGTTGGGATGGGTTGATGGATGGTGAGACGGGGAATGTCATATAATGTATGACAATGGTGAGCGACGTCGTGGGCGGGAAGGGCGGCGGGGATCAGGTGGGGATCAGGTGGGGATGGGCTGGTGGAGCTGCCAGAGGTGGGCGGTGGCGAGGCTGCGGTAAGGGGAAAAGACGGACATGAGGCGGCGGGTGGCGTCGACGTCGGGACGTTCGTCGAGGTTGAAGAGCGATTGCAGGCCGCTCGTGACGCCGGTGTCGCCGTAGGGGACGCAGTCGGCGAAGCCGAGGGTGCGCATCATGAGATAATTCACGGACCACGGGCCGAGGCCGCGGATCGCGAGGAGCGTGCGTTCGGCGCGGGTGGCGGACATCGCGGAGAGGGCGGCGAGGTCGAGCTGGCCCGAGGCGATGAGGCGCGCGGTGGCGATGACGTAGCCGGCTTTTTGGCGGGAGAACTGGAGCGGAAGAAGCTCGTCGGGCTCGAGGGCGGCGACGGCAGCGGGCGTGGGCGGAGCGAAAAGTCCGCTGGCGAGCCGGGTGCCGGTGTGTTCGATCAGCCGGCGCTTCAGCAGGCAGGCGAACGGAAAATTGATCTGCTGGCCGATGATGGCCCACAGGACGGCGTCGAAGACCGACGGGATGCGGCTGATGCGGAACGCGGGCCGGCCGGCGACGAGGCGCGCGAGGCCGAGTTTTTTGGCGAGGCGTGCGAAGGCGGCGGCATCCTCGTCCAAACCGAGCAGGCCGATGACGAGTGCGTGAACTTCCGCGGCGATTGGAGCGGGGCTTGGTGTCACCTCGGCGCGGATGGTTTCGGGCGAGAGATGGAGCGTGAGCAGCGCGGGGCCGGTGCCGAGTTGGAGGCCGGCGGTGTAGGTGTCGCCGTCCAGTTTTTCGGAAACGCTGTGGAGGTCGCGGCTGAGCGCGCGGCGCAGGTAGCCGAGGAGATAGCCGGGCGGGAGCGCGATTTCGAAATGCCGGGCGGAACGAAGATCGCGGTAGGCGGCGGGCGTGAGGCCGTTGAGACGGCGGAAGTGTTCGTGAAAGACCGAGAGCGATTCGAAGCCCGAGCCATAGGCGATGTCGGCGAGCGTCAGGTTGCTCGAGAAAAGTTGCTGTTTGGCGTGGGCGAGCCGGGCGCGGAGGAGGAGGTCGGCGGGCGTGGAATGATAGTGCTGGCGGAAAAGCTCAAAAAGGCGCGTCGAGCCGAAGCCGGAGCGGCGAACGATGGCGCCGGCGTCGCTGAAAGCGGCGGGATCGGCGCGGATTTCGGCGACGAGCGTCTCGATCGATTCGAGGACGGGATCGGCGCCGCGCGCGAAGTCGTCGGGGTGACACTTGCGGCATGGGCGGAGCCCGGCGTCGCGGGCCGCCTCGCAGGTGGGAAAGAAACGGACGTTCTGGCGCTTGGGTTTGCGGGCCTTGCAGGATGGAATGCAGTAGATGCCGGTCGTGCGAACGCCGACGAAGAAGCGGCCGTTGTAGGCGGGATCTCCCGCCATGAAGCGGTCAAGCATGCGGGTCTCGGAGAGGCGCGGCGGGCGGGAGGTCACGGCGGAAGAATCGGAGGGGGACGGGTGAATCGCAACCATGGCGCAGGATAGCAGACGGCGGCGGTGGCGTCGTCCGGATCCTTTCGGTGCAATTTTCGCCGACGGGCGAGCGTGGGCGCGCGCCATTTTCACGTAACAAGTGAAAATAGTCGGAGCGCGGCGAGGGCATGGCGGGGGCGCGCGGATGGCGAGGCGGAGATTGGGGGAATCGGATATTGGAGGAGCGGGAGGACGGGGCGGCGCCCGATGGGCGGCGACTCGGTTCGGGAGTAAGTTCGGGGCGATGAGATTCATTGAAACGATGCTGCGAACGCATCCGCGGGCGGACCGGGAGCGGATGGCGGATTACGCGAGCGTGATCGATGCGCTGGAACAATGCGCGGGAATTTGCAGCGCGTGCGCCGACGCGTGTCTTGGCGAGGCGGGGGAACTGTTGCGGCGCTGCATCCAGGTGAGCCTCGATTGCGCCGACGTGTGCGCGGCGACGGCGCGGCTTGTGTTGCGGCAGACGGAGACGCCGAACGATCTGGTGCACGCGCAACTCCACGCGTGTGCGCTGGCGTGCCGGATTTGCGCGGAAGAATGCGAGGCGCTCACGCTGCGCCACCAGCACTGCCGGGTGTGCGCGGAGGCGTGCCGCCAGTGCCAGGAGCGGTGCAATTTTTTGATCGGGGAATTGTCGTCATCGGCGATTGCAGAGGACGTCAACCCGGGCGAAAGCCCGTCGATGTTGTAGCAGGTCGGCGGGCGACGTTTCCGGGCGTGGCCGGTGCCGGCGACCGAACGCGGACGACGCCGGCTTTTTAAGTGCGGCGGTCCGCTGCCGTTTTCGTCTTCGCTCCAAAGCGCCAGGGGACTGGCGCACTCCAAGATCGCCGCGGCGAAACGGCGGGAAGACTGCGCTTGCGGACGGCCGGGGCCGGGATTGGTTGGGTGATGCGCGGATCGAAGGAGCGTGTTGCGGACGTGGTGGTGATCGGCGCGGGAGTGGCCGGGCTCGCGGCGGCGCTGCGGCTGGCGGAAAAAGGTTTTCGAGTCGTGGTGCTGGAGGCGCGGGCGCGAGCGGGCGGGCGCATCTGGTCGCAGAAGGCGAAGGGCTGGCCGGGCCCGGCGGAGCTGGGGGCGGAATTCATTCACGGCGGGAACGAAGCGCTCTCGCGGGCGATGCGGCGGGCGGGGATCGGCACGGCGCCGATGATGACGCGGCAATGGTTCGTGGATGCGAACGGGCGGCGGCGAGCGGACACGTGGGAGCGGATCGATGCCGTGATGCGACGGATCGGGCCGCGGTTTCGCGGGTCGTTCGCGGAGTGGCTGCGGCGCGACGGGGGGAAGTTGAGCGCGGAGGATCGGGCGCTGGCGCGGACGTTCGTGGAAGGATTTCAGGCCGCACCGGTGGAGCGGATGAGCGCGGCGTTGCTGTTCGAGGAAACGAAGCAGGACGAGCCGCAACGGCGGCCGAAGGACGGTTACGGGCGGCTCGTCGCGTGGTTTTTGCAGGGCCTCGCCGCGCGGAAAGTGAGGATCGAACTGAAGACGCCGGTGACGGCGGTGAAGTGGAGTCGCGCGCAGGTGGGCGTCGAGACACGCAGAGGCCGGTGGCTGGCGCGGGCGGCGATCGTGACGCTGCCGCCCGGCGTCCTCGGCATGCGCGAGGGCGAGGGGGCGATTCGATTCGTCCCGCGGCTGCCGGCCAAGGAAAAGCTTTGGCGCGAACTGGAGACGGGGCACGCGCAGCGCCTGGTCCTGCGGATGCGCGGCGATGTCTGGCGGCGCGGGCCGGTGCCGAAGGCGATGGGCGCGGGCGACGGAAAGGCGTTCGGGTTCGTGCAGTCGCTGGAGAAATTTTTTCCCGTTTGGTGGTCGGAGGCGCCGCGGCCGCTGCTGGTGGGCTGGACGGGCGGACCGGCGGCGAAGGAGATGGGCGCGTGGCCGGAACGGCGAATTTTCGAGACCGCGCGCCGGACGCTGGCGCGGCTCCTGGGGTGCGACGAGGCGTTGCTCGCCCGCGCGATCGTGGACTGGCGGTTGCACAACTGGTCGGCCGATCCGTTCTCGCGGGGCGCGTATAGTTTTTCCATCGCCGGCCGGGGGGATGCGCCGGCGAAGCTGGCGGAAGCGGAGCAGGAGACACTATTCTTCGCCGGGGAGGCGACCGGTGCTCCGCTGGAACTCGGCACGGTGCATGGGGCGCTGGCGAGCGGGGAGCGGGCGGCGGAGGAGGCGGGGAGAAATTTGGGGATCGTGAAAACTGAAAATCGTGAAAGCTGAAATCTGGAATTGGGAAATTCGAATGGGCGGGCCGGCGCGCCGCTCCACCGGACGCTGGACATGTGGACGAGGTTGGGCAGCGTGAGAGCATGGCGTCGATCTACGAGACCTTGCGGGCGGACATTGTGACGGCGGTGAAGGCGCGGGATTCGGCGCGGGCGACGGCGTTGCGGACCGCGGACGCGGCGATCCAGCGGGCGTCGCTCGACCTCGGCAAGCCGATCGACGACGCCCTGACGCTCGCGACTTT
>DASZPP010000150.1:0-18415 GCA_035549975.1 Opitutus sp.
CAATCCCATCCCGGGCTGTTCCCCGAAGGCGCGTCCTCCACCGGCTGCGGCGGCGCTTCCTCCTTTTGCTCGGGGCCGGCACGCTGAGCGCGACTGTCGTTGCGGCGACGAAACTCGATGCGAATTTCGGAGACGATGTGCGGCTCGCTCCGTTCGTCGTGAATGGCAAGGCGCTCTCGATCGCGATTCACGCGCGCACGGCGGCGGATCGGAAATACGGCGAGCAGTTCGCCACGGACGTGGTCCAGATCGCCTACGAGACCATGGGAAAATCGACCGGCGCCGGCCTGGTCATCGTCGGCCGCGAAGGCGAGCCGCATCCCATTCTCGTCCTGCGGAAATTTCAGGCCATGGCAGCGGATGGACGGATCGATCCCGCGGTCGCGGCGAAAGTCGGCGACCTTGGCGCGATGATGGCCGAGTGGAAAAGCATGCTCCACTTTGACGATCCCCAGCCGGGGGAAAAAGCCTTCAAGATGACGCTCGACATGGTCCTGCCGGCGCTGCCGCTGCCATTGGAAGGAGCGACATCGAAACTCTATCAGCTTTCGTGGGCCGAGGATTTCAACGACGCGCGGGTCGAGCAGCGGTTCCGCTCGCTCACGGTTGCCGACCTCGAAAGCAACGCGCTGTCCAAATACGACTGGGTGTTTTATCTGCCGCCGCGCCACGCGTTCAAACGCGTGGAGGCCGACATCATTCGCGAGGCGATCAAGCACGAGAAAATGGGGCTGTTCAGACGCGCCGCCCTCCACAGCGCCGCGTTCGTCCTGAAACCCGCGATCAACGGCGCGGTGGAGGCCATGCGCAAGGGCGTCCTCTATCTGACGGTGCTGCGCGCCGACAGCGGCTACGGCAAGGATGACATTTTCGCGCTGACGACGGCCTACACGAACGTGCTGATGCCGAATTTCAAAATCGACGCCGGCAGCGAACACGACCGCGCCCGCGCGGCGATCGAGAAACAGAAAATCGCCAACGCGGAATATGCGAAGGATCCGTTCGTGACGCCGGCGCGGCTGGCGGCGTTCGATCCGGCGGCCTACGCTGCGTTCGAGGGTGAATATTCGGCGGACAAAGAGAAGAGGACCACCCCCCACCGGTTCAAACGACAGGGCGAGGCCTACACCTGGCAATACAAGGACCTGAAACCGCGGGTCTTTTATCCGGCGGGCGGCCGGCGCTTCGTGAACGACGACGGCACGATGACGATCGAGTTTCAGGTCGACGCGGAGGGCGGCGTCACCGGCGTCGAGGAACGCTGGTTGCGGCGACGGCAGACGATCCCGCGCAAGTCCTGACGCCGGCGCATCGAGACAATTCACGCGATGATTTCACCGGCTGATGCATGCTTGCTGGTGTGATGCAGGCGGGACGCCTGCGCTACTCGATGTAATTTTCCCTGGAAGCGACCGTCGTCTCGACGGCCATCTTCCAGAGGTGGCGGTCGGGACGCCGCCGCTACCCGCGATGATTATCGACGACGATGACCGATTTGCCGTTGCGAAATCACGGGCGCATCGGTCGGCAGCGCGTCTTTGCACAGCTCGAGGATTTCGATCGTCGTCAGGCCGGTCTGGGCGGCCTCGTTGGTCGACATCCACGGATCTTCCTCGGTCGGGGCCAAAACGTCGGGGCCGGTCAGCAGTTTCGGATGCGCGAAGCCGCCGCCGCGGCTGAGTATTCCCTCGACGGCTTTTTGGGCGAACGCCGGCATCTTCGTGTGCGCGTAGGCGTAGGCAGCGAGGCGCGGGCCGCTCTGCTCGTTCAGGATGTAGCGACCGTCGTTGCCCTCGGTCCCGGTTTTCTGGTCGGTCGACAGAACGTCGGCAGGAGCGCCGCCGATGCGGCAGTATTGCAGCCACGCGGTCGCGAAGTCCTTCCGGCCGAGCAGCGGCACGAGCTCGAACATCACTTCGCCGCCGCCCTGGATCGTCGCGAGGTTGTAGCTGACCGGCTCGGACTTTTTCGTGAGCGGATCGCGAATGGCGGTCAGCCGGCCGGTCGCGGGATCGTAGCCGACGATCTGCGCGCCGCCGCCCTTGAGCGGGCCGAGGCCGCCGTTGGGCAGATCGGGATTCAGGCCGTTGCGCTGGCCGGTCTGGAGCCAGTAGGGCATTTTCACGATCGCATCGACGCCGGCGAGAATGTGGTCGCGCCACTTTGGTTCGCCGGTGCGTTCCCACTCGGTCATCCAGTTCCCGACGAGCGCGAACCAGTCGGGGCCGATGCGGAGCCGGTTGGCGAAATGCGGTTCGCCGGGCACCTGCGGCGCGGCGAGCCGCATGGGATCGAAGCGGGCGATCGCCTCGTCGGCGTGAATCGTCAGGTGCATGATGTCGCCGGTGCGTTCGTCGGTGGTCAGGTAATAGAACGGCCGCCAGTGCGCGGCCTGGCTGATGCGCGCTTCCTTCGCGCCGTCGCCCCATTTGATCACGTTGTGACGCGACCCGAGGCCCTTCATCGGCCCGAGCGAGTAGACATCGGTCTCGCTGGTGTTGCGCGTGTGCGCCTCGGCGAACCGGAACAAGTCCGCGCGGCCCGTGCGCAAAAAACTATACCAAAGCCACAGCGGCGCGCCGAGCTCGGTGTTGTCCCACGCGTGACCGCCCCAATCGTAATGCCACTTGTGGCGCGGCACCGAGTAGGAGTGCATGACGTCGCCGAACTCCCAGAAGCCATACCAGTGCTGCGCGTCGACCTGCTTCTCGTAGTAGGCCAGCACGGAATCCAGGCCGTCCTCGATCGTCTTTTTGAACGGCGTCGAGCGATCGGGCAGGCTCCAGACGCCGAACACGCCCGTCGAATGAAGGTAGGCCGGAGTCGCGGCGAGCAGCGGCAGCACCTTGCCGATCTGCGCGCGGGCAACCGTCGTCGCCTTCGCCGGCAGACGGCCGGCGCTGGGATAGAGCGTCAGCTCGCTCGTGTGCGAGATGCCGTAGGCCGTGCTCAGGCCCGGCTGCACGTCCTCGTAGGATGCCGCAAGCGTGTGCGCGACGAGATCGTAGTGCCGCATGTCCATCGGCGGGCCGTCGGGCGACCACAGCCAGGCGGTGAGCTCCGCGAGCGGCGCGCTGGCGTGGCGCACCTCGAGTTCCGACGGAAACGTCTGCCAGAAATTCTTCACGCTGATCGCGAGGCCGCCGCCGAGATCGCCGACCAAGGCGAGCCCGTCGGCACGCGTGCCGCCGGCGGAAAACAGCCACGTGCTTTTCGGATTCGTGCGCTTGACGATCGTGAAGCCGTCGGGCGTGGGCTGCGAAAGCTTGAAGTCGTTCCAAATTGCATTGTCGGCAAAGGGGCCGCGGCCGGTGAAGGGCCGGCCGGTTTCCTGCTCGACGCTGCCGCCGCCCGGTTGAAGCGGTTCGGACCAGAGTCCGCCGTCGGCGCCGGCGAAGCGCACGGTGCGGTTGCGCGGCGCCTCGCGCAGCGGCACGGCGAAGCGCACACCGAGGCCGCGGACGAAATCCTTTTCCTGGTCACCGTCGAAGGTGATGCTGTGCACGACGCGCACCGCCGTTTCGCCGCTGTAGAAATAGAGGCGCACGGTGAACGGCAGCCACGCGCGGTCCCCGGTGACGCTGCGGTGCACGCCCTCGATTTTCACGACGGCGCGCACCGGGCCGGATTGCTCGACCGTGACCTGCCGGACGTCGCTGAGAAATTCCTCGCGGGGCGGCGCATCCATGCTCCCAGTCGATGGGCCGTGCTGCAGGATGCAGACGAGCTGTCCGTCGCGCGCGACCTCGGTGCCGCCGACTTTCAGCGAATCGATGAGGTTGCGGCCGGTGAGCGGGATGACGGCGTCGAGCGCGCCCGTGTCGATGACGATGGACTTGGCGGCGCGCGCGACGGTCACGTTGCCGCTCGCCGCGGACGTGCCCGAGGCGAGCGTCAGTTCGCCCGAGAAGTCCGCGGGCGTGACGGTCGCGAGGCCGCTCCATTTGAGCGAACCGTCGGGCCAGTAAGCGAGAGGCCACGTCTGCAGAGGCAACGCGCGGCCGGTGGCGTCGGTCAGCATGAACGTCGCGTTGCGTTTGAGCGCTCCCTCCGGCCACGGCACGCCCCAGCTCACGCCGGTGGAAACGCCGGCCGCCGGTTGGTTGACCCAATGCAGTTTCACCGGGGCAGGGGCACCGAAGGCGGAGAGGCCGAGTAAGCACGCGGCCGCGAGCAGGGGAAAGGGCTTCATGACGGGCAGGCTACGCCCTTCGCTGGTCGATGAAATGCCGGGCAATGTGGACTGTCGGAGAACCAGAACCGCCGGCGGTGCGGCGCGGCGGCGGGCCTGAATCGTGCCTGCGTTGCACGCTTCGTTGATTCGGCGCGCCCGATGGATTTTGACTCGCGAAAATGCCGTGGCGTAACTGACGCATGCGAATTTGCGCCGCGGCTGTCCTGTCGTTGACGCTCGCAGTCGGCGGATTCGCCCAGGATGTCGGGAGGATGGCCGCAGCGGTCAGGGCGCAGAGCGAGGGGAACCGGTTCATGGGTTCGGTGCTCGTGGCGCAGGGCGACAAGGTCGTGTTTGCGATGAGCAGCGGCTGGGCGGATGCCGAATGGGAGATTCCGGACTCGGCGACGACGAAGTTCCGGCTGGGTTCGCTGACGAAGCAGTTTACCGCCGCAGCCATCCTGCTGTTGGAGGAGCGGGGCGAGCTTCACGTGGACGACCCGATGGACAAATACATCAAGGATGTTCCCGCCGCGTGGCAGGCGATCACGCTGCGGCATCTGCTGGCACATACGTCGGGCATTCCTGATTTCACGGCGATGCCGGTGGCCAAGGAGTGGAAGGTCACGGGCCCGTCGCCGTCGATGATTTTCGCGCGGCTGCGCAGCCTGCCGCTGGAATTCGCGCCGGGTTCCAAGTTCACCTACAGCAACACGGGGTATGTGTTCCTCGGGTGGATCGTGGAGCTGGTCTCCGGCCAGGCCTACCGCGAATTCGTGAAGCGAAACATCTTCGAGCCGCTCGGGATGGCGGATAGCGGTTACGACTCGAACATCGCCGTCATTCCGCGGCGCGCTTCGGGCTACAACGTGGGTTCGCTCGGCTTGCGCAACGCGAACTACATCGACATGCGCATGCCGCACGGCGCAGGCGGCCTTTATTCCACGACCGGCGACCTGCTGAAGTGGACGCAGGCGTTGTTCAAAGGGAAACTCCTCCAGCCGGCGTCGCTGGAGAAAATGACGACACCGGGAAAGGGCGGCTATGCGTTCGGGCTCGGCGTCGGCACCAGGAACGGACGCCGGCGGTTCGCCCACGCCGGCGGCGTCGATGGGTTCAGTGCGTTCCTCGCATATTTTCCGGCGAGCGATGTGACGATCGCGGTGCTCGCGAATGTCGAAGGCCCCGCTTCGCCGCAACTCGAGGAGAAGTTGGAAGCGATCTATTTCGGCGAGTAAGGCGGATTGCGGTTTGGTGGCGGCGAGTATGAGCGAGTGGGAATCCAGTCCGCTCGCCCACGCTCGCGGCCACCATGGCGGAGGACGCGAACGGGTGCGCAGCGCCTCGGCCGGTGTTCGGCATCGCACAGGATTTCGAAGGCGAGGGCTGAAGCACCGCGCTGCTCCGATCGCCATCGCGGTTCGCCCGCGCAGTTCACTTCAGCGTGCTCATGTCGATCACGAAGCGATATTTCACATCGCTCTTCAACATGCGCTCGTAGGCTTCGTTGATCTGGTCCATCCGGATCAGCTCGATGTCGCAGGCGATCTTGTGCTGCGCGCAGAACTCGAGCATTTCCTGCGTCTCGGCGATGCCGCCGACGAGCGAGCCGGAGAACGACCGGCGGCGGAAAATCAGCGGGAATGCCGCGATGGGCAGCGGCTGCGGCGGCGCGCCGACGAGCGTCAGGTTGCCGTCGCGCTTGAGCAGGTTGAGATAGGCGTTGAGATCGTGCGGGGCGGAGACGCAGTCGAGGATGAAGTCGAAGCTGCCGGCCTGCGCCTGCATCTGGGCGTCGTCCTTCGAGATCACAACCTCGTCGGCGCCGAGCCGCTTCGCGTCGGCGGTTTTCCCGGGCGAGGTGGTGAAGAGTGCCACGTGCGCGCCGAACGCATGGGCGAACTTCAGGCCCATGTGGCCGAGGCCGCCGAGCCCGACGATGCCGACCTTCTGGCCGGGGCCGACTTTCCAATGGCGCAGCGGCGAGTAGGTGGTGATGCCAGCGCAGAGCAGCGGCGCGGCGGCGGCGAGATCAAGTTTGTCGGGAATGCGGAGGACGAAGTGCTCCGTCGTGACGATCGTCTGCGCATAGCCGCCGAGCGTGCCGCCGCCGAGGATCGGGTCGGTGCTGCCGTAGGTCATGATGACGCCGGCGTCGCAATACTGCTCGAGCCCGGCGCGGCAGCTCGGGCAGGTGCGGCAGGATTCGACGAAGCAGCCGACGCCGACGATCTGGCCAACCTGGAATTTTTTCACGCCGCTGCCCACCGCGGTGATCCGGCCGATGATTTCGTGGCCGGGGACGGCGGGATATTGGGTGAAGCCCCAGTCGTTGCGGGCGAAGTGGAGGTCGGAGTGGCAGACGCCGCAGTAGAGAATCTGGATCTGGACGTCGGTGGCGGACGGATCACGGCGGTCGATGGTGGCAGGCGCGAGCGGCGTCGTCGCCGCGGTGGCGGAATAGGCTTTGGTGGAGAAGCAGGTGGGCTTGGGCATGGCGGGATGCGGAGGATTGACGCGCCGGACGGGTTAAAGATTCCGGCGCAATGCGCAGCCGGCCTCGACGCGCGACGGGTGGGGGCCGCTCCGTAAGCAGTTCGCGGACGACTCGGGGAGTCGTCCCCACCGGCGCTCCTGCGCCGTCGAGACCGTCGTTTTGGCCGGCGCTTACAGTCCGGCTTTTTTCGCGGCGGCGATCACGGCGTCGTAGGCGGGCTTGCGCTCGAAGTTGTCGCCGAAGAGCAGCGGGCTGCCGCGGCGGCGCCACGAGTCGGCGTCGCGTACGCCCCAGAAGGTCACGCGCGTGATCTGCGACCGATGCTTCAGGAGCACGTCGAAGATTTCGCCGTAGCGCTGCGCGAGTTCGCGCTGCTGCTCCGGGGTGAGCGGCTTGGGCGGCGGGCCGCGGCGTTCCCACGGCGGGGTGCGCGTCATTTCGGTAAAGGTCGGGCGCTGGGAGTCGTCGAGGACTTTCGCGACGGCGGCGAGCGTGTCGGTGCGAATCTCGCGGATGCGGCCGAATTCACTGGCCGCGATCGCGGTCTGGATGTTTTTCGTGGCGCTCTCGAAGAGCGGCGTGATTTGGGCGGCCTGGGCGTCGGTGAGTTTCAGCTTCGATTTCAGCTCGTCGGTGGTCGGGAAAAATTGGAAGCGCGGGCGCTGCCGGGCGCCGTTGTTGGCATCGACGGCGCCGGAGACGCGGCGGTCGCGGATCGCCTCGACGTCGAGCTCGGTGAACATGACCTTCAGGCCGAGGTCGGCGAAGGTCTGGATGGTCTCGTCGATCTCGGCGGGTGTCGGCGCGGTCAGATTGTAGTGGCCCTGGAGACCGATGCCGTCGATGTGGGCGCCCTGCTCGCGGAGGTATTTGACGAGCTCGACGGCGCGGGCGCGCTTCTTGGGGTCGACGTCGAGGTTGTATTCGTTGTAGTAAAGCTGCGCGCTCGGGTCGGCCTCGTGGGCCCACTTGAAGGCGAGCGCGAGATACTCCTTGCCGATGACGCGGTAGAAAACGTCGTCCCGGTATTCGCCGGTGCCGTCGGCGATCGCCTCGTTGACGACGTCCCAGCCGAGGACCTGGCCCTTGAAATGGCTGGCGACGGTCTTGATGTGGTTGTGGAGGCGCGCGAGGAGAACTTCCTTCGTGAGCGTTTCCTGGCCGGGATCGGGCTTCGAGACCCAGGACGGAAGCTGGGCGTGCCAGCAAAGATTGTGGCCGATGATGACGAGATGGTGGCGGTTGCAGAAGTCGATGAACTTGTCGGCCTCCGCGAAGTGGAACTCGTCGGGCTTCGGCTCGACCAGTTCCCACTTCATGTCGTTTTCGGCGGTCGCGCAGTTGAACTGGCTCGTGATGAAATCCGTGGTCCGCGGGTCGGTGTCGGAAAATTGCCGCGGGTTGAGCGCGGCGCCGACGAGGAATGCGCTCTTGAACGTGTCCTTGAGCGTGGCGGATTCGGGCGCCTGCGGCGCATAGGGTTCGACGGCTGCGGCGGGCGTTTCAGCGAAAGCGCCGAGGGCGGCGGCCAAGTTGACCGCAAAGAGGACGGGAAGTGATCGGCGGAACATGAAAGGTGCGGAATCAGCAGGGTTGGAGAGTCGGATGGCAGCGGACGCCGGATAGACGGATGTCCCGCGGGAAAAGATGCGGGGAATCTTGCCCGCGGCCGACTGACCGCAGTCACGAATGAATGTGCTGCCACCGTCGGCTCCCGCACCTCGACCAGCGGCTCAGCCCTTGTCGTATTTGCCCAAGCGATTGCCGGTGATGATCGCGCGGATGATCTCGATGTATTCCGAACCGCGCCGCGAATAGGCATCGAGTCCGTCGGCCAGCTCGTAGCCCGAGATCTCGCGGTGCTGATGACGCAGGTCGGCGCGGATCGCGCGCAGGTGCCGGTAGCGATCGTCGGAGTTGAGATTGTGCACGTATTCGTCGATGGACTCGGTCGCCGAGTCGTAGGTGGCGACCGTGAATCGCCGGCCGGCGGCGCGGTGGCGCGGCGTGATCCCGCTGCCGTCGTAGGCGTGGGTGCCGAAGAGATTGTTGCCGTGCCGGGCGAAACGGGATGTGCCCCACGCCGACTCGGTGGCGGCCTGCGCCAGCACGAGCGACGGGGCGATGATGTCGACGCGCCGGAGCAGGTGATCCGCAAACGCCACGTCCAGTTTCCCCGGCGGATCGAGGCCGTAGTCCTCGGCGACGCCCCGCAGCCAGCGCTCGTCGAAGTAGCCGGCGGAGCCGGCCTGCGCGAGCTTGGCACGGATGCGCAGCAGCCGTTCGCGGTCGGCCAGGATGTCGGCGTTGACGGAGTGCAGGCGCGGCAGCAGGTAGGCGAAGAACGCCGCTTTTTTTTCGGCCGATCCGTCGTAGCCGCTGAAGTCGGGCAGCCGGTCAATCGTCAGCCAATGCCAGGCCGCGACGCCGGCGCCCACGACCGCCGCGCCGAGGAGATAGCGGCGCGCCCGCGGAGAGCGGCGCCACCAGCGGACGGGAGCTCCGAGGGCTGCGGCAGCCGGGTTCACGGCCTCAGCCCTTGAGCTTCTTCAAATGCAGGAAAAGATGATCGCCGGCGCGGTACTCGATGTAGTTGGCCGTGGTGTGCACCTGGTCGGTCCACGCGTCGGGCGCGCGGTGGCCGTTTTCGAGCGCGATGAGTTCGTCCTGGCCGTTGGCCCACTTCCGATATTGCGAACCCTCGGCCATCGAGATGCGGATGCGCACGACCGCGTCGCGCTTCTCGGGTTTGAACTTGAGGTAGATGTCGCCGTTGGGATCGACCCGCACGCCCTGCAACAGGTCGGCATCGTAGACGATGGCCTCGTAGTTGCCGAAGACGGGATTCGCGGACCGCGCGGCGGGAGCGGGCGAGGATTCGGCCTTGGCAAAAACCGCCGGGGTGATGCCGGCGAGGAGGAGGGGGAGCATGATGCGGGACAATTTCATGGCGCAGCGAGACTAGGTGTTCCGCGCGCCCTGGCAAGGCGCCGCTCCGCGTGCTGCGGCGCGGCTGGCGGGTCCGCGGTATTTGCGCGGCGGGTAGCCGTTGCGGCGCGAAAGGGGCGTTTACTCGGCGTCGTCGCGGGTATCGGCAAATACGTCCGTGATTGCAGCGGCGGAAGCGCTCGCGCCGGCCGGTTCGAGGCCATACATGTCTTCCAACGTGCGGAGCAGGCCGTAGTGGCCGGTCTTTTCCCGATAAACACCGGCGCGGAGATGCGCTCCGTAGAAAAGTGTGGGGATGCAGTTGCCTTCCGAGCCGTCGTCCTCGTCGAAGGTGACGATCAAAAGGCTGTTGTGACTCCGGGCCCACGTCGCGTAGGCGGAAAAATGGGCGCGCAGCCATTCGTCGGCGGCGGCGATCGAGCCGTCGTGCATGTCGAATCGCTCGTCGGGAATGACAAACGCCACGGTCGGCAAAACGGTGAAATCGGCGTCCGGCCGGGTGGGAAACGTGTTTTCGAAGGGGAGGTTCGTCGTCGTCGGCAACTGATTCGGCCCGGGCCGGACGCTCTGCCAGTTGACCCAGGGACTGTGTTTTCGCTCGTATTGGTGCTGGCCGGGCGCCGTCGTGAACGCACCGCCACTGTAGCCGATCTGCGGCAGGCTTTGGGAGAAGCCGCCAAAGGTGAATCCCTTCGCGAGCAACGCGGCGCCGAGATTGGGCGTCGTGAAAGGCGTTCCGGCCGGGAGGAAGTCGGTCGTCACGCCGTGGGTCGAGCCGGCAAACAGCGCGAGATAATTCGGCTGGCTCGGATGCGTGACGGCGAAATATTGCGCGAGCGCGACGCCCCCGGCCGCGAGAAAACGCAGGTAGGGCGCCGGGCTGTCCGGGCCGAGGATCTCATGGAAGGCATGATTCTCCTCGATGACCACCACAACGTGATCATAGCGCGGCAGCGTGGCGGCCGGGGCGCGGAGGACGGTGGCCAGGACGACCAGGCCGAGGATGCGACGAAGGGCAGGCATGCCGGCAGCTTGGCGTCGCCGGCCGCTGCGTCGAGGGGCGCGTGTGAAAATCATGTGCCTCCAACCCGGTTCCGCAAAACCGGCCGGGACGGCCGCGGGCTCCGCGAATCGCGACGGGCTCGGTCCGCGCGCAGCCCGGCCGCCGCCGACCTCACACGCGCAGCCAGCAGCGGAAGCCGCGGCCGCTGTAGTAGGAATCGGCGCCGTTGTGGTAGATGAACACGCGGCCGAAGCGGCGGTCGCCGAAGAGCGCGCCGCCGAGGGCGCGGACATCCTCCGGTGTTTTCAGCCAGCTCGAACGCTTCGTGTCGAATTCCCCGAGTTTTTGCAGCGCGTGATACTGCTCCTCGTCGAGCATCTCGACGCCCATTGCTTCGGCGAGTTCGGTGGCACAGCCCTTCGGCGGGAATTTTTTCCGGCCGTCCAGCGCCGCGCGGTCGTAGCAGAGATTGGCGCGCGGCTCCGGGCTCTGCGGCGAGCAATCCATGAAAACAAATTCACCCGTCTTCGCGTCGTGCCCGACGACGTCCGGCTCGCCACCCGTGCGTTCCATCTCGCCGAGCGACCACAATTTTTCGGGGTTCGCCTCCAACCGCGCCTGCACCTTCGCCCAGTCGGGCTTGGCATGGCGCTTTGGGTTCTGCTCGAACCGAGCCTGCAACACGCCGAGCAGTTCTTCGCGTTGTTTGGGAGACAATTCTTTTTTTGTTTTGGCGGGTTTCATGAGTGCTTGAGGTTCAGATTCGTTTCAAGCCGGGTTCGGCAGTGGAACCACAGCTGAACACGGATGGGGGACGTTCTGATCTGCAGCACAGTCCCGCGAAATCTTGTTTTCCGGGCAATTTTTTTCACAGAGAGACCGGGACCGAATCACCAATCACAGAGTCGGATGAATTTCTCCACGCCCTCGGTTCACTTCGGGTCGAAATCGAGATAGGGCGCGAGCCACCTCTCCGATTCGGAGGCTGGTTGTCTTCTCCGATTGGAATAGTCTTCGATCTGGTCTTTGCCGAGTTTGCCGACCGCGAAGTATTTTGAATCGGGATGGTTGAAATAGAAGCCGCTCACGCTGCTGGCGGGATGCATGGCGTTGGACTCGGTGAGCGTGATGCCCGTGGCGGCGGTCGCGTCGAGGAGGGCGAAGAGCGGGGGTTTTTGCGTGTGATCGGGGCAGGCGGGATAGCCGGGGGCGGGGCGGATGCCGCGGTATTTTTCGCGGATGATTTCCGGCATCGTGAGGTTTTCGGTTTTGCCGTAGCCGCAAAAATCACGCGCCTTTTTGTGCATCAGTTCGGCGAGGGCTTCGGCGAGCCGGTCGCCGAGCGCCTGGGCGAGGATTGCGGAGTAGTCGTCGTGCTGTGCCTTGAATTCGGCCGCGAGTTTTTCGACGCCGTGGCCGGCGGTGACGGCGAAGCCGCCGAGGTAATCGATACGGCCGCTGTCGCGTGGTGCGATGAAGTCGGCGAGGCAGTGGTTGAACTGGTCGGCGGGTTTCTCGAGCTGCTGGCGGAGGAAATGGAATCGCTCGATCACGCGGGTGCGCGATTCGTCGGCGTAGAGTTCGACGCTGTCGCCGACGGCGTTGGCGGGCCAAAAGCCGATCACGGCTTTCGCGGTGTAGAGGTTCTCGGCGACGATCCGCGCGAGGAGTTTTTGGGCGTCGGCGAAAAGCTTCGTGGCTTCGGCGCCGACGACGGAATCCTTCAGGATATCGGGGTAGCGGCCGTGAAGTTCCCAGGCCGAAAAAAACGGACTCCAATCGATGTAGCTCGCAATTTCCGCGAGCGCCAGGTGATGGGTGATAGGTGATGGGTGATCGGCCGAATCTGCCGACCTCTGACCCCCGACCTCTGACCCATGACCCGCGCCCGTCGCGAACACTCGCGTCCCGAGAAAATCCGGCCGCGGGATGTCCACTTTCACCCAATCGAAGTTCTGCCGGCGGGCGCGGGCTTGTTCGATCGAGAGGAGCGGCTTGCGGGCGCGGCGGGTGGCGAAGTCCTCGCGCTGGCGGGTTTGCTTCGCGGCGTTTTCGGCGAGGAAGGCAGGCTTTTTCTCGAGCGAGAGGAGCGCGCTGACGACGTTGACGACGCGCGAGGCGTCGAGGACGTGCACGACGCCGGGGGCGTATTCGGGCGCGATTTTCACGGACGTGTGCGCGAGGCTGGTCGTGGCGCCGCCGATGAGGAGAGGCAGCGTGAAACCCTCGCGCGTCATCTCCTTCGCGACGTGGACCATCTCGTCGAGCGACGGCGTGATCAGACCGGAAAGGCCGATGGCGTCGGCGCCGATCTCGCGGGCCTTCGCGAGAATTTTGTCGGCGGGCACCATCACGCCGAGGTCGGTGACGTCGTAGTTGTTGCAGGCGAGGACGACGCCGACGATGTTCTTGCCGATGTCGTGGACGTCGCCTTTGACGGTCGCAAGGACAACCCGTCCCGCGTTGTTTCGCGGGTTATTGGTGATGGGTGATGGGTTATTGGTGGAGGAGTCTGTCCCCTTACCGTTGACCTCTGACCCATGACCGGCGGCGCGAAGCGCCGCCTTCTCCGCTTCCATGAACGGGGTGAGGTAGGCAACGGATTTTTTCATCACGCGGGCGGACTTCACGACCTGCGGGAGAAACATTTTTCCGGCGCCGAAGAGGTCGCCGACGATCCGCATGCCGTCCATCAGCGGGCCTTCGATGATGTTGAGCGGCCGCGGATATTTCGCGGAGTTGGCGCGCGCTTCCTCGGTATCGGCTTCGATGAAAGTGTCGATGCCTTTAACCAACGCATGGCTCAATCTTCCCTCGACGGGAAGATTTCGCCACGCGTCGGCAGTTGAAAGTTGAGGGTTGAGAGTTGAGAGACCGGAATCAGCGGCTGGCGCCGCTGTGGCCTTCAGCTCGTCGGCGTAGGTGACGAGGCGCTCGGTGGCGTCGGGGCGGCGGTTGAGGAGAACGTCTTCGACGAGGTCGCGGAGTTTTTCGGGAATCTCCTCGTAGACGCCGAGCATGCCGGCGTTGACGATCGCCATGTCGAGGCCGGCGCGGATCGCGTGATAAAGAAAGACCGTGTGGATCGCCTCGCGGACGGGATTGTTGCCGCGGAAGGAGAACGAGACGTTGGAGACGCCGCCGGAGATTTTCGCGCCGGGGAGCGTTTGCTTGATCAGGCGGGTGGCTTCGAAGAAATCGACGGCGTAGGCGTTGTGCTCCTCGATGCCGGTCGCGACAGTAAGGATGTTCGGGTCGAAGATGATGTCCTCGGCGGCGAAGCCAGCGACGCGCGTGAGGAGGCCGTAGGCGCGCGTGCAGATGCGGACCTTGTCGTCGCGCGTGGCGGCCTGGCCGTTTTCGTCGAAGGCCATGACGACGGCGGCGGCGCCGTAGCGACGGACGAGGCGCGCGCGGCGAAGGAACTCGGCCTCGCCGTCCTTGAGCGAGATGGAATTGACGATGCCCTTGCCCTGGAGACACTGGAGGCCGCGCTCGAGGACGGACCATTTCGACGAGTCGAGCATCACGGGGACGCGCGCAATCTCGGGCTCGGCGGCGAGGAGGTTGAGGAATTTCACCATCGTCGCCTCGCCGTCGATCAGCGCCTCGTCGACATTGATGTCGATGATGTTGGCGCCGTTTTCGACCTGCTGGCGGGCGATGGCGAGGCACGCGTCCCAATCGCCGGCCTTGATCGCCTTCGCGAATTTGGGCGAGCCGGTGATGTTGGTGCGCTCGCCGATGACGAGGAAGGTGGAGGCGGCGGAGAAATCTGGAGGCGACGAGGACATTAAGCGCGAAGACGCAAAGGGCCGCGAAGTTCAGGCGACGGTGAGCGGTTCGAGGCCGCTGAGGCGGAGGAGGTGAGCGGATTCGGGGACGCGGCGGGGCGCGCGGGATTTCACGGCGGCGGCGATCGCGGCGATGTGGGCGGGAGTGGAACCGCAGCAGCCGCCGACGATGTTGAGCCAGCCGTTGGCGGCAAATTCGCCGAGGACGCGTGCCATGTCGGCGGGCGCTTCGTCGTAGCCGCCGAAGGCGTTCGGCAGGCCGGCGTTCGGATAGCAGCTCACGAAGCATTCGGCAAGGCCGGCGAGCTCCTCGAGGTAGGGACGCATTTGCGCGCCGCCGAGCGCGCAGTTGATGCCGACGGAGAACGGCTGCGCGTGGCGGACGGAATTATAGAACGCGGCGATGGTCTGGCCGGAGAGCGTGCGGCCCGAGGCGTCGGCGACGGTGACGGAAATCGAGAGCGGGAGCGACGCCCCGAGTTCCTCGAAGAGCCGGTGAATCGCGAAGATCGCGGCCTTGGCGTTGAGCGTGTCGAAAATCGTTTCGACGAGGAGCAGTTCGGCGCCGCCAGCGACGAGGGCGTGCGCCTGCTCGTAGTAAGCGCCGGCGACTTCTTCGAAGGTGACGGCGCGGAAGTCGGGGCGGTTGACGTCGGGCGAAAGCGACAGCGTGCGGTTCGTCGGGCCCAGCGCGCCGGCGACGAAGATGCGGCGGCCGTGGCGGGCTTCGCCGTCGAGCGCGGCGTGCGTGCAGATTTCGGCCGCGGCGCGGTTCAGGTCGGCGACGGCGGATTCGGTGGCGTAGTCGGACTGGGAAATGCGGGTGCCGTTGAAGGTGTTCGTCGCGACGATGTCGGCGCCGGCGTCGATATAAGCGCGGTGAATCTCCTCGATCACGGCGGGCCGGGTGAGGTTGAGGATGTCGTTGTCGCCCTTCAGGTCGTGGGAGTGCTGGCAGAAACAGGCGCCGCGAAAATCGGTTTCGGAGAGACTGCGCGCCTGGATCATCGTGCCCTTCGGTCCCTCCAGAATCGCGATGCGGCGGGCGAACAGCGCGCGGAGGTCGGCTTCGGCGGAAAGCTGGCGCGGAGTGAGGGAAAGGGCGTCGGGCATGACGGGACACGACAACGCAGGCCGGCGGGATTGGCAAGCGACATATCGGGTCATACGGATGTGTTGATTCAAAGTTTTGCTTGTGGGTGGCCGGCGCGGCTCGCAACGTCGGCGTTGCCTGTTGTTCTTTCGTCAACTTCCGGGATCGAGGGAAGGCCGTGAAAACCGGCCACAGTTGCGCTGCGGTAACGCATCACAAACCTCCGCCGCCGGGCAGGCCCGGCGGGAAAGCCAGTCGGCGCGCGAGCGCGGGCGAAGGCGAGGAGGGGAGGCGGCGCGGGGCGCTGCGAGTGACAAGTGACGAGTGATGAGTGACGAGATCGATCCGATCTCCTCGCCCAGGCTCGCGGGCTTGGAACTTGCCGACGCCACGCGCGGGAAATGCGGAGTCCGAACATCCGATTTCGGGAGGCTCACGCGTCGGTGCGATTGCGCGCGCCGTTCGCGAAAACTTCATCGCAAAAATGAAGCGTGAGAGTGGCCGCTCTTCCGTTCGACGGCGGGTGTCTGCTCTTGCCTCACACGGATAGCAGACCTCCATGAAAGACAGTTACCGGCGCCGCTGCGTGCGGCGCGTTGTTCTCAGTGTCAGCGCCCTCGCGGCGCTTTCCTTCTACTCCCGCGCGCGCGGCGAGACCTCGGCCGAGGTGCTCGAGCCGATCGTCGTCTCGGCGACGCGGACGCCGTCGGCGCCGCAGACGCTCGGCACGGCCGTCGATTTTCTCTCGGCGGACGAGCTGGCGCGCGAGCAGATCAGCTCGCTCGCGCAGGCCCTCGGCGGCGTCGCAGGTGCGCCGCATTTTGCGTCGGGCGCGCCCGGTGCAGTGTCGTCGCTGTTTTTGCGCGGCGCGAATTCGAACCAGACGCTGTTCCTCGTCGATGGCATGCGGCTCAACGATCCGAACGCGGACTACCAGGTATTCCTCGGCGGAGCGTGCGTCGCGGCATGCGACAACCTCGAGGTGGCGCACGGACCGCAGAGCACGCTTTACGGCGGCGAGGCGGTGGGTGGCGTCATCTCGCTCGCGGCGCAGCGCGGCCACGGTGCGCCGACCGAGAGCGTCGCGGCGGAGGCCGGATCGTTCGGGACGGTGCAGGGCGCGCTGGCGGCGCAGGGCGAGCGCGGACCGTGGGCCTATAATTTTTCCACGCAAGGCGGGCACACGGACAACGAGCGCCCAAACAATTCGTTCGACAGCGCGACGTCCTCGCTGCGGCTGGATCGCAAGCTCACGGACCGGCTCGCGATCGGCGGCACGCTGCGGTGGTTTCACGGCGAGTATGCCGATCCGGGCGACCGCTACACGAACGACCCGAACAACGGGGAGCGCGAGGACAACGTGATCGCGACGGCATTCGCGGACGTGAAGTTCGCCGACGCGTGGAGCGCGCACGTGCTGCTGGGCGGACAGGACCGGAGGTTCGTGTCGGACAACCCCGTGCCGAACCCGCCGTATGACTCGCCGGCGGAGCGGACGCTGGTGACGAACCGGCGGGCGGTGCTCGACTGGCAGAACACGTTCACCGGCTTCGAGCGGCACCGGATCACGGTGGGCTTCACGGCCGAGGCGAACCACACGCGGAACACCGGCTTCGGCGACATCAACCGCAAGCAAAGCCTGCTGGCTTTCTTCGCGCAGGACGAATTCGCGCCGACGGACCGCGTTTTCCTGACGGCGGGCCTGCGCAACGACGACTACGACACGTTCGGGCGCGCAACGACGGGACGGGTGACAGCGGCATGGCTCGTGGTGCCGAAGACGGTGAAGCTGCGGGCGAGCTACGGGACGGCGTTCCGCTCGCCGAGCTTTTTGGATTTGTATGGACAAAGTGCGTATTACGTCGGCAATCCGAACCTCGATGCCGAGCGGGCGCGCGGCTGGGATGCGGGCGTGGACTACTATCTGCCGAAAAAACGCGGCGTGGTGAGCGCGACGTGGTTCGACACGGAGTTTCGCGACCTGATCACGTATGACTTCACGGTGTTTCCCTCGACGGTGATCAATGTCGAGCGGGCGCGAACGCGCGGACTCGAACTTTCGACGCAGGCCGGAATCGGCGGCGTGGCCGAAGGGCGGCTGGCTTACACCTATCTCGAAGCCGACAATCTCACGGAAGGCGCGCGGCTCGTGCGGCGGCCGCGGCACACGTTCGATGCGAGCGCGTGGCACGAGTTTGGCGGCGGCGTGAGCGCCGGCGCGGGCGTGAGTTTCGTGGCCGGACGGCAGGATGTGGACGCGGCGACCTTTGCGACGATCGATGCGGAGGACTATACGGTCGTGCGGCTGTTTGCGTCGTGGCGGGTGAACGACCGGCTCACGCTGAAGGCGCGGATCGAAAATCTGCTCGATGAAAAATACGAGGAGGTAAACGGTTATCCGGCGCTCGGGTTCGGGGCGTTCGGCGGAGTCGAGTGGAAATTCTGACCGCAGCAATGCAGTCGATGTAGGGCGGGGTCACCTGACCCGCCGAATGTGGCGGGCAGCGGGGTCGGGAGACCCGCCCTACAACGTTACAACGAGCCGAACGGTCACGCGCGAAAGACTTGGACAGGGGTTCGCCGCGGACGAAGCTTCGCGGCGAGCCCCTCTCGCGATGCGTGATTTCCGTCCTCTTGTCTTGGTTTCGATTGTTTTGACCGCCGCGGGTTCACTCGTGGCGGCGGATTATCCGGTGCAGCCAGTGCCGTTCACGGCGGTGCGGGTGACGGGAGGTTTCTGGCGGGAGAAACAGGAGGTGAACCGGACGGTGACGGTGCCGTTCGCGTTCAAGCAGTGCGAGGAGTCGGGTCGGCTGCACAATTTCGACCTCGCCGCCGAGGTCATGCGGCGGCGGGCGAACGGCGAGCCGCATTTCCAGATCAAGCCGCCGACGATCTTTCCATT
>DASZPP010000151.1:0-8716 GCA_035549975.1 Opitutus sp.
CACGACGCCGCCATGGTGCACCGTTCCCGCAATCTTGCCGAGTTCGGCTCCCTCGACGCAGCGATAGACCTTCTTCGCCTGCGCCAGCGCGCGGCAGATCATGCCGATTTTTCGCCCGGTCGCGTAGTCGAAATACAACCGCTTGATCGCGCCCGCGTCGGCGGCAAACTGCGCCCGCACGGCCGCCAGCCCGCATATGGTCAGATCTCTTGTTGGCATCGGCGCGGACCCGGCCGGGTCCACGCGTGCAGCATCGGAAGGATGAACGAACGGTCGAGACCGAAAATCCGCGGGCTGAAATAGAGGAACCAGTTCGCGAACTCCGCGCGATTGCGTCCGAGCGGATCGGGATAGTTCCGCGGCAGCGAGGGCTCGGTGAGGTGCAGGCCGAGGGCGAATTTGGTGATGATCGGGAAACGCGTGGGCACGCGCTCGTCCTCGGCCGCGGGCCGGTTCAGCCAGCCGAGACTCGTCTCGCTGCCGCGCGCCGCGTCCAGCCACCGGACCTGGCGTGCTTCCGGCAGCTTCCACCAGATTTTCAGCACCAGCGGCAGGTTGCGCAATGCGCGCCAGCGCCGGCGCAACTTCGCGAACGGCCGCGCCTCCGCATCGCCTTCGCCGCGCAGGGGCGCATAGCCGAGCGCCGCGAACTGCGCCCGATAGGGAGCGCGCCGGAAGACCCAGCGGATCGCCAGCGGCAGCGTCTGCTCCCAGCCGCCGCTTCCGCCCTGCCGATAAAATCGCTTTTCCGTCGGAAAGCGCCGGCGCAACTGCTCCAGTTCACACGTCCGCACCGCCGCCCGGATCCGCTCCTCCGGCACCGGCACGATCCGATCCGTCAGTCGCTTCAGGGTTCCCACCGGGTCGCGCCACAGCTCCTCGTAACGCACCACCCGCGCCCAGCCGCCCTGGCTCCAGCAGACCGAGACATGCAGCATCATGAAGTAGCCTCGCCTCACATAGCGGCGCGTGTGCTCGCCGAATATCCCGTCGCCGTCCCGGCGCATCGCCGCCGGATCGTTGGCCCCGTCGCCCGCCACGTTCTCGTGCGCGACATGATGCCGCAGCGACACCAGCGCGTCACCGGGATGCCGGACCGTCGTGAGGAACACGATCCCCGCCTCGCGCCCCCGCTCGATCAGCCCGCTCTCCGGCAGATAATGCTGGTGCCCCACCCAGCGTTCGCCCTGGAACCCTTCGCGGTAATCGGCCGGGAGGTCCACGATCGGCAGGTCATAGATCTCGCTCAGCAGGTGCTTCAGCCACGTGTTGCCGGTCTTCGGCGTGCTCGCGATGAGAATCTTCAACGCATCGACTCGCCTTGATTGCCGCCCGGATGGCGCGCTCTCGGCGCGTGAACACCCGGCCGGCGATTCGATGCATAACGACATAAGGTTGAAACTGAGCCGACTCTCGCAGACGGCGCCGCCTCATTCGAAGTTACACCCGCCGCTTCCGCAACTTATCTTCCCCGCGCCCGCGCCGGTCCTTCACACTCCCCGGTCACCGTGAATTCCTCGCGATCGTGATAGAGGTGCCGGACGCAAGCGCCCGGCGCATGGCGTACAATCGGCGACGCCTCCGCCCTCAACTCGCGCAACAGGCCGATCGGATCGACGCGCCCAAATTTCAAATTCACCACGAACCGCCGGCACCAGCCGTGCGCCAGCCAGGGTTCGACGATCGCCCGCAGCACGTGGTGCGGCTCCTCCACCAGGTCACAGAAAAGCCAGTCGTAGGTCCCGCCGCTTTCCGGGCCGAACTTGAACGCATCCTCCCGCCGGTGCTCGATGCGCGGGTGATCGAGCGCGCCGCCCTTGAGCGGACCGTTGTCGATTGCGACGACGCGCGCGCCGCGTTTTGCCGCGCTGTAGCTCCATCCGCCCGGCGCCGCGCCGAGATCGCAAACCGTCTCCTCCGCCGCCGGCTCCCGGCCGAGCACGCCATAAGCCTCCTCGACTTTCAGGTAGCTCCGCGACGGCGCCAGCGGATCGTCGGCCATCCGGCGCGGCCCATGGTTCCACGCCTCGCGCGCGACAAACGCCCGGCCAAAATCCGTGAAAAAAACGAACAATCCCCGCGCCGCGCCCGGCGCCCGCGGCCGGTCGCCCGCCGCCAGCTTCGCCACCCGCGAAAGCTTTTTCCGCAGCAACTCCGCCGCGGCCGCCTCGACCGCCGTGACGCGCCGCCCCAGCCCGACGACTTCCGCCGGCCCGAGCCAGACATTCGGCCACGCCGCCTCGATCCGTTCCCCGCGCAACCTTGCCAGAAAAAATTCCGCGACGCGCTGCGCCAGCGCGTTCACCGATTCGCCGCGGATTTCCACCGGTTCGAGCAGCGACAGGTGCGCAAACGCCAGTTCCGCCCGCCCGCCATCGCCGGCTCCGTTGCTGCGCACCCATCCCGGTCCTTTCTCCTCCGTCGCGACCCCATGCAGTTCCGCCAGCTCGCGGGCGAGCAGCGCCTCGAAACCGGGCTGGCAGGTGTGCAACATCCTCGCGAACCTGCCTGCCGCCGAACTAGCGTCGATGAAAAACCAGCCTCAGCCGATGAGCCCCGCTTCGCTTCCCGCCTCCACCCGCGCCCGCGAGCTCATCGCCGCGCTCCAACTCGAGTTTCTTCCCGGCGAGTCCGGCTGGTTTGCGCCCGCCGGCCGCTCGGACCTCCAGGTTTCGATCGCCGGCCGCACGCTCGCCGCGCACAGCCGCATCTTCTACCTGCTCACGCGCGAACTCCCCTTGAACTATTTGCACCGCCTCGAGTCCGACGACACGCACGTGCTCGTCGAAGGCGGGCCGGTCGACTACTTTGTCTTCCGTGCGGACGGTCGCGCCGAGCGGCAGACCGTCGGCGGCAACCTCGCCGCCGGCCACACGCCGATGATCTCCGTGCGCGCCGGCGATTGGAAAGCGCTGCGCCTCGCTCCCGAAGCGGACTATGCACTGATCGCCAACATTCTCTCGCCCGAATGGACCGCCGATCGCGTCACCATCGGCGCCGGCCGCGATTTCATCGCCCGCTACCGGCCTGCCGCGCCGTGGGCCACGGAATCGTTCCTGCGCGAGCTGATCGGTCCGAATGAGAGGTAGCGGCGATCGTCCCGATCGCGACCGCGGGGATGACCGCCGGACGACGGCCGCCACCATCCATTCAAAACCGGCTCACACGATCTCGCACGCGCCGCCCGCGCAGGCGACGGTTTGTTTCAGCTCCGTCTCGTCCGTCACTTCGCGCATCGCCGTGTAATCGACCCGATAGGGTCGCAGGGAATTCCACCGCGCCACGTCCGCCTCCGTCCCGACTTCCTCGCGCGGCGCCTGCGCATAGGCCTTGTCCCCGGCGTCCTGCAGCAGCGAGATGCCGGTGAAGTAGCGGCGGTTGGCCCAGATGAACTCGGCGACCTCGTTCCATTCCTCGGCGCGCACCGTGCAGGTGTTCGAGACGTTGTGGTGCAGCTCCGGCGAACGCGACTGCGGATCGCCGCCGGGAATCACCCACGACTGCTGCACGAGTTTCACGAGTTCGAGAAACTGGATCGCCGTGAGATCCTTCCGCAGGATCGCCCGCTTCGGCGCCTCGACGGGGAAAACGATCACGTCGTCCGTCTCCGGATTGTAGACCGACGTCTCCGTCATCTGCGGATTCGCCACCTTGAAGAACGCGAACACCGGCTCCTTCCGGTTCGCCTGCACGCGCCGGAAGTAGCGGCGCGCGTGGTGCGGGTGGATGCCCGACGCGGCGTTCAGGATCAGCGACGCCGTGCCTTCGGGTTTGCAGGTCGTGATCTTCGCCGCCGGACGGACGCCGATCAGGTCCGCCATCAGCCGGTTCGTCGCGCGGCAGAGCCGGGCGCCCGCGGTCAGGATTTCCGCGTCGAACAGCACCGCCGGGTTGTCCATGAAACCGCAGATCGAGACGCCGAGCAGCGCGTCGTGCTCGTTGATCATCCGCGTGACCGGCCCGAGATACGGCATGTCGGTGTAGGCCGCCTGCAGCGTGCCGATCACGGTCGCGGCGATGCACGCGCGGTAGAACGCCGCGTCGGTCGTCGCCGCCTGGCCGTTGATAGTCGTCAGGTTGCACATCTGGAACCCTGACAACCGCGTCGTGCCCGGCAGGTCGCCCTTGTAGCCGCGGCGCAGCAGGTCGCTCAGCTCCGCCTCGGAAACCTCCCAGTCGACGACCGGCAGCAGGTTGATCTCGGCGCAGGGGTTGCAGCCGGCTTCGGCGTGATCGCTGAAAAAGAATCCCGGCTCGCCGAATTCCTTCTGCGCCCGGAACAGCTTGCGGAAGTGCTCCGCGTTGTCGTCGCTGCGCGCAAGCACCGCGGAATTGTTCGAGGCGGACCGCTGCGGGTGTTTCTCAAACCAGTTTCCCGTCTTCGCGTTCATCATCTCCTCGTCGTCCGGCGAGAACAGGCAGATCGTGGCCGAGCGGCGGATGCCGCCCGCGAGCACCGCCTTCGCGATGAACATGTTGATGTCGTAAACCTCGACCGGCCGCAGCGCCCGCCCCGCCGCCTCGAGCAACATCTCCTCGACGCGGTTCAGCGCCTTCTTCAGCGGCAGATGGCCCGGCGCCTTGCCGCCCGAGGTTTTCAGCGGCGCGCCGCGCGGCCGGATCGCGGAGTAATCGAACTCGACCTTCCTGCCTTCGTAGAAGCCCACGACCAGCGCATCCAGCGCGTCCGCCCAGCCCTCGATCGTGTCCTCGATGTGAACATGCCGCACCGGCAGCTCGTTTTCCGCGCCGCGCGCCGGCAGCGGCGGGAGCATCGCGATGTGATGCTTCTGCACGGAAAACCCGACGCCGCAGCCGCTCAACAGCAGGAAAAAATACTCCCGGAAAAACTCCACGCGATCGACGTTCGAGAACGCACAGTTGAACATCCGGCTGTGATTCCGGAGGATCGCCGCGCCGCCGAACTGCATCGAACGCATGCTCGGCAACACCTTCTTCGCCGCGACCTGCATGAAGGCCTCGATGATGATGTGGTCGAGCCGCTCCCCGCCGAGCGCGCGCGCCAGCAGGTCGGCGTTTTTCCCCGCCAGCGACGCGACGTCCGCCGGCAGCGACTTCGGGGTCTGGCGCGCGAGCTTGTCCGCGAAGAATTCCAGGTGCATGTCGCGCACGCGGCCCACGCCCTCGGCGAACACCTCGCGCCGCCCGAGGTCCGGCCGGTAGCGCGCATACTTCGCCATCGCGATGTAGTCCGCCATGCCGTTGTCCGCGTAGTGGACGAGCCGCCGCTCGGCGCGCCGGGCGCGATAAAGCATGTAGGCGCGCGCAACTTCCCAGTGCCCGGACGCAGCGATCGCCTTCTCGACCGCATCCTGCACCTGCTCGATCGTCGGATGCTTGCCGTCGCGGTAGTGCAGCTCGAGCATCTGTGACACGGCCGCGGCGACCCGCGTGACGATCATGAACGTGTCGCCATCGAGGCCGAAGCACGCGAGCATGTCGTCGCGGTAGGAATTCGGCGCGTTGTCGGTGCGCACTTCATGGAAGGCGAGCGCGATCGCGCGCGTGATCTTGTTCAGGTCGAATCGCGCGCGCGAGCCGTCGCGCTTCAACACCATGCGGGCGTCGGGCGCGATCGCGCGATTGAGCAGTTGCGCGCCTTTGCGCGCCGCCAGCGGGCCGCCGGCAATATTGGAAACGGAATCAGCGACGGAATTCATGGCAAAATCGCCCGGCGAAACCCCGCGCGTGTTCAGGCGACGCACCACGTCGTCCGTCCGCTGCAGCGGTTCGGGACAGAAGATGGCACGGTTTTGAGCATGGCGCGAGGGTGTTGGACGAACAAAACGACCGCGGCCGGGTGCGGCATTTGTCGAGGAGCGCCACTACCGGTCGCGGACGAACCAACGTCAACCGCGACCTGTTGGGGTTCGATGTTTATAACCTGACTTGATGGACGGGACAATATCTGCCGCACTTCCCCGCAGGTCGCGCGAAAAAATCCCTTCTCCTCCGCTTCGCGACTTCATCCGCAGCTCATGCGCGCGCTCATCGCCTTCGACAAATTCAAGGACGCTCTCACCGCCTCCGTCGCCTGCGCGATCGCGTCGGGAGCGCTGCGCGCTGCTCGTCCCGACTGGGAAATCGATTCGTGCCCGCTCACCGACGGCGGTGAAGGCTTCGCCGAAATCCTGACGCGCAGCACAGTTGGATCGATGCGATCGGTTCTGGTCGAGGGCCCGCGCGGCGGGGCGGTCGAAGCCTTGTTCGGCCTCGCCCCGCTCGCCCGCATCCCCGCCGCAGCTCGCGCCCGGCTCGAGCTGCCCGGGGAATTTTCCGCGGAGGCCTGCGTCGCCATCGTCGAGATGGCGGCGGCCAGCGGCCTGAGCCTCCTCGATCCGGTGCAGCGCGACCCCTGGCAAACCACCACGCGCGGCACCGGCGAATTGATCCATGCCGCCGCGGCCGCCGGCGCGGCCGCCGTGCTTCTCGGTATCGGCGGCAGCGCCACCAACGACCTCGGGCTCGGCGCACTCAGCGCGCTCGGGCTTCGTTTTTTCTCGTCCGCGGATCGCGAAATCGCGCCACCCGTTCCCGCCCGCTGGCGCGAAATCGCGCGCATCGACGGCCGCGTTTCCAGCGCGATTCCGCCGATCCGGATCGCCTGCGACGTCACCAATCCACTCCTCGGCCCGAACGGCTGCGCCGCTGTCTACGGTCCGCAAAAAGGTCTGCGCGACGCCGACCGGCCGGCGATCGAGCACGCCAGCGCGCGGCTGGCGCTGATGCTTTGCGGGCACAGCGGCCAGCCCGATTCACTCATGGATGCGCCGGGAGCGGGCGCGGCCGGCGGCATCGCGTTCGGGTTGACGGTGGCGGCGCGCGCGAAACTTCTCGACGGCTTCAATCTCGTCTCCGCCTGGCTCGACCTCGAGGCGCGCATCGCGGCCGCGGATCTTGTGATCACGGGCGAAGGCCGGTTCGACGCCAGCTCGCTCGCCGGCAAGGGCCCCGGCAGCATCGCTGCCCGCGCCAGCTCGGCCGGCAAGCCGGTCCACGTTTTCGCCGGCGCAATCTCCGCGCCGGCCGGCGCCGTCAAGTTCACCGCGCACACCATCACGCCGGCCGATCAGCCGCTCGAAGCGGCGCTGCGTGCCGCCGGCGCCAATCTCGCCGCCGCCATCGCGCGGACTTTCTAACTCGGCGGCCGGGTGGAATCGCGTCGCCGCCCGAATCGTTCTCGACGGAGCTGACGCCCGCCCCACAGTCGTTTCCCGCATGGTCGTCAAACGTTCCCACGATTTCTGGCATCGCGCCGCGATCCTGCTGGTATTCCTGACCGGCCTTTTCGGATGCAGCGCCAGCCAGCCGCCGGCGATCCGGGTCGCCGCCGCGCCCGCGACCGGTGTCGCGCTCGCTCCGGCCCGCCCGCCGCTCACCCAGTCGCCCGTCGTTTTCCCCGTGATGCTCGGGATCGACGTGCTCGAGTCGCAGGGTTTCGCCGCGCTCAAGGGCAAACGGATCGGCCTGCTCACGCATCCGGCCGGCGTGAACCGCCGCGGCGAGAGCACGATCGACGTGCTGCGCCACGCCCCCGGCGTAAACCTCGTCGCGCTCTACGGCGTCGAACACGGCATCTACGGCGAACTGCCCGCGGAAAAAATCTATCCCGATCAGGTCGACCCGCGCACGGGCTTGATGATCCATTCGCTCTACAACGGCAGGAGCCACAAACCCACGCGCGCGCAGCTCCGCGGCATCGACGCGCTCGTGGTCGACCTGCAGGACATCGGCACGCGCAGCTACACGTTCGTCAGCGCGATGAAGCTCGCGATGGAGGCGTGCTTCGAGAACAACAAGGAAATCATCGTCCTCGACCGCCCGAACCCGCTCGGCGGCCTCAAGGTCGACGGCCCGCCGCTCGACGCGGGGCTGGTCAGCTACGTCGGCGAATTCCGCGTGCCTTACGTGCACGGCCTCACGATCGGCGAGCTCGCGCTGATGGCGAAGGAGGCGCCGGGCGTGCTCGATGTCTCCGATGAGGTGCGCGCGCGCGGCCGGCTCACGGTCGTGCCGATGCGCGGCTGGCGGCGCAGCATGCGCTGGCCGGACACCGGCCTCAAATGGATCCCGACCTCGCCGTTCATCCCGGATTTTTCCGCGGTCGAAGGTTACCCGATGGTCGGGCTCGGCTGCTACATCGGCGGTTTCCAGCACGGCGTCGGCCGCGAATATCCGTTTCGCGGCCTCGCCCACAAGACCGCCCGGCTCGAGGTCGTGGAAAAGGAGCTCCGCGCCCTCGAGCTGCCAGGCATCCAGTTTCGCCGCGTCAGCGTGCCCAACCGGCAGGGCAAGCCCGCGGTCGGACTCTACATCGAGATCACCGATTACGACGAGTGGCAGCCGACCGAGCTCAATTTCTTTCTCATGAAGCTCGCCTGCAAACTCGAGCCGATGAACCCGTTCGTCACCGCGCCGGCTTCCGTGCAAAACCTTTTCCTGAAACACATGGGGTCCGCCGCATTCTTGCGCGCACTCCAGCACGACGGCGCGCGCACGGATATCGCCGCGTTCATCGCCGACTGGCGGCAGCGCGCGCTGATTTATCAGCAGCAGAGCCGCCGCTACTGGCTCTATCAGTAGCGCGACCCTCGGCTTGGATTGCAGGGCGGGTCTCCCGACCTACAGCCTGCCTTTCCCGTTTTTTGAAGGGATTTTCGCGGGGCGGGTGTTATACGGAAACAGCCGGCAGTCC
>DASZPP010000152.1:0-25858 GCA_035549975.1 Opitutus sp.
CGCGAACGATGCCGCCGTTACGTCGGCGCCCGGCTGAATGAATGACGTCATCCGCGAGCCCGGATGTCCCGTGAGATGCTCGGGCACGGACTCCACGGCGAGGGTGACGGCGAGGTTCTTGAACGCGGCGACGTCGAACGCCACCGGGTCGGATATCATCGACGCGCCGGCCTCGATGGTCACGGCACCCGCGCCGTTGAACGTCAGCGTCGCATCGCTGCCGGCTTCGATCGCCGACTCGCCCGCCGAGCGCGCGATGTGCGCCGCGGAGATTTTCACCGGCCCGTTGCCGAACACATTCGAAAGCGTGACCCGCAGGCGATTGCCCGAGAGCGTCGGCTGGATCACCTCTCGCAACGTCCGTCCGGCCAGTCCCGGCGCCGGCGGCAGGTTGCGGTGCTCCGTAACCTGCTGCGACGAAACCCACGCCCCGACCCAATGGCCGGAACCGGACGCCGCTCGGGCGGGTGTCGCGGCGGGCAGCGAAGCGCCGACGACAAACGCGACGGCGGCGGCGGCGCGAATCCAATTCTTCACGGGGTGAGGCACAGGGCGGCGCTCATTCATACGTGCGAAGGTTGACGCGCGTGATTCTGAAACGTCGCGGCGGAATCCGCATATGACGCTTTGCGCCCGGCTGCGACGCCGGAGCCGAAGATCACTACCGCGGCGGGCCGGCGAGAAGCTGTTCCGTCACCTCAATCCCGTGGCACATCAACACAGCGTGGTTGGAGCCGGCCGAAAGAATATTTCCCGAGGCATCGCTCCCCGGGTTAATTTCAGGTGCGCGATCCCGCTGACCTGCACCGGCTGGCCCTTCGCCGGCGCAAGATCGCCGCCCGCGATGCGCACATCGCCGCCGACGACGTTGCTGTTCGTCTTCATCCCCGCGGGCGGACTCCACGGCGTGGCAATGACCGCCGCGTCGCGGGCGGCGGCCCTTTGGGCGTTCGAGGTTTCATCGGCCCATGCACCGTCAGGCGCGATCCGCATGCGGTAGATGGACAGGCCGATTTCGCCGGAGCCGTTGCCGAACGGCAAATCCGATTCGGCCCCGCTGAACGGCGGGAGCCACGCATCGGTGCCGCCGAACCCGCGGATGATCTGGTGCGTGTCCGTCAAATCCACGGTCGCGGTGCCAGCGTGCGAGGATCCGGGCGCAGAACCCGGCCAGGGCGAGCGCGCCGGCGGGAAATTCGATCGTGCGTTTCATCGAAAGCACGGCGCGAGGCAAAACCGGCCGCACGCGGACGCGACCCGACAAGCGCGTCCGCGCGAGCCTGCCGCTCCATGGTATCGGCGGATCGTGAAATGAAAACAAAAAGCCGGCCCCCGCAAAGCGGGGACCGGCTGAAATACCACCAACTCAGATGACCGAATTAGAACGAGAACGTGTTCGTGAGCTGCCACTGTTCCACGTCGCCCACGCGAACGGCGGCCCACGTTTTTCCGTCGGGCTGGACGGAAATCGGGATGAGCTTGTCGTCCTTCCCGAAGTTGTAGACGTTGAGCTGGATTCTCCAGTCGACCTTCTTCGTCAGCTTGCGCTGATAGCTGATCCAGAAGTCGATCGCGTCTTCCGACGGGCCGTAGTAAGGCTTGGTCAGGTCGAAGCTGGCCAGGGTCGGATTTTTGGGGTCCGGAATCGTCGGATAGCCGATGACGACCTTGTCCTGCCAGCGATAGCCGGCGCCGATGCCGACGCCCTTGAACATGCCGTCGTCGAACGTGTAGTTCGTGATGATATTGTAGCGCCACTTGCGCAGTTCCGAGGTGGCCGTGTTTGCCTTCAGTTGCAGCAGCGTGTACTGGCCGCGCCAGTTGTTCCATTCCGCACGCAGCTCGTTCGTGGCGGCATAGTCGGAGTTGAACATGATCAGGTCGCCGGCGGGACCGGCCATCAAGGTGTCCATATAGCTTACCAGATCATTGAGCGCCGAGCCGCCGATGTTGCTGAGGACCGCCTCCGTTTCAGCGGCATTGAACGCGATGCGCCAGTTGGGCAGCGGATTGGCCGTGAATTCGAATTCATAGCCCTTCGACTCGGCATCGGACGTGACCGCGAAGCCCTGCAGCAACGGAGCCGAGCGATAATCGTAGACGCTCGCCGGGTCGGGCTGGATCGGATTGGCCTCATATTGGCCGCGGGTTTCCAACGCCGAGGGCGTCGTCGGCCCCGCGCCGTAGTTCCACGCCGTGAAGTATCCTTTGCCCGCAAGCCAAACCTGCATGTCGTTGAGCGCTTTCAGCGCCGCATCACGACGTGTATCGGCTTCCGCCTGGGTTTCCAGATGGACGGCTCCGGCGGGCAACCGCGGATCTCCCGCCGGGATGTTGCCCGATGCGATCGGCCGGCCGTTCGCACCCAGCCAAACGGCGTCCCACAGATACCGCTGCCCGGTGTAGTGGTTGAGGTTTGTTTGCCCCGCCGTGTTCCAGGCATACGCCGACATATAGTAGGTCTTGATATTGCGCCAATTCAGGGCGTCGCGAATGGTGCCATAGATGCCACTATTGTTAAAGCCCTGGACAGTGGTGCCGGCCGACTTGGTATCGTATTTTATTACGCTCAAGGTATACTTGTCGTCCTTCGTCGAGAGCAGGAGACCGTATTCCTTCGTGGCGCCAGTCGGGTTGGCAATCGGATTGCCGTAGATGTCACGACGGACGTCCGTGACTTGGAAGTTATTCGACTTGTTGTACGAGACGCTGATGTTGAACGGCAGGAAATCATGCGCGCCGAACAATTTGTTCAGGTGCACCACGACGCCGCCGGCGGTCGAATGGTTCTTGAAGATCTGATTCTGCGGGTAGCCGTCCGGGAGCGCGTAAACCGAGGGGTTCAGGTTCAACGCGCCACGGGCGAGGGCTCCTGCTTGGGGCAGGGCGGTTACGCCCTTGCCTTTGACCTCGTCGAACCGCCAGCCGAGGGTGGGAACGATCGCGTCGTTCCAGAGGAAGCCCTGCCATGAAGCCGCATAAGATTTCGTCTCCCGCATCGTCTTGGCCGCTTGCGTCACCAGACTCTGGTCGGCACCGTTGTCATAGCGCAGCAGGGCATCGTTGAAGTTGCTGTTCCATCCGACGTAGTTGGCGGGATTCGAAACCTGCGTCAGTTGCGCGTAGGGCTGGCCCGTGGCGGTATTGATCACCGGAGCGCCGGTGTAGAAAGGCTGCAGGTTGGTCGGAACGTTCCACGGGTCGCTGAAGTTGACCCCCGTGGGGCTCCGCCAGGTCGAATCGAACTGGTAGATATTGCCGTCCGGCAGGGTCACATTGGAGGTGATTCCCGGGATATTGGCATGGGAGGCCGAACTCGCGTTCGCCAGCGACGGACCGAGGTAGATGACGGCCACCGGCGGAAGATTGGTGATACCATCGGGGTTGCCCAACAGCTTGTAGGCCGCATAGGCCTCGGAATTGGCATACATCTGCCAGCTTCGGTTTTCGGTGTAGTATTGCTCGTCGCTATAAACGCCGTTGAAACGGTGCTTGCCCAGCAGCTTGGCGAGGAAGCCAGTCGGATCGAAGAAGTCCGAAGCTCGGACTTCACCGAAAAGAGACGCCCGGGTATACTTGCGATCACTGTCGTAGGAATTGCCTCCGCCCGGACCGCCGGCCACGAACGGCCGGCCGAAATTCGTGTTGGCGACAGCGCTGTTATTCGAGTTGGCCGGGCCGACCACGTAGTCCTGAAAGTTCTGCAGGATGTCGATGTTGATCGTCGGGTTGGTGATCAGGTTCTGACCACCCCGCTTGTACTTCTGCCGGTCGTAGCTGACCTCGATGCCGAGCCGGTCATTCCAAAACGTCTGCTGAAGATCGAGATTGAGGGCGTTCCACTTTTCGAACTGCGACGCGGTCGGACCGTCGAGCAGATTGTGGTAGAAATCAAAAACGGTCGGATCCTCCAGCGAGGCGTTTCGGTATTGCCCATATTGGTAGTTGGGCAGGTGCGCGTTGTTGGCATATCCCGCGAGGCCGGTGAGATCGGAGAACACATCCGCATACCGGCGACCGATGACACTGTTGGCCGCGCCTTGGGGCTTTCCGTTGGTATCGAGTGCACCGTTGTTAACATAGCCGCCGTAAATCCGGTAGAGCTCGTTGCTCGAGCCATCGATGAACCAGAGCGGCTGCTGCTGGTTGACGAGACCGCCCAGCCAGGGGCTGAAGGTCGAGGCAAAGGAGCCAACGGCATACCCATTGGGAGCCGCCAGCTTGCCCATGCCGCCATTCAGGCTGGTCGCATCAACCGGCCGAAACCACGGGGTGATGCTGTCGTTCGGCGGAATGATGCGCGGACGGTCGGCCTTGATGTCGCCGTTCTCGAATTTCGCCCGGATGCTGGTGTGGAAGTCCTCGCGGTTGAAAATCTGCGGATCGAACCGGAGGGCACCGAAGAACCGCTTGTCGTTCTGCCAGGCCTGCTTCTGCTCGTATTTGTGGTCGTCCCACATGCCGTCCACGCGAATCGAAAGGACTTTGGGAAGCAGCTCTTGATTCAGGTCGATGCTGCTCCGGAAGGTGCCGTAGGAGCCGGTTCGCGCCTCGACCGAACCGAAGTTGCGAAACTCGGCGTTGTGGGTGGCGGCATTGACGATGCCGGCCGGGCTGCCGAGGCCGAACAGGATCGAATTGGGCCCGCGCTGGATGTCGATCCGGTCAACGTCGAAGCTGTCCCACGGAATGTCGGTGACGAAGAAGTCGCGGGTGTTGTCCGCAGCCGCCAGACCGCGCACGCGCTGGGCGCTCTCCGGGTTCCGAAGGTTGGAGGTCTCGAGCCCCGCCACTTCGGTCGAGTTGCCCAACCCCGCATAGGTGCCGCGGGTGCCCGCCACTTCGGCGTTGGTCGTGTACTGGAGCAAGGTTCCGCTGTCGGTCGCTCCGACATCCTGCATGAACTCCTTCGTGATGACCTGAATCGCCGAGCTTACGTCGGCGAGATTGGTGCGAATGCGGGTGCCGGCCAGCGTTTGCGTGGCCTGATAGCCGCGGTCCTGGGTCGCCGATACTTCGAAGGGCGACAAAGTGACCGTTTGATCTTGGTCTGGTCCTGAGTTGGAGGCTGGCGCAGGGGTCTGCGCGGCGAGTGGCCAGGCGCCTGCCAGGGCAAGCAGCGCGGCCATAGTCTTACGGTATGTAGCATTCATACGGGATAAAAAAAGTTCCACTCCGCGCGAATCGTGCGTGCGGAAAAACGGCTGGCTCGTTGAGGGGTTCGGTAACGGCAGGTCATGCCCGTTATGGGATCAGACGAACCGCCGGAGCATTTCCGTTAATCGTCCTTTGCCTCGCGCGGCCGGCCCGCAGCGCGGCGGCGGGGACTGTCTTCCATCCTCTCCGGTCGGATCAGCTCGCGCGCGGCGCCAAAACAGCGCCCGCCGGCCCGATCCGGCTCACGAGTTAATGGTGCGAAAGCACGAGGTCGTCGCCCTGCGGGCGGGCCCCCACGCCAAAACCAACATTCAACAGGCGGACGAACGCCTCCACGTTGTCCGCCCGAAAAATACCGCCGATCAAAATGTCGCCGGTCGCGTCGTCGGCCACGATGAGCTTCCGGCTGTTGTAACGGTTGAATTCCGCCACGACGTCCCGCAGCGGCAGATCGAAAAATTCCAGCCGCAGCGACTGCCAGGCCAGCGCAGCGCTCACCTCCCCCGGGCTCAAGTCGCGGATCTGCACCAGCGGCTCGCCCGACGGCACCCGATGCCCTTTCACCGTCGCCTGCTGGCCCGCCGTCAATTTCCCCAACAGCGACGGCTCGCCCGAAGGCTTGAGCTCGGCGAGTTGCACATTCCCCTCGGTAACCAGCACCGAGACGGCCTGCGACCCGAGATTCACGTCGAAGGCGGTGCCGACCGCCCGCACGGCGAGTTTGCCGGCTTCGACGACAAACGGACGCGCCGGATTTTTCGCGACGATGAAATGCGCCTCGCCCTGCGTGAGGTGCACGGTGCGCCGTTCGGCCGTGAAACGCACGTCCAGCTTCGCCCCCGCGTTCAATTCCACGAGCGAACCGTCCGCCAGCGTCATCCGCCGCGGACCCGGGTGCACGATGGTGCGATGGTGGGCGTCCGGGACGTCGGTCGCCGTTCGCCACGAAAACATCGCCAGGCCCATCGCTGCCGCCGCCGCCGCCGCGGCGAGCGAACCCCACAGCCATTTCCGCCGGATCGGCCGCGCGAGCAAATTGGGATTCGGGTGGGAACTGTGCGCGGGATGCCAGTCCCGCAAGGCATCGAGGCGATTCCACGCCCGGTCCTGCCGCGCAATCTCCCGCCCGTGCTCCGGGCTTTCATGCAGCCACTGCAGGTAGGCGTCCTGCTCCGCAGCCGACAGTCCACGGTCGCGCCGCGCCAGCCAGCGGGCGGCGGCTTCGACCACGGAGCGGGATTGACCGGAATCTCCCATCGGCATCACGGCAGACCAAGCCGCTCGAAAAAAGCAGCGCAGCGCCGGATGCCGTTGCCGACCTGCGCCTCGACCGTGTGCTCGCTGATCCCGAGCTGGCGCGCGATTTCCTTTTGCGACAAACCGTAGATTTTTCGCAGGGTCAGCACCTGGCGGCATTTCTCCGGCAAACATTGAATGGCTTTGGTCAAGAGCTCGAGTTCCTGGTTGCGCGCCGCGATTTCCGACGGCGTTGGACTCTCTTCAATGACGGTCAGATCCCCGATTTCCGCTAGCGAGTCCATCGGAACGATATTCTGACGTCTGAGTTGATCGATGGCCAGGTTGTGGGCCGCCGCGAACAAGAGTGCGCGCGGCGACTGGATCGCCGTGGTCGTGTGCGCCCGCCACACTCTCATCAACGCCTCCTGGATCACGTTATCCACATCGACAAGGGCGGGAAACTTCCCCGCCAGCCACGTCCTCAACGCATTCTCGTAAATCTGCACCTCGTCGCGAAACCAACAGTCGTTCTCGGGCACATTGAGCATCGCAGGGGTAATTGCCCGTCCATCTCTGGGTCTGCGTTTCCGCGAGTCGAGCGCAATTCCTTCCGCGACGGCGCGCCGCCTTCGCGAAGCGTCGCAATCGCGTTGCGTCGCCTCGCCTGCCCGGCGTTCAGCGCCGGCCCAGTCGCTTCACCGCGCGCTCGGCCGCTTCGCGCACATCCCGGCTTTGCGTTTCGTCGATCGCCAGCTTCGTCAACGGTTCGTCCGCCGCGGCATCGCGGCGCTCCGCGATGCTTCCGATCAGTCCGATCAACGCCGATCCGCGGATTTTCCCCAGCGCCGCCCGATAAGCCTCGTCCACGCTCGGATCGGCGACGAAATCGAGGGCGAGCCGCGCATCGTCCGCCGTGCGGTCGTCCGCCAGCAGCGCCGCGACCGCCGGCACACAGGCCTTTGAGCCGATCAATCCGAGCATCCGGCAAACAAACTGGCGCGCGGCATCGGTCAGTTCCGGCCGCGCCAGCACTTGCAGCAGTTTCGCCTCGAGCGCCGGCCGCTGGGCGGGCTCCGCGTTGACCACCATCCGGTTGATCGTGCTCGCGAAGGTCCGGTCGCCCCCGAACTCCAGCAGCGCGACCTCGCGCCAGGGATCGGGCGTGACCGTGAACCACGCGTCGTGTTGCTGCACCTCCTCCGCGCTGGGCGCCGCCGGGGCGGCTTGATTCGTGACCGAAGGTTGCGGATTGGAGTTCGCCATGGCGATCAGGCTGAAGGCAGCCGGGCACCTATGTCCATCACCGGCGCCGCGGCAAACGCGAATCGCGTTCCACCTGTGACGCGACGCGCCGTCGCGACATCACGTTTCGAGGGCTTGCGTGTCGCCTGAAGTCCGTCTGTTTGTCCGACCGCTTTGCGCTAATCATTTGGTCAAACCGTTCTCCGCGCTCGACGAAGGGCGCGATCGGCCGTTAGTCGTAGCCTCCCTCGCGATCGCACCCCCGGCGGCCGTTTTTCTCGCCCCATGTCTTCTGCCATCTCCCGCCGCACGTTCATCAAGTCCGCTTCGCTTGCGTCCGCCGCGCTCAGCTTTCCCTCCCTCCTCCGCAGCCAGTCCGGCCAGTCGCCCAACAACCGGCTCAACATCGCCCTCTGCGGCGTCGGCGGCCAGGGCCGCTCCGCCATCCGCGGGCTGCGGGCCGAAAATTTCGTCGCCTTTTGCGATGTCGACGACGACCGCGCCGCCCAGACCTTCCAGGAATTTCCCGCGGTCCCCCGCTTCCGCGATTTTCGCGTGATGCTCGACCAGCTCGGCAACCAGATCGACGCCGTCACCGTTTCGACGCCGGACCACATGCATTTCCCGATCGCGATGGCCGCGCTGTCGCTCGGCAAGCACGTGTTCGTCGAGAAACCGCTCACGCACACGATCGCCGAGGCGCGCGAGCTCGCGAAGGTCGCCCGCGAAAAAAAAGTCGCCACGCAAATGGGCAACCAGGGCCATGCCCACGAGGGCTGGCGGATTCTCAAGGAATGGATCCAGGCCGGCATCCTCGGCGAGGTCCGCGAGCTCCATTCGTGGACCGACCGCCCGATCTGGCCGCAGGGCGTCGGTGCCCCCGACCACAGCAAGATGATGCCGGTCGTTCCGTCGACCTTGAGCTGGGACCTCTGGCTCGGCGTCGCCCAGCCGCGCGAATACGACCCGGCCTACCTGCCGTTCACGTGGCGCGGCTACTGGGATTTCGGCACCGGCGCGCTCGGGGACATGGGTTGCCACATCATGGACGGCGCCTACTGGGCGCTCGATCTCACGCAGCCCACGCACATCGAGGCGATCAGCGCGCGGCAGACGGAGATCAGCCCGCCGACCGCCTCGGTCGTGACCTACGAATTCCCGGCTCGCGGCAACCTGCCCGCCGTCACCTGGAAATGGTATGACGGCGGACTCATGCCCGTGCTCCCGCCCGAGCTCGAATTGAACCGCGCGTTGCAGCCCAACGGCACGCTCATCGTCGGCAGCAAGGCCACGGCATTCGCCGACACCTATTACTCCAGCGTCCGGATCATTCCCGAAAAAAAGATGCAGGAGCTCGCGCCGTCGTTCCCGCCGAAGACGATCCCGCGCATCGAGGGCGGCCATTTCCACGAGTGGGTTCGCGCCTGCAAGGGCGGCACGCCCGCCGGCTCCCGCTTCGAAAACTCCGCGCGGCTCACCGAAACCGTCCTGTTGAGCAATGTTGCCATCCGCGCCCGCCGCGCGCTTGAATGGGACTCCGATTCGATGAAAGTTACCAACCTCCCCGAGGCCAACCGCTACGTCTCGGAAAACTTCCGCCCCGGCTTCGGCGTCTGATTTGATTCAAAACCATGAGTGACGAACCCTCCTCCCACCCCGACAGGAATTGCGGCCACACGCTCGCGTTTCTCGTGCTCCGGCTCTTTCTCGGCCTGCGCACGCTTTTCGCCGGCATCGAGAAATTCGAGAAAGGCGGCACCTACTCCGCCGCGAACTACAGCGACAACATGCACCACATGGCCGCGGGCATCACCGGCGCGTCGTTCCTGCCGCTGTGGATGACCACCGACTTCGCGATGACGCTCGGCTACGTCCTCACGCTCCTCGGTGGACTGCTCATCCTCGGCGTGAAGTCCCGCCTCACGCTCTTCGTCACCGGCCTCGTCTACGTCGGCCTCGCCTTCGGCCTCATGGCCGTGCAAGAGCAGCAGGGCACCGCCTGGCTCGGCATCTACGTTGGCCTCATCGCCGGCGCGCTCGTCCTCGTGCGCCACGACCGGCTCGCCCTCTGGCCCGACAAGCGCGACTAATCCGATGCCCGACTCGTCTCCCTCCCTCACCCGCCGCGACTTCCTCGTGTCCGGCGCCAAGCTCGGCGCCGCCATCCTCGCCGCGCCCTACATCGCGCGCGCCGCGGGACCGTCGTCCGGCGGAACGCAATCGCTCAACGTCGCCCTCATCGGCTGCGGCGAGGAGGGCCGCGTCCTCCTCAACGCCGCGCTCAAGATTCCCGACATCCGCTTCCGCGCCGTCTGTGACATCTGGAACTACAACCGCACCTACGGCCAGCGGCTCCTCGAGAAATTCGGCCACGATCCGAAGCCGTTCGAGGACTACAAGGAAATGCTCTCGGCCGTGCCCGATCTCGACGCCGTGATCATCGCAACGCCCGATTTCATGCACGCGGAGCACACCAACGCGTGCCTGCGCGCCGGCCATCACGTTTACTGCGAGAAGCTGATGTCCAACACGCCCGAGGGCGCCCGCTCGATGGTTCGCACCGCGCGGGAGACGAAAAAGCTCCTCCAGGTCGGCCACCAGCGCCGGAGCAACCCGCGCTATCTCTACGCCCGCGACCAGGTGGTCTACGATCACAAGCTCCTCGGCCGCGTCACCAACGCCGCCGCCCAGTGGAACCGCGCCGTCACCGAGGACCTCGGCTGGCCGAAGAAATTCGAGATCCCCGAGGCCAAGCTCCACCAATACGGCTACGAGAACATGCACCAGTTCCGAAACTGGCGCTGGTTCAAGAAATACGCCGGCGGCCCGATCTCCGACCTCGGCGCGCACCAGATCGACGTCTTCAACTGGTTCCTCAAGTGCAACCCCCGCTCCGTCCTCGCCGGCGGCGGCGTCGACTACTACACGACGCACGAATGGTATGACAACGTCACCGCCATTTACGAGTTCGAGACGCCCCACGGCGTCGTGCGCTCCGTCTACGGTGTCCTCACGACGACCAGCGCCGGCGGCGGCTATCACGAGTCGTTCATGGGCGACGAGGGCACGCTGAAGATGTCGGAAAACCCGAAGTACACGAAACTCTACCGCGAGGCCCGCGCCCCCGAGTGGGAGCACTGGGCCGCCACCGGCCTCATCAAGCGCTCGACCTCCGGCGAGGGCGCCCCGCCGCCCGTCGCACCGTGGGAAAAACCGCGCCCGAATTTCACTCTCGCCCCGCCGCGCGCCTCGGTCGTCGACGTCCGTGAGACTGCCGCCCTCTCCTCGTGGGACATGCCCGTCACGCTCGACCTGCCGATCCACCAGCCGCACCTCGAAAACTTCTTCGACGCCATCCGTCACGGCACGCCGCTCAACTGCCCCGGCGAAGTCGCCCTCGCCACCGCCGTCACCGTCCTCGGCGTCAACGACGCCGTCGCCGCGCAGAAAATGCTGCACTTCGCCCCCGAAGACTTCACCGCCTGAGTAGCGCCGGCTTCCAGCCGGCACCATCTCCAATTGCTCAAATCCTCCCAAAATCTGTCATTCTGAGCGAAGCGAAGAATCCATTTGGCGCGCCATCTGTCCAATCGCTTCCGCAACTCTTCATGAAATCCCGCCTCGCCCTCTCCCTCCTCGTCGCCCTCGGCTCGCTCGCCACGCTGACCACCGCCTCGCACGCCGAGGACAAGGTTCCCCTCAAGCTCGATCTCCCCAAGCCGCTCTTCGTCGGCACCCCGCGCCCGATCTCGCTGCCCAACCTCGAGAAACCGCGCGTCGGCCGCCGGCCCGATTTCATGGTGCCCGTCGGCACCGTGCTGCTCTCGAAGAACAAACCCGTCACCGCCAGCGACTCGTTCCCGGTCATCGGCGACCTCAGCTATCTCACCGACGGCGACAAGTCCGGCGACGAAGGCAGCTACGTCGAGCTCGGGCCCGGTCTCCAGTGGGCGCAGATCGACCTCGGCGCTCCCGCGAAGCTCGCCGCGATCGTCGTCTGGCACTACCACTCGCAGGCCCGCGCCTATCACGACGTGATCGTCCAGGTCTCCGACGACCCGAACTTCAAGACCGGCGTGACCACGCTCTTCAACAACGACGACGACAATTCCTCCGGCCTCGGCAAAGGCAGCGACCTCGCCTACATCGAGACCTACGAAGGCCGCCTGATCGACGCGAAGGAAACCTCCGCCCGCTACGTCCGCCTTTACAGCAACGGCAACACCTCCGACGAGCTCAACCACTACGTCGAAGTCGAAGTCTACGGCCAAAAGTCGTAGCTCCTTTGGAGTGAGGCAGCCCTCTGCCGCTTTCGATCCGAAGCTCCGGAAGCCTGCCGCACTCCGAGATCGTCGTAACTGCGACGAAGCCGAAAGAACATCGCCTCCCGTAGGGCCGGTCTCCGACCGGCCCTCTTTCTTGTCCCGACCCGGCGCATCGCTCAACCTCCACTCATGCCCCTCGCCCTGCGCCGCTGGCTGCCGATCGCATTGATCGCCCTCGTCGCGCTCTGGCTCCGCACGCGCGACCTCGCCGCCCGCCCGATGCATTCCGACGAGGCCAACCAGGCCGTCAAATTCGGCCAGCTCCTCGAAACCGGGCACTACGCCTTCGATCCGCGCGATCATCACGGCCCGACCCTCTACTACGCTGCCCTCCCGATCGCCTGGCTGCGCGGCCAGCACACGCTCGCCTCACTCGACGAAACGACCGTCCGTCTCGTCCCCGCTCTCTTCGGCACCGCCGCCATCGTCCTCATTTTCCTCCTCGCGCTTCCCCTTGGGGGCGCGACGCCCTCGTCGCGCATTCAGGCCCCCTCCGACAGTTCCGTCGGTCTCCGACCGGCCTCGCGCCCGTCGGAAACTGCCGCCGCCGGATCCGTCGCGCCTCCCATTGCGCCGGAAACCCAAGCTCAAAACCCAAAACTCAAAACCCAAAACCAAACCTACCTCGCCCTCGCCGCCGCCGCCTTTCTCGCCGTCTCGCCGCCGGCTGTTTACTACGGCCGTTATTTCATCCAGGAAACGCTCCTCGTCACCTTCATCCTCGCCACCTTTGCCTGTGCCCAACGCTGGTGGCGCACCGGCCATCTCGCCTGGGCCATCGCCGCAGGTCTTTGCATCGGCCTGGCCGAATCCACCAAGATCACCGCGCCGCTTTTCCTTGTCGCCGGCGTCGTCGCCCTGCTGGCCGCACGACCGCTGCCCGCCCCGGCGTCGCCCGGCATCCTTCGCGCCGCCGTCGCCGCCACGATCGGCGCGCTCATTACGGCCGCGCTGCTCTACTCCTCCTTTGGCACCCATTTCGCCGGCGTCCGCGACGCCTTCACCGCCGTTGTCTACGGCCTGCATCGTGCCGGCGGCGGCGAGACTGGTCACGAAAAACCGTGGTGGTATTATCTCCGCCTCTTCGGCGGGCACCGCGAGGGCGGCCTGCTCTTCCAACAAATCGCCTTCACGCTCCTCGCCCTCGCCGGCGCTGCTCTCGCGTTTGTGTCGCTCAAATCCCGCCGCGTTCCGAGCAATTGTCATACATTATATGACAACGGCTCCGGGGCTTCCGGCCGGGACCCCGCACCGTCTCCAGCGTCGTCGGAGCGAGCCTGGGCGAGCCCGTCGTCTTCGTTGCGTTGGGCGTTCCTGCGATGGGCGACGGTCTACACGTTGATCATCGCCGCTGTTCTTTCGCTCACGCCCTACAAGACGCCGTGGCATGCGATTCACCTCGTGCCCGGCCTCGCGCTTCTCGCGGCCGGTGCGCTCGCCGCACTCCCGAAACTGTGGCTCAGCCTGCCGGTCGCCGCTGTCGCGCTCGCGTTTCAGGTCCGACAAACCGACCTCGTCACGATCCTGCGGCCGGCCGACCCGCGCAATCCCTACGCCTACGTCCATAGTTCGCCCGACGTCCTGAAATTCCGCGCCCGCGCCGATGCCGCGCTCGCTCGCAATCCCGGCGCCGTCATCCGCGTGATCAGCGCGGAATACTGGCCGCTCCCGTGGTATTTTCGCGGTTTGTCTCGCGTGGGCTACTGGACCACGCCGCCCGCCGACTGCGATGGCGCCCTCGTCATCACCTCCGCCGCACTCGCACCGGCCGTTCGCGCCCGGTTGCACGGCGATTACCGCGAAACGTATCTCGGCCTTCGTCCGGGTTTTCTCTGCGTCGTGTTCACGCCCCGCTCATGACGCCGCCGCGCTACTCGCTCGTCATCCCGCTCTACAACGAAGCCGGCAACCTTCCGCCGCTGCTCGAGGCCGCACTGCCCGTGCTCGCCCCGCTGCCCGGCGGATTCGAGGTGATCCTCGTCGATGACGGCAGCACCGACGGCACCGCGCGCGACATCACCGCCGCAACGAAGAACCATCCCGCATGTCGCGCGCTCACCCATCCGCGAAACCTCGGCCAGGCCGCCGCGCTGCTCGAGGGGCTCCGCGCCGCGCGCGGCGAAATCATCCTCACGATGGACGGCGACGGCCAGAACGACCCGCGCGATTTTTCCACGCTCCTCGCTCCGGTCGAGGCCCATCAACTCGACCTCGCCTGCGGCTGGCGCATCACGCGGCACGATTCGCTCCTCCGCCGCGGGATGTCGCGCCTCGCCAACACCGTCCGCCGCCGCCTCCTGCGCGATGGCGTTCACGACGCCGGCTGCCAGCTTCGGGTCATGCGTCGCGCGGTCGTCGCCATCTTGTTCCCGTTCGAACTCCTCCAATCCTTCATCCCCGCCGTCGCCGTCGCCGCCGGATTTCGCGTCGGCGAATTTCCCGTCCGCCATCACCCGCGCATCCGCGGTCGCGCCCATTTCGGTTTCCGCCAGCTCTGGTGGCATCCGTTCGTCGCCATGCTCCGGCTCCGTCGACGACTCCATCGATGAACTGGCTCGAGTTTCAACACGAGGCCATGGCGACCACGTTCGCGATCACGATCGCCGACCAGCCGCCCGACTACGCCCGCCAGGCCGCGGTCAATCTCTGGCGCGAGCTCGACCGCCTCGAGAACGAGCTCAGCCGCTTCGTCGAGACCAGTGACATCTCCCGCGCCAACCGCCTCGCTTCCGGCGCCACGATTGCGATCGGCGAGGACGCGCTGCAATGCCTCCTTCTCGCTGCCGAAATCTCGATCGCAACCAACCGCGCCTTCGACTGCGCCTACGGCTCCGCCTTGAGCTCCCAGCCCTCAGCTCTCAGCTCTCAGCTCGCTCCACCCTTCACCCTCGATCCCGCCGCCCACACGCTCACCGCGCATTGCGAGCGTCTGCAACTCGACCTCGGCGCCATCGGCAAGGGCTACGCGCTCGACCGCCTCGCCGCCCTTCTCCGCGACGACTGGGACATCTCCGCCGCCTGCCTCCAAAGCGGCGGCAGCACCGCGCTCACCCTCGCCGCGCCGTCCGGTCAGCCCGGCTGGCCCGTCGGAATCGGCGACGAAGCGGCCACGCGAACCCTTTCCCTTGTTCACTCCGCGCTGAGCGGCTCCGGCATCGCCGTCAAAGGCGAGCACCTCGTCGACCCGCGCACCCGCTCGCCCGCCGCGCGCACGCGCCGCGCGTGGGCCCTCGCCCAGACCGCCGCCGTGTCCGACGCACTCTCGACCGCCTTCTTTGTCATGACCGACGCCGAGGTCGCCGCCTTCTGCGTCGACCATCCCGAAATCGGCGCGGCGCTCGCGACGCCGGACAAATCACTCGCCGCCCACGGCGCGCTCGCGAACATTCTCCGTTCTCCGACTCCATGAACCCGCCCGCCCAACCCACCGCCTTCGATCTCGCAAAGATGATCGACCACTCGCTGCTTCACCCGACCATGACCGACGCGCAGCTCGACGCCGGTTGCGCGCTCGCCGCGAAATTCGATGCCGCGACCGCCTGCGTGAAACCCTACTACGTCCCGCGTGCGGCCGGACTCCTCGCCGGCAGCGGCGTCCTCGTCTGCTCCGTCATCGGCTTCCCGCACGGCAACAGCCACACCGCGATCAAAGTCGCCGAAACCGAGCTCGCCCTCGCCCAGGGCGCGCGCGAGATCGACATGGTCGTCAACATCGGCCGCGCCCTCGGCGGCGACCTCGCTTACGTGAAATCCGACATCGCCGCCGTCAACGCCGCCTGCGTCGCCCGCGGCGCGATCCTCAAGGTCATTTTCGAAAACGACTACCTCCCGGAAAAATCCATCGTCGACCTCTGCCGGATCTCCTCCGAAGTCGGCGTCGCGTTCGTGAAAACCTCGACCGGCTACGGTTTCGTCAAACAGCCGAACGGCGACTACAACTACCGCGGCGCAACCGAGGCACACCTCAAGCTCATGCGCACAAACTGCCCGCCCTCGGTCCAGATCAAGGCCGCCGGCGGGGTCCGCACGCTCGACGATTTGCTCCGCGTGCGTGCGCTCGGCGTGACGCGCATCGGCGCCACCGCCACCGAGCCGATCCTCCGCGAGGCCTTGCAACGCGGCTTCACCCCCGGCTCACCCAAGCTCGCCGCGATCGCTCCTGCAGCCACCGCCGCTGCGCCCGCCGGATATTGATCGCAGGTTGTCGAACGTTTCGCGTCACGCCAGCTGCAGCGCCCGCCATTCGTAGCGGCCGAGCTTGATCGCGCCGGCGGCGACCGTCTTTCGCGTCAGCGCGTCGCGCACGGCGCCGGTCGGACGCAGTTCGCCGCCGGCACCGTCCATGTTCACGACGATCCAGAATTTTCCCCCCCTTCCGCCCACGCGCGGGCAGACCAGCGTTCCCGGCGTGACCTCGAATCGCTGCGCGCCAGCCCGCATCGCGTAGTGCGAAACGATCGCCGCGAGCAATTTTTTTCCCGACTCTCCCTCCGGCAACGCGCCGAGCACGACGACCGCGCCGATGCCGAGCGTCCGTTCCGTCAGGAATGCGAGCCCCGGCGCGAGTTCCGTCTTCAGCACGCCCACGACTTTCGCACTGCCGCCCGCCGGCCGCAGCGCCGAGCACCAGCCGGCGAGCGGCGCGCTCAGGCCGAACGCCTCACCGACGGCATCCGTGCCCGTCACCGGATAGGAAAACACCGTCTCGACGCCCCCGAGCTTGTCGATCGCGCCGAGCCCCGCGTCCGTCGGATTGCCGTGCTCCGCGGTCCGCGTGCCCGTTGTCGGCGCGCAAATCCACACGCCGCCGGCGCGCACGAATTCCTCCACGCGTCCGAGAAATTCCGGGCTCGCATGCGGCATCGCCGGCGTCACGAGCAGCTTCAGCCCATCGAGCGCCGCGCCCTCGAAACGCACGTCGCGATGCAGGCCGGCGTCGAGCAGCAGGCGGTGCCATTCGCCGATCGTTCCGTTGTAGCTCACGTGATGCGTGCGGTTCGCGCCGAGCGGCTCGGTCAAAAGCATCGCCCGGCCGAGATCCGACCACGTCAGCGCCACGTCCGCCGGCGCCGGCCGGCTCGCGAGCAGCAGCGGCTCGAGCTGCCTCCGCGCGGCCTCGACCGCCTCGACCTGCGCATAGCCGATCGACGGCTTGAACCACGCGCTCATGATCGCGCTGTGCGGCAGCTCGCAACCGGTCCGCTGCTGCCGCCAGAGCCAGTAGCACACCGCCGCGGCGCCGAGCGCATACGACGACACCGCCTCGGCGACGAGAAATCCCGGAGGGTGCGCGGTCTCGTGATTCCCGAGCCAGCCGTTGTGCGAGACGCTCGTCTCCATCAGCCAGTGCGGCCGGCCCGGTTTCGCCGCGCGAAACAGGTCGTTGTCGAGGACGATCGCGCTCCAGTGCTTGAAATCGGGATAGTTGTCGAACGCCGCGAAATCGAGCCCCGCGCACATCCGCTCGAGGCTCACCGAGAAGCCGATGTTCAGGTTGTGCGTGATCGGCGCGCTCGAGTGCCGCCGCAGCGCCGCGCACTGCGCGTCGAGAAATTCCGCGATGCTCTCGCGCGAGAACATCCGCCACGCCGTGGTCAGCGACGCGTTGTGCAAAAAGGGCGTGCGCACCGGCGCCGGCACCTGCTCGAAACGCTGGTAGCGTTCGCTCCAGATTTCCGCGCCCCACGCGGCGTTCAATCGCTCGATCGTGCCGTAGCGGTTTGCCAGCCACTCGTGCCAGTGCGCGATCGCCGATGGATTGAAATCCTCCGCGACGTGGCACTTCAGCTCGTTGTCAATCTGCCAGGCGACGAGCGCCGGATGCCGGCCCAACGCCGTTCCGCACGCCTCGGCGATCCGCAGGCACGCTGCGCGCACGTCCGGATTTTCATAGGAAGCATGCTGGCGCGCGCCGTGGCTCATCACGCGTCCGTCCTCGTCGACGAAGCACCGCTCCGGATGCCCGTAGGTCAGCCACACCGGCGGCGCCGCGGTCGGCGTGCAGAACACGACGCCGATTCCCGCCACGTGCAACCGGTCCATCACGCGCACAAAAAACTCGAACGAGGCCCGGCCCTCGTCCGGCTCCATCTTCGCCCACGCGAACTCGCCCATGCGCACGATGCTGATGCCGAGCCGCTTCATCCCGGCGATGTCGCGCTCGATGTCCGTTTCGGGCCAGAGCTCGGGATAATAGGCGGCGCCGTGAAACAACGTTTTCATGGGAGGAAGCAAGGTTGGTGGGTTTGCGCTCGATTGACGAGCCGTCGACCGCAGCGCGGGCCAGCCCACGGCCGACACGCCCGCCGCCGACGCGATCAATTTGATCGCCGAGCGACGCGACATGCCGGGAGGGTTCGGAGGATCGGCCATCATGGCGGCCACTTCCCCATGGCGCCGCGTTCGTCCGCTGCAACCGTCGCAAATTCGGATGGTCCGCAGCGACGGAAATCTGCGGCATTGAATATCCCGTCGCGCCGTCCTCCAGTCATGCTTCGCCGATGCCCCACCCCAAATTCACCCTCTGTGCCGCCCTTTTCATTTGCTGCGCCGGCGCCGTCAGCGCGTCCGCCGCCGATTCCGCGGATGCGCCGGCCGCGTCCGCCGATCCGGCAGCGCAGCCAAATCTCGATGCTCCCCTCGTCGCCGCCGACACGCTCGCGCTCGCGCAGCGCGTCGCCGACTGGCAATGGTTGCATTTGCCCAGCCCGAAGGATCGCGACCCGCGCGGCTGGGAAATTGCGCCGTTTTATCTCGGCACGCTTGCCCTCGATCGCATCGCGCCCGACCGCCGTTATCGCGAACTCATGATCCGGCAGGCCGACGGCAACCACTGGCAGCCCGGCGACCGTCTCTACCACGCCGACGATCACTGCGTCATCCAAGCCTACCTCGAACTTTATCACGAACTCCACGAACCGCGCATGCTCGAACCGTCGCGGCAACGGCTCGACGAAATCCTCGCGCACCCGTCCGCCGCGAGTTTCGACTGGGGCCAGCCCAACGCGACGGACCATTGGACGTGGTGCGACGCCCTCTTCATGGGCCCGATGTCGTGGCTGCTGATGTGGCACGAAACCGGCGATCGCCGCTATCTCGATTTCATGAACCGCGAGTGGTGGCGCACCACGGACCTTCTCTACAATCGCGCCGTCGGTCTCTACTTCCGCGACGCGTCCTTTCTCCACCGGCGCGAGCCCAACGGAAAAACCGTCCACTGGTCGCGCGGCAACGGCTGGGTGTTCGCCGCTCTCGTCCGCGTGCTCGCGCTTTTCCCCAGGGACCATCCCGACTATCCGCGCTACGTCGCGCTCTACCACGAAATGGCCGCCGCCATTCTCGCCGCACAGCAGCCCGACGGCCTCTGGCGCGGCGGCCTGCTCGACCCGGCCGCTCATCCCGCGCGCGAGACCAGCGGCAGCGCCTTTTTCGCCTTCGGTCTCGCCGCCGGCGTGAATCACGGCCTGCTCGACCGCGCCCGCGCTGAGCCGGCGATCCGCCGCGCGTGGAACGCCCTCGCCGCCTGCGTCACGCCCGACGGCAAACTCGAGCATGTCCAGCCGATCGGCAGCGCGCCCGGGAATTTCGATCCACATCACACCGACGTCTTCGCGGTCGGCGCCTTCCTCCTCGCCGCCGCCGAGGTCCACGATTTCGCCGCTCCCTGATTTGGAATTGCGGCTCGACGCGCGTTCACCCCCGCGGCTCGCCGCACGATTTAATTTCATCCGCTTTGGGTCCCAAACCACCGAAGCCTGCTTCGGCTTGGCGAGTGCGGCGGCGAGCGCCAGCGCGCCGTGGCTCGTCGGCTCGCTGGCGCTCGCCGCTACGAAGGCCGGATCCGCTTCGATGAACCTGGAGAATGTGCAGCTCGAATGCCCCCCGGCTTGCCACGAGGATGATGGCTCACCGTCCCCGCCAGAATCGGTTTCCGTTCCCGCTGCAGCACTCCCATCACCAGCGAAACTCCGCATTACGGAGTTTTGTCGTCACGCCGCATCGTCAGATTCCCGGCGAACGACGGGCGCTTGCTCACGGTCTCGGGCGGCAGCGCTTCGCGTCGCCTCGGATTGACGGTCAAATTTCAGGCAATTTGAAGTGCCGCGCCGGCCGCCCAGCCTGCGGATTACGGCCCCGCCCCGCGGCCGCGTTCACCCCCTTCCGCCCCATGATCCGCTCGCTCCTCCGCATCACCGTCATATTTCTCCTGGTTCCCGCAGCCAGCTTCGCCGCCGACGGCGGCCATCCGATGCATTTCCAGCCCTTCGCCGGGCGGCCCATGCTTGCGCTCAATCAACCCAACCCGCCGTCCCACGAGCGCGAACGCGTCCGCGCAATCGACGGCGCCACCGATGCGCCCGCCTCGCGTTCCGCGCCGAAGCCGCTTTTCCGCGATCCCGTTTACGACGGCGCCGCCGATCCCGTCGTGATCTGGAATCCGCACGTCCGGCGCTGGTGGATGTTCTACACCAACCGCCGCGCCAACGTGCCCGGCCTTTCCGGCGTCGCCTGGGTGCACGGCACGAAAATCGGCATCGCCGCATCCGCCGACGCCGGCCGCACCTGGAACTACGTCGGCACCGCCGAGATCGACCTGCCGCCGGCGCTCGGCAGCGCGCAACCGACCGAGTGGGCGCCGGACATCGTCACCGCGCCCGACGGCTCGCACCACCTGTTTCTCACCGTCGTGCCCGGCATCTTCGAAAATTGGGAGCATCCGCGCACGATCGTTCACCTCATCAGCGGCGACCTGCGGCACTGGCACGACGCGGTTCCGCTCAAGCTGGCATCCGACCGCGTCATCGATCCGTGCGTGCACCGGCTGCCCGACGGAACCTGGCGCCTCTGGTATAACAACGAGCGCGATCACAAATCCATCTACTACGCCGACAGCGCCGATCTTGTCACGTGGGTCGATCGCGGGAAATGCAGCGGCGTCGGCGAGCGCCCCGGCGAGGGTCCTTACGTGTTCGAATGGAAAGGCCGCGCATGGATGCTCGTCGACCTCTGGCACGGCCTCGGCGTCTACTCATCGCCGGATTTTCTGCACTGGACCGCGCAGCCGGAGAATCTGCTCGGCGTTCCCGGTCACGGCGCCGACGACGGCGTGAACGGCGGGCATCCCGGCGTTGTGGTCTCCGGCGGCCGCGCCTTCTGTTTCTATTTCACGCACCCCGGCCGCGCCGGCACGATCTCGCCCCACGACCGCGACGCGCTCGCGCTGCGGCGCAGCTCCATCCAGGTCGTCGAACTCCACGAGCACGATGGCCGGCTCTCCTGCGACCGCGACGCGCCGACGTTCATCCAATTGCTCCCGCCGAAATGACCGGCGGCGCGTTCGCTCATGCCGACCGTGGCCGTCACACCGTCCCCCGCCGCGCCTCGAGCGCCGCGCGGATCTCCGCCATTTTCCTCGGCGTCAGCGGGAAGAAGATGATCATCACCAGCGCCACGATCAGCCCCGCCACCGGCACGGCCGCGAACAGGAGCCGGATCATGAACAACGCGTGCTCCGTCTGCGCGCCGCCCTTGGCCGCATCGAAGCCCGTCGCGGAGAGAATGATTCCCGAGGCACCGGCCCCGATCGCCATGCCGACCTTCGAAATCCACGAGTCGCAGGCCGTGAACGCACCCTCGCGCCGCTTCCCCGTCTCGAGTTCGTCGTAGTCGATCACATCCGCGCGAATCGAGCCGTCCATCATCCAGAAACCGGCGCCGGTGAACGCGATCAGGCCCGTCGCAAAAATTTGCAGCCACTGGATCGATGGATTGTAGAGCCACCACGACGCGATGAACACCCCGATCGCCGTGCTGAGAATCACCATCACGGCGTGTCGCTTGCCCAGCCGTTTGGCGATGAACGCAAACACCGGGATGCCCGCAAATCCAAACAGCATCCCCGCGATGCCCATCCGGAAATTCCACACGGCGCCGAGCCCGAGGTCGCCGTGGCACACGTAATAGACCGTGTCGTAATAACCGAGCGCCCCCACCATGCTCGTGCCGAGCGCATAAGGCAGCTTCATGAAGAGCTGCATGAGGAACGGCCGGCACTTCAACGTCAGCCAGAGCGTTTCCCTCAGCCGCACCTTCTCCTGCTTTCGAGCCAGCACGTTGCCGTAGTAGCGCTCGCGCAGGACGAAAAACATGATCACCGCGGCCACCGCCATCAGCAGGCCGAGCACCGTGCAGTAAACCTGCGCGCCGAGCAGGATGTTCGGCTTCGTGTCCGCCGGCGCCGCGCTCCACGCCGACCCGCTCGTCAGCAGTTGCTTGATCCGCGCGAACACCTCGCTCCGCGTCGCGCCGACCCACACGCTCAAGGTCATGAACTGCGCCGCGAAAAACAGCCCGAGTTCGCCGAACTTCTGCACGCCGTTGCGGAACGACCACACGATCGTGCGCTCGTGGTAGTCCGGCGTCATCTCGTACCCGAGGCAGTCGAACGGCACCTTGAACGCACTCATCACCGGGAGGAACAGCGCGGAGGTCACGAGCATGAACCAGAAGTAGTGCGGGACCTCGAGATTCCGCAGATCGGCCGTGCCGAGTCCGATCCAGCCGAAATTCCAGGTCCCGAGATCGAGGTGCGAGGCGCCCCAGCCCGGCCCGACCGCGACAAGACAGGGCAGCGCCAGCCCGCCGAGCACGCCCGCGATCAGCAGGTAAGGCCGCCGGCGGCCCCAGCGCGAACGCGTGTTGTCCGACAGCCAGCCGAACAGCGGGTCCGTGACGGCGTCGCACACGCGGTTGAAGAACAGCGCGACACCGATCAACCACGGGGCCACCCCGAGGAAGATGTTGAACACCTGGAAGCCGAGGTTCGGGTAGAGCCAGTGGCCCCACATGTCGTGGAAGGTGCCGAGACCGTAGGCCAGCTTCTGGCCCACGGGAACTTTGTCCGCCGCCGCGGGCGCCAAGGGCGGTGCGACTGTCGTTGTTGGGGTGGGGTTGGATTCCTGCACGGGTAAAACGATGGGAGCGTTTGCGGCTGATCGGTCGCGCACCGGCGCGTCAAATCTCCGGCACGGTCCGCGGCGGCGCCGGCGGGCGGCCGACGGAGTTGCGCACGATCAGTTCGACCGGGAACACGATCGGCTCCCGGGGCGCGGAGCTGCCGGGCTGCTGGATGCGATCGAGCAGCGCCTCGACCGCCCGGCTGCCCATCGCCTGCAGCGGCTGCCGCACCGTCGTGAGCGCCGGCACCGTCAGCCGGGCCGCGAGCGTGTCGTCGAATCCCGCGATCGAAATGTCGTCCGGCACGCGCAATCCGATCTCCGCAAAAACCTCGAGGCAGCCCATCGCGACGCCGTCGTTCGCGCAAAAGATCGCCGTCGGCAGCGGCTCGCCGCGATGGTGCCGCAGCCACTGGATCAGCGCTTCGCGGCCGCCCGCCGTGCTGAAGCCGGCCGGCACCAGGCGCGACTCGGCCGGCGGAATCCCGGCGTCGGCCAGCGCCTGCTTGTAGCCGCGAATGCGCCGCTCCGCGCCGATGAAACCGCGCGGGCCGGTGATGTGCATGATGTCGCGGTGGCCTTGTGCGATCAGGTGCCGCGTCATCTGGCGCGCGCCGTGTTCCTCGTCGCTCTCGATGTTGAGCACGTTGCGGATCCGGCTGTTCGCGTGCAGCGCCACGAACGGCGTGTGCGCCGGCAGCAGGCTGGCCGAGGCGCGCGGGAGCGTCGGCGCGAGCAGGATCAACCCGTCGATCCGGCCGTCGCACATGCCGTGGAGCCGCCCCGCATCCTTTTTCCAGTCGTGGATCGCAAACACCGTCGTGTTTTCCTCGTGCGCGCCCGCGGTCGCGAGGATGCCGCCGAGGAGCTCGAGAAAATAGTGGTTCAACGCGCCGCGATCCGTGACCGCGACGACGCCCAGCGTGTGCATGCGCCGGTTGGCGAGCGCGCGCGCCGCGATGTTGGGCCGGTAATTCAGCCGCGCCGCCGCGGCGAGGATGCGTTTGCGCGTTTCCGGCGCGATGCGCGACGAGGTCCGCGCCGAGTTGAGCACCGCCGAGGCGGCCATCGCGGAGACTCCGGCCGCGCGCCCGACGTCGGCGAGCGTCGCGGCGCGGGTCGGGAGGACTTTTTTGGAAATGGGCATGGGAGATCGCGGCGAGCTTGGCACTAAGCCGGGCGGCCGGTCGAGCCGCAGCGGCGACCCCGGGCTGTCAGCGCTAGCAGCCGTAGCGGCGCGCGCCATGCGAGCCGGACAAACGACTCGCTGGCGCTCGTCGCTACGACTGATGTCAGGTTGCCGCGCTCAGCCATGGATTTCGGCAGTTAATTCCCGGGCTGCCTTTCCCGGTTCGAGCACAATTCCCAGCGAATCGGCCTTGGCCCGCACGCCCGGCGCGATCTTGGCCGACGAGGCCCCCATCAGTTGCAAACGCCACCGCGCATCCGCCCGGCCGGTGACGCTGGCGTTCACGCGCGTGCCCTGGCGGCCGACGACGATTCGCGCGGCTTCAGCGCCGTCACGTCCCGCCACCGACGCCGTCGCACGGCTCCCCTCCGCGACTTCATACACGCGAAAAGTCAGGTCGGCCGCGAAATCGTAATCCGGCCGGTCGTCGGTCGCGCCCAGCGGCAGCACCGTCCCCGGCCGCACGAACAGCGGCAGGCTCAGGTAGCCGTGTTGAGCGCGGTGCCACCGTCCGCCTTCCTGAACGTCCCCGCTCAAGAGATGCGTCCAGCGTCCCGCCGGCAGATAGTAATCGACGGCGCCGTCCTCCGTGAAAACCGGCGCGACGAGCAGCGAATCGCCCAGCATGTATTGCCGGTCGAGCGTGTCGCACGCCGGGTCGTCGGGAAACTCCAGCGCCATCGCCCGCATCATCGGCACGCCCTCGCGATGCGCCGCCACCGCCGCGGTCCACAGATACGGCATCAGGCGGCATTTCAATTTCGTGAAAAAACGCACGACGTCGCACGCCTCGTCGTCGTAGGCCCACGGCACGCGGTAACTCGTGCTGCCGTGCAGCCGGCTGTGCGACGACAGCAGCCCGAACGCCGCCCAGCGTTTGTAGATGCCCGCCGGCGCCGTGCCCTCGAAGCCGCCGATGTCGTGGCTCCAGAATCCGAATCCGCACAGCCCGAGCGACAGCCCGCCGCGCAGCGACTCCGCCATCGACTCGAACGTCGACCAGCAGTCGCCGCCCCAGTGCACCGGAAACCGCTGGCCCGACGCGTAAGCCGCGCGCGCGAACAGCACCGCCTCGCCGCGCCCGCGCTTCGCCTCGATCGCGCGGAAAACGGTCTCGTTGTAAATCACCGGGTAGAAATTGTGCATCTTCACCGGGTCGGAGCCATCGTGGTAAACCACGCCGTCCGTCGGAATCCGCTCGCCGAAATCCGTCTTGATCGCATCGACGCCCGTGTCGAGCAGCCGCGCGATGTGTCCGGCGAACCAGTCGCGCGCCGCCGGGTTGGTGAAATCCACGATCGCCATCCCCGGCTGCCACAAATCCGTCTGCCACACCGAACCGTCCGTGCGCCTGATGAAATACCCCTTCGCCGCGCCTTCCGCGAACAGCTTCGAACGCTGGCCGACGTAGGAGTTGATCCACACGCAAACCTTCAGTCCGCGCTCGCGCAGCCGCCGCAGCAGGCCCGCCGGATCGGGGAACACGCGCGGATCCCACTCGAAATTGCACCAGTCGAATTCGCGCATCCAGAAACAGTCGAAATGAAAAACGTGCAGCGGCAGGTCGCGCTGCTTCATGCCGTCGATGAAGCTCGTGACCGTCGCCTCGTCGTAGCTCGTCGTGAACGAGGTCGAGAGCCACAGCCCAAACGACCACGGCGGCGGCAGCGCCGGCCGGCCGGTCAGCGCCGTGAGCCGGCGCAACACCTCCTTCGGCGTCGGCCCGTAAATCAGAAAATATTCCAGGCTCT